>JAJXUC010000072.1:18143-18768 GCA_021783435.1 Pseudomonadota bacterium | reverse complement strand
TGAAGGGGTTCTCGACATGCCAAAGCTTGCCCACTGGCCCATCCTGGCGCTGACGCTGGCTCTCGCGGGTTGTGGCGGAGGGGGCGGGGGCGGCGGCACACCGGCGCCAACGAGCGGGACCAGTAACACCCCGCCGAGCAATGTCGTCGTCGTCGCGCCTGGCGCGCCAAGCGGGGGCTCCACGTCCACCAGTGGCGGCGGGTCGTCTTCGAGCGGCGGCACAGCCACGGGGCAGCCCCAATCCGTCAGTGTGACCGGGCTGAGCTATCCGCAGGGCGTCGCTGTTTATGGCTCCACCCTGTACGTGGCCAACACCAGCGGGGCATCGATCAGCGCCATTGCCCTCACCCCGCCGAATTACCCGATGGTCTCGATCCAGCTGACCTACCCGAGCGGCGCGCCACCGCTCACCCAACCCACGGGCCTGGCGGTTTCCAAGGACGGCACCACCCTTTACGTCGCGAACTGGTCAGGCCCGGTGGTCAACAGCCAGCCGGGCCCTGGGTTCATCGACGCCGTCAACATTGCCACGGGCGCCGTCACGCCATTGGCGAGCGGCCTCAACAATCCGGACGGGCTCGTATTGTCGGCCGACGGAAATTCGCTATTCGTCGCCAACCATGGC
>JAJXUC010000072.1:0-18133 GCA_021783435.1 Pseudomonadota bacterium | reverse complement strand
CGATCTCTGCAATTTTCAACGACGGGCGCCAATATCGCGACCTACCCAACGCCGGGCACGTACCCGTACGGAGTGTATGCCGACGGCGCCAATAATCTGTATGCCACCAACCAGAACGGCACGATCCTCAAGTGGGCCATCCCGACCAGCGGCACACCGGGTCCAGCCTCCACGCTGCTCACCTTCAACAACCCGGGCGGTATCACCGGTTCCGGCGGCTACCTGTACGTGGCCGACTACCTGTCCAAGACCATCAGCAAGGTCGACGCCACCAGCGGCGCCATTCTTGCGACGAGCAGCGTGAGTCCCTACCAGCCTTTTCTGCTCACGCACGACAACACCTATCTGTACTTCACCGATGGCAACAGCGGCTCGGTCAACGCCATTCCACTGCCATGACAACCTGCCGCTGCGGCGCCACCTGCGCGCGCACAGTGGCTGAGGAGCCGGAGCTTCGGCCAACGGGACCGGGACAGCGCCCACACACAGTGGGCCATACAAAGCCCCGTCTCTTTTGAAACTGCCGCGGGGACCGGGGAAACGATCCATGCAAGACCCGCACCGCCTCAAGGTTCTCGACGGCTTCCGCGCCATCGCCATTCTGCTGGTGATCGGCTTTCACTACTTCGTGCGCTGGACACCGCCGATGTCCCCGGTCAACCTCTATCCCTACGGCGGAATCGGGGCGCAGTTCCCCATCTTCCAGTATGGCTACCTGGGCGTGGAACTGTTCTTCATCATTTCGGGCTTCGTCATCAGCATGACGCTGTTCCGCTGCCGCACGGTCGGGCAGTTCGCGCTGAAGCGCTTCGCGCGACTGTTTCCCACCATGCTGCTGTGCTCGGTGCTGACCTTCGCGCTGGTCGCGATGCTGCCGCAGAGCGCGTTCAACCCGCAGCTGCGCGACTTCCTGCCCAGCCTGAGCTTCACCGACCCTTTCATCTGGTCGAAGTTGTTCGGCGGCGACTTCAAGGCCATCGACGGTTCGTACTGGTCGCTGGCCGTGGAAGTGAAGTTCTATCTGTGGATCAGCCTGCTGTATTTCTCGGCCGGCGGCCCGCGCTTTTTCCGCGCCGTGGCCTGGCTGTTCGGCGCGCTGGTCAGCGCGTCGGTCCTGATGCATGTGCTCAACGTGCCGCACCGCTGGGGTCTCGACTTCATCTTCGCGCTCGACGCCCTGCCGTGGTTCGTCGCCGGCATCGGCTTCTTCGCGCTGTACCGCGACCATGCCAGCCGAATCGGCTGGCTCCTGCTGGCCGAGGCGACCCTGGCCCTGCTCGCCTTGCAGATGGCGGACCCGGCCGCATCGCTGGCGCCGCTCGCCGCGCTGCCCCTTTTCTATGGCTTGTTCCTGGCCATGCTGCTGCGCCCGGGCTGGGTGGCATGGCTGGCATCGCCGCCGCTGGCGGCCGTGGGCGTCGCCAGCTACAGCCTCTACCTGCTGCATCAGGATGTCGGCGTGGCCCTGCTCGAAGTCTTCAAGAGCGTCCTGGGCACGACCCAGCCGATACTGTCCACGCTGCTGGTTCCACTTGTCACCGGAACCCTGATCGGCATGTCCCTGCTGATCTACCGTTACTGGGAGGCCCCGTCCAGGGATTTCCTGCTGGTGCGGCGCACGGCGCGGCCTGAGCCGCTCGACCCGGTGCCCCTGACCCATCGGCCGGATGCGGACGTCCGTTGAGCCAGCCCGCGTGCCTTCGCGCTGCGCGGCCCCGCTTCCAAGCCGACTGTTGCCATGCGCCAAAGGGCCTCGGTGTTTCATTCCTCTTTGGTATAGTCGGTGCCGGTAGCCTGGCTGTGTTACGAAACATGTCTTGCAATTCGCACGATACGCATGGTCTTTCGGACTTCAGCCAAGCACAAAAAGAGCCAAGTCGGCCATCGACACGTCCGGGACTTCAGACCTGCGCCCGTGGTGGAACGACAGACAACGAAGCATCACTCGGGGGGAATGTCGACATCCATTCCTGCAGCTTTGGAGTATTCCCCATGAGGCAAACTCGCCGCCAGTTCATCCAGCAATCCTTACTCGCTGTTCCCGCCATGAGCGCCTTGGCTTCCTGTGGCGGTGGCGGCGGAGGCGCCAATGCGGCCTCATCGCCTCAAAACAGCACGTCCTACACGCTGCCACCCCAGAGCAATATCGATCTCAGCACCGGGCTGAAGGCGTACGGCACCGCCCCGGTTTCCTATTCACCTCTCGTCAAGCAGCCCGTCGGGGTGCGGTTCAAGGACCCCGACTTCGGCACGACCATGCTACGCATCACCGACATCGCCAACGGGTTGTCAGGGGGGCAATACAAGGCATCCGTCGCCGCGCCCGCCTATCCGACCGCACAGGCCTGGAACTGCGACGAAAGCTACTTCATCCTGTACGTCACGACCTACAACTACCAAAGCGGGAACACGCAGGGCTGGGCCATGTTCGACGGCAAGACCTACGCCTTCATCAAGTTCCTGCCGATCAACCCGGCCGACATCGAGCAGTTCTACTGGGATCACACCCAGCCGAGCACGCTCTACTACATCGACAACCGCACCGATAGCTCGGGAGTTGTCATGCACATGGTGGCGATGAACGTGAATACCGAGGCGGTGACGGTGATCCACGACTTCCTGCCCGACATCACGAAGCTCGGCTGGCCGACGACCGGCCCCGTGCGCTGCGGTTATCCGTACGCGCTCGGCCACAACGCGCAGGGACAGCAGATCTGGGGACTCGGAGCCGGCGGCATTGCCAATATCGGCGGCCAGTTGGCGCTGAATGTCTTCGGCTACAACCAGACCACGGGCGCGTTCATCCTCTACAACGCATCGCAGGTGCCGCTTGCGCAAGCGCGGGGGACGACGCCCTTTGCCCTGCTTTCAGGCAACGGCTGGGGCTGGCCCAACCCCGCCGGCGCGCAAACCCCCACCGCCGTCACCGGCGTCATCGGCCCAGACGGCACCCTGCTGCGATCCGTAGGGTTCGACGCTTCCGAGCACGTCAGCACCGCGCAAAATGCCCAGGGCGAAGACCTTATGGTGGGTGCGCAGTACAGCCGCAGCACGGGCGGCAACGGCAACATGATCGTGGCCAATCTGCAGACCGGCGCCGTGACCACGCTGGTCGGGGAGGCCAACGGCTACAGCTACCCGAGGACCGGTGCCTTGACGGGGGCTACCGCCTACATGAACGCCGGCTGGGCGGTCTGCGGCATCACCGGCAATCCCTACGGCAACGGGTCAGCGACGTCCGCCCCAACGAATACAGCCACCGTCCTCGACCAGGAGGTCGTGCTGGCGAATGCCAACACCGGCCAGGTGTTCCGGCTCTGCCACCATCGCAGCACGGGCTACTACACCAGCGCGCCAGTAAACAACTACTGGGCGCAAACGAATGTCACGCTCAGCCCCAGCGGTACACGCATCCTGGTGCAAAGCGACTGGGGCAACGCCGATCCCTCCAACCCGGTCGTGAACCCCGGGGCGGCGGTGGACACCTACGTCATCGAACTCCCGACGTATCCCGGCTGAGATACGCGGCGCGCCGCCTCAGGCGCAGGCGAGGCTGGTTTGCGCGAGGTACCAGGGCATCGCCTCGCGCAGTCCCTGGCGCACGCTGTGCGTCGGCGCGTAGCCGAGCATGTCCCTGGCCTTGGCGATGTCGGCCAGGGAATGGCGCACGTCGCCCTTGCGGAAATCGCGGTAGGTGGGTGGCAGCAAGACCAGTTCCGGGTTCAGCGCCTTGAGGTTCTCGCCCAGCAGGCCGTGAAGCTGGTTGAGCGAGGTCTGCTCGCCGTAGGCGACGTTGAAGATCTCGTGCGCCGGGCCTTCGGCCGGAAACAGGGCCGCGCGCAGATTGGCCTGCACGACGTTGGCGATGTAGCAGAAGTCGCGCGTGGTCTCGCCGTCGCCGTTGATGAGGCAGACCTCCCCGCGGCTGATCTTCTGCGCCCAGTTGGGGATGACGGCGGCATAGGCCCCGTTGGGGTCCTGGCGCGCGCCGAACACGTTGAAATAGCGCAGGCCCATGGTCTGCATGCCGTAGGTGCGCGTGAACACGCTGGCGTACAGCTCGTCGAGGTATTTGGTCACGGCATAGGGCGACAGCGGGTTGCCGATGACGCCCTCGACCTTGGGCAGCCCGGGATGGTCGCCGTAGGTGGAGCTGGATGCGGCGAACACGAAGCGCGCCGTGCCCTGGTCGCGCGCCGCGACCAGCATGTTGAGAAACCCGGTGGCGTTGACGGCGTGCGTGCGCAGCGGATCCTCGATGGAACGCGGCACCGAGCCCAATGCGGCCTGGTGCAGCACGAGTTCGACGCCGCGGCAGGCTTCCTGGCAGGTGAGGGGATCGACGATGTCGCCTTCGATGAAGGTGTGGCGCGACCACGCTTCGTCGCCCACCGCCCGGCGTACCTCGTCGAGATTGCTGCGGTGTCCGGTGGCGAAATTGTCCAGGCTGACCACCTGCTGCCCGGCGCGCAGCAGGGTTTCCAGAAGATGGGAGCCGATGAAGCCGGCGCTGCCCGTGACCAGCCAGCGCCGGCCGCGCGAGGCGAGGACGGCGGGCATGTCGAATGGACCGTGCATCGCCGTCATAGCCGCCACACCTGCACGCCCTGGCCGCGCAGCTGCGCGGCGTCGAACACGGCTTTCACGTCCATGAACACGCCCCGGGGTTCGAGCTTGTCGAGAAAAGCCTGCAGCGGCTTTTGCCGGTATTCGTCGTGCGCCACCGCGGCGACGATGGCGGCGGCGCGCGGCAGCTGATCCCAGGCGACGAGATCCACGCCGTATTCGTGCCGCGCCTCATCCGGCGCGGCGATGGGGTCGTGCACGCAGACGTCCACGCCGTAGGAACGCAACTCGTGGATCACGTCGATGACCTTGGAGTTGCGCAGATCGGGACAGTTCTCCTTGAAGGTCAGCCCCAGCACGACGACCTTGGCGCCGCGGATGGGGTAGCCGGCCTGGCTCATCTGCTTGACGGTCTGCTCGGCGATATAGGTGCCCATGCTGTCGTTGATGCGCCGCCCGGCCAGGATGACCTGCGGGTGGTAGCCGAGGGTGTCGGCCTTGTGCGTCAGGTAATAGGGGTCGACGCCGATGCAGTGGCCGCCGACCAGGCCGGGGCGGAAGGGCAGGAAGTTCCATTTCGTGCCCGCCGCCTGCAGCACCTCGGTGGTGTCGATGCCGATGCGGTGGAAGATGAGCGAAAGCTCGTTCATCAGCGCGATGTTGAGGTCGCGCTGGGTGTTCTCGATGACCTTGGCGGCCTCGGCCACCTTGATCGACGACGCCTTGTAGACGCCGGCGGTGATCACGCTGGCGTACATGGCCGCCACCTTGTCGAGCGTTTCGGGCGTGTCGCCCGAAACCACCTTCACGATGCGGGTGAGGGTGTGCTCCTTGTCGCCGGGGTTGATGCGCTCGGGCGAGTAGCCGACGAAAAAATCGGTCTTCCAGCGCAGGCCGGACTGCTTTTCGATGATGGGCACGCAGACGTCCTCGGTGGCGCCCGGATACACCGTGGACTCGAACACCACGATGGCGCCGGGCTTGAGGTGCCGCCCGACCGACTCGCTGGCCGAGACCAGCGGCGAGAAGTCCGGGTTGTGCGCCGCGTCCACCGGCGTGGGCACGGCAACGATGATGAAGTCGGCCTCGCCCAATCGCGCGGCGTCGCACGTGGGCTCGAGCAGGGTCGCGCCCTGCAGGTCGGCGGTCGAGACTTCGCCGGTCGGGTCCACGCACTTCAGATAGGCGTCGACCTTGGCCCGCGACAAGTCAAAGCCGATGGTCCGGTGCTTCTTGCCGAATTCCACCGCCAGCGGCAGCCCGACATACCCCATCCCGACTACTGCGACAACCGTCATAAAGCACCTTTGAGAACTGTTGAATGAATGGACGAACGATCCGCCGCAATGCGTCCCGGCACGCAGGCCTGGGTCAACGCGCGCCTTCGCCGAATATAACCACGCGCACGGTTTCCAGAATGATCTGCAGGTCGAGGATCAGCGAATGATTCTTGACGTAGTACAGGTCGAACTGCAGTTTTCGCCGCGCTTCGCTCAGCGAGGCGCCGTACGAAAACCGCACCTGGGCCCAGCCGGTCACGCCGGGCTTGACGCTATGGCGAATGGCGTAATACGGAACCCCCTCGGTGAGCTGCGCGACGAAGCTCGGGCGCTCGGGGCGCGGACCGACCAGGCTCATCTCCCCCTTCAGGACATTGAACAGCTGGGGCAGCTCGTCGATGCGCGTCTTGCGGATGAAACGCCCGACGCGGGTGATGCGGCTGTCGTTGGCCTGCGCCCAGCGCGCCACGCCATCCTTTTCCGCGTCGGTGCGCATGCTGCGGAACTTCAGGCACCAGAAGGGCTTGCCATGGAGGCCGACCCGCTCCTGCCGGAATATGATCGGGCCGCCATCCTCCAGGCGTATGGCCAGTGCCGCCAGCAGCATGACCGGCCACAGGACGAGCAGGAGGGCCAACGCCACGACCCAGTCGAACACGCGCTTGACCACCGTCCGCAGGACTCCCTGCGAGAAGCCATCGCCGAAAATCAGCCAGCTGGCCTTGAGACTGTCCAGCGGAACCTCGCCCTTGAGGCGTTCGCTGAACGCCGCGAGCGAATGCACGGGGACGCCCAGAATGCGGCAGTCGAGCAGCTGCCGCAGCGGCAGGGCGCCGCCGCGCTGCTCGCGCACGGCGACCACGATTTCGTCGATGCGGTGATGCGCGACGAGGGCGTCGAGGGCCAGCTCCCTGGGAAACAGGGGCGCGGGCAAGGGGCCCGCAGAACCCGATTCATGCCCAGACGGATAGAACCCCGTGACGCGATAAATCCCACTGGCGTGGTCGATGATGTCCGACGCCTGGAGCTGGGCGTCCGACCCGCTGCCGACGATGAGAATATTCCTCGACCAGAAGCGCGACTTGTAAGCGCCGAGCAGGGGAAGGCGAACCAGAAACACGCCCAGGAACTGGTAGAAATACGCGAAACCAAGGAAGCGCAAGGCATGCCCATGGTGGAAAAACAGCCCGCTGAGCAGGAAATACAAAGGAGCGACACTGAACACCATCGAGAGCATCACGCAGATCAGCAGGACGCGCAGCGAACCCACCCGATCGCGTTGATACACGCCGAAGGTGACGTAGAGCAGCAGCTGCAAGCCCGCAAAGAGCACGGCCGGGAGCAGGGTGACGGGAAAAATGGCGAGGTCGGGGTCGTTGCCCTGCGACAACACCATCAAGGTCACGGCCGACAGCACGGCTGCCAGCATCAGGACGACGAAGTCCGTCAGCAACTCCAGTACCGTCCGCGTCGGAATGTACTGGTCGAAAACGCGGATCATGAATCACATCCCCCGATGGCTGCCTGTGTCCTCACCCTCGGCACGCCGCACGGTCAACCGGGCTGCCGACCGCTGTCGGCTCACGCGAAGAGTGATGGTTCTGTTCAAGTTCAACGGCCCGACTCACCGCGGCGAATCAGGGCCGATGACGCATGTTTTCACACGCCATGGCGCGCATGGAACCCCCTGTTGAAGGGTGCCGGAGGCGCGATGTCGTGACATAGACTGCACTGAAACTAGGCCAGCCTTGGCCACTGCTGCCACGCACGCCACCCAATGGAGAAAATCATGGGGCCCTTTCCGACACGGTTCTCGCGAGGCCGCTTTCCCGCCTTGTTCGTCGCCTTTCTGGCTCTGCTGTTGTCCGCCTGCGCCAGCAACAACTTTCCGCCGGCGCCCGACAAGGTGGCGGCGTCCGACTACCACTACATCATCGGCCCGGGCGACACCCTGCACATCACGGTCTGGCAGAACCCGGACCTGTCCTCCACCGTCCAGGTGCGCCCCGACGGACGCATCTCGGCGCCGCTGGTCAGCGGCATGCTGGCCGCCGGCCTGACCGCCGACCAGCTCGCCGCCGAAATCAAAAGCAGCGTCGCGAAGTATGTGCGCGACCCCGTGGTCACGGTCGTCGTGAGCGACTTCCACGGCGCGCTGAGCCAGCAGGTCAGCATCGTCGGCGCGGCGGCCAAGCCCCAAAGCCTGCCGTACCGCGACAAGATGACCCTGCTCGACGCCATGATCGCCGCCGGAGGCTTGAGCCCCTATGCCAGCGGCAACGATGCCGTGCTGATTCGCGGCGGCAAGTCCTACAGCATCCGCCTCGACGGTCTGCTGCGGCGCGGCAACATGGCCGACAACGTGCCGCTGCTGCCGGGCGACACCATCGTGATTCCCCAAGGCTGGTTCTAGGCCGGCACCGCGACGCCGCGACGAGCCACGATCCGCACGCCACTCCAGGAGCCACGCCCATGAACCTTCGCCGCACGGCGCTTGCCAGCGCCATCATCGCCTCCTGCGCCGTCCTTGCCGGGCGCGCCGCGCAAGCGCAAGCCATGCCGGCCTTGCCGGCGCTCGCCGCTTCGGGGGCCGCAGCCGAAACCCAGGGGCCGCCTCCTTCGACCTACCTGGAGCCCTCGCTGGGCCTCCTGGTCACGGGCACCAGCAATGCCAATTTCGGCGCCGGGGGTGCGGCGCAGAGCGACACCATCTTCAATCTCGTGCCCCGCGTGGTGGTGCAGTCGGACCACGCACACTGGCACCTCAGCGGCGACTTCCGCCTCAACGGCCTCTACTACGTGCGCGGCACGCAGACCAACAGCGTCCTGCCCAGCGGAAGCCTGGGCCTGGGTTCGGAACTGGTCGACCGCCTGCTGTATCTCGATGCGAGCGTCATATCCCAGCAGAACATCATCAACCCCTATGTCGGCCAGTTCAGCAGCCCCTCGTCGAACCAGTACACCACCACGCAATACCGGCTCAGCCCCTACATCGACCGTCTGCTCAACCCGAACCTGCGTTTCATCGCCCGCAGCGACAACACCTGGACCCAGATGACCGGCAACACCGCGAGCACCGGCGCCGTTGGCGGGCGCTATGGCGTGCAGACGGTGAGCCTGGACCAGCGCCCGCTGCCATGGGGCTACACCCTGGTGGCCAGACAGGACAACACCATCTACGACAACCAGCCTTACGCCTCGCTCAAGGACACGTCGTTGCGCGCGATCGGCAACTACGCCGTGTCGGACCGCCTGGTGCTGGGGCTGATCGGCGGCTATGAGAAGGTCGACGCCTTTCTCGCCCAGGTCAGGAAACCCATTTACGGCGCGCGCGGCGCGTGGCAACCCGACCCGAACGCAGGCGTCGAGGCCGTGGTCGAACACCGCTATTTCGGCACCGGCTGGGCCCTCCAGGCCCACCAGGGAACGGGGTTGTTCAACGTCAGCCTGAACTGGACGCGCGGACCCACCACCTTCCTGGGCTCGCAATTCAATAGCGGGCTACCCGGCTCCAACATCACCACCCTGCTCGACGGCATGCTGCAGTCGCAGTACCCGGACCCCGTTGCGCGCGCGCGCGCCGTGCAGACCTTGCTGAACAGCGCAGGCTTGCCGTCGTCCCTGTCCGCGGCGGACAATTTCTACACCCAGTCGGCCAGCCTGCAGAACGCGCTCAGCCTCACCGCCCTGATGCTGCGCGAACGCAACAGCTATGCGCTGTCGTTCTACCGCACCAAGACCGAAGACCTGTTCCTGCCGGGGCAGACCCTGCTGCAATTGCTGCAGACCCTCTCCACCGACACCGTCCAAACCGGCGTGGCCTTCAACTACGGCCGCCGGCTCTCGCCCCTCAGCAATCTGAATTTCACCGTGGTCCGCGCCAACAATGCGGGCTTCGGCCCCAACCAGGGCCAGACCTCGCGGCAGACCAGCTTCATCGTCCAGCTCGACCACCGGCTCACGCCGCGCACCACGGGCCTGATCGGCCTGCGCCGCCAGTTCCTGGTGTCGTCCTACATTCCCGACACCAACGAGTCCGCCATCTTCGCCGGCCTGGTGCACCGGTTCTAAGCATCGGCCATGTACGAGCAGTTCTTCGGCCTGACGGCGCCTCCGTTCCAGATCAACCCGGACCCCAGCTTCTACTATGAAAGCAAGGGCCACAGCAGCGCACACCAGTATTTGCGTTTCGGGGCGTTCCAGGGCGAAGGCTTCATCGTCGTCACCGGAGACATCGGCGCCGGCAAGACCACGCTGCTGCGTACGCTGCTGGCCGAACTCGATCCGGCCAAGGTCGTGGCGGCGCAGATCGTCAGCACCCAGCTCGAAGCCGGGGAGCTGCTCTCGGCCGTCGCCCTGGCGTTCGGCGTTCCTACCGACGGCATGAACAAGGCCAAGCTGCTGGTCACGCTCGAGGCCTATCTCGCCTCGCTGGCCACGTCCGACCGCCGCGCCCTGCTCATCATCGACGAGGCCCAGAACCTGGGGCCGGCCGCCATCGAGGAACTGCGCATGCTGTCGAACTTCCAGTTCGGCAACAAGGCGCTGCTGCAAAGCTTCCTGGTGGGCCAGCCGGAGCTGCGCGAGATCCTGCGGCTGCCCGCACTGGAGCAGTTGCGCCAGCGCGTGATCGCCAGCTGCCACCTGGGCCCGATGCAGCCCGCCGAAACCCGCGCCTATGTCGAGCACCGGCTCGGCAAGGTGGGCTGGAGTGGCCGCCCCGCGTTCGACGACCCCGCTTTCGGCGCGATTCACCAATGGTCCGGTGGCGTGCCGCGCCGCATCAACATGCTGTGCAGCCGGTTGCTGCTGTCGGCCTTTCTCGACGGCGTGGACCGCATCGACGCCGACCGCGTCGATCGCGTCGCGGGGGAGATCCGGACCGAACTCAGCGGCATCGTGGAGCCTGCGCCGGGCGCCCCCGGCGCAGCAGCGCCATCGCCAGGCGCCCATGCCACGATCACCGAGCCGACTCCGGCCGGGGCGCGAAGTCAAGCGCGCGCGGACGCGGAAGCGCGTTTCCGCGCCGCGCTGCACACCCCGCCCGCGACGGCGGGCGGCTACCTCGACCTGGATCTTGCGGCATCCCGAACGGAGCAGGCGGGAAAAATCCAGCAGAAGCAGCCGGGCCCGCTGCTCTGCGTGGCGTCGTCGCAAGACACGCTGGTGGTGATGAGCGCCCTGCTGCACGCCTTCGGCCAGCGCGAGGACCTTCCGCCCGCCCTGCCCTTGCAGATCCTGGAGCACGACGCCAACGGAAACGCGGAGCTGGCCGCCCGCGATGCCCTCGACCTGATCCTGCCCGACCTCAGCCTGCGCATCGAAACACGCGCGCCGACCCCCGCCGGGCGCATGGCCGAAGTGCTGTCGGCGCTCGCCCCCCTGCTGGACCACTACCAGCCCAGCGCGATGATCCTCGGCGGCGACGATACGGCCAACGTCGCCTGCGCCCTGATGGCCAACCAAAGCGGCGTGCCCGTGGTCCGTGTCGATGCCGGCCTGCGCCACGGCGACCGCACCGTGCAGCGGGAAACCAACCGGGTCCTGATCGACCACGCATCCAGCTTGCTCTGTGCCGGGGAGAGGGCGGCGCTCGCCAGGCTGCAGACCGAAGGTGTCGCGGCCGGCCGCGTGCATCTGACGGGGACCCCGCTCATCGATGCCCTGCACCACGCGCTGCCGCGCTGCCCTTCGGCCGCGGGCGTGCTGGCGCGTCTCGGCACGTCCGGCGAGGTTCTCACCCAGCCCAGAGGTTACGGACTGGTCTGGATGGAACACGCGCTGGAAGGCGACCACCCGAAGGCGCTCGCCGAACTCGATTCGGCCCTGCGGCGCATCGGCAGGACCCTCGGGCTGATCTGGCCCATGCGCCCCGACCTCCATGCCGCGCTGCCGGAACACCGCTACGGGAGCGGCCCGCAGGCCTCGGCCATTTGCATCACGCCTGCGCTCAGCTACCTGGAGATGCTGGGCCTGCTGCGCGAGGCCTCCTGCGTGCTGACCGACAGCGGCTGGCTGCAGGATCTGGCCACGGCCCTGGGCATCCCCTGCCTGACCCTGGCGAAATGCAGCGAGCGGCAGGCTTCCATCCAGTCCGGCACCAATAGCCTGGTCGGCGGCAACATCCGGCGCATCTTCCGGGAACTGTCGGAAATCCTCGACTCCGGCGGCAAGAGCGCCCATCTGCCCGAACTCTGGGACGGCCACGCCGCCGAACGCATTGCCTGGCAGTTGTCGAACTGGCTGCTGGCCCGCCAGGACCGCGAGTTCCGTGCCCATCTGGAGGGCGCGTGATGAACGCCCCATGGCTCCCGCCCATGTCGCAACCGCGTTGCCGTACCGCCGTCGTTTCGGCTCTGTTCCACATGTGAACCACCATGAATGATCTGCTCCGTCCCCTGTTCAATCTGCTGCCATCCATGTGGGAAAAACGCTGGTGGGGTCTGGCCGTGGCCTGGGTGGTCGCGCTGCTCGGCGCCATCGGCGTGGTGCTTTATCACGAACGCTACATGGCCAGCGCCACCGTGTTCGTCGACACGCAAACCATGCTGCGGCCGCTGATGACCGGCCTGTCCGTGCAGCCCGACGTGGGCGAGCAGGTCAATATGCTGGCGCGCACCCTGCTTTCGCGCCCGAACGTCGTGCGCATCGCCGAGGAAAACCGCCTGATCGGCCCGGGCACCCAGGCCGACACGCGGGAGCGCGTCATCGAAGCCTTGACGAAGGATGTCCAGGTCAAGATCAACGGCCGCGACAACCTCTACCAGATCAGCTACATCGGCCACGATCCCGCGCAGGCCCTGGGCATCGTGCGCAGCGTGCTCGAGCTGTTCGTGAACAACGGCATCGCCACCAACCAGAAGGATTCGGCGCAGGCCCTGCATTTCATCGACAGTCAGATCGCGATCTACGACAAGAAACTGCGCGACGCCGAAAACAAGCTCAAGGACTTCAAGACCCAGAACCCCGGCTACTCCGGCCAGGCCAGCACCGACTACTACACCCGCGTCGGCCAACTGCAGGACCAGCTCACGCTGCTGCAGGGCCAGCTGACCTCGGCGGCCAGCGCGCGCGACACCCTGAGGCGCCAGCTGGCCGACATTCGCCCGACGCTCTCGCCTTCGCTGGTGCCTGGCGCCAATGCCGGGCTCCTGCCCCAGCCGTCGGAGATCGACGTGCGCATCGCCGCGCAGCGCAAACACCTGGATGACCTGCTGCAGCGCTACACCGACGCCTACCCGGACGTCATCGCCACACGCCAGACGCTGGCCCGCCTCGAACGCGAGCGGCAGGAGCAGGACAAGCGCAAGGCCGCGGAACCCGCGCCGGCGGCCGGAGCCGGGGTCCAGTATTCCGAAGCCACCAACCCGGTGTACCAGCAACTGCGCATCAGTCTGGCCCAGGCCGATGCCAACGTCTCCGCGCTGCAGTCGCAGGTCGGCGACGTGCAAGCCAGGCTCGGACAACTGCGCGCCCAGGTCGGCAAGCTTCCCAAGCTCGACGAACAGTACGTGCAGCTCAACCGCGACTATTCGGTCATCAACGAGAACTACCAGAAGCTCGTGCAGCGCCGCGAATCGGCCGTCATCTCGCGCGACCAGGACCAGAGCCAGAAGCTCGACTACTTCCATGTCGTCGACCCGCCGCGCGTCGGCCCCCGGCCGCTGTTTCCCCACCGCAGCATGCTGATTGCCTTCGTGCTGGTGTTCGCCCTCGGGCTGGGCGCGCTCACCAGCTATCTGCTGGTGCTGCTGTTCCCCACGTTTCGCAGCTCCCGTGAATTGCGCGAATCGACCGACCGCGCGGTGCTCGGCTCCATCAGCCTGGTCTTCACGCCCGCGCAGACCAAGGCCGAGCAGCATCGGCAAGTGCTGTTCATGACCGGCGCAGGCTCCCTGGTGATCCTGTACCTGGCGTGGGGCGTGCTCAACGTGCTCCACCTGATCCACTATTGAGAGGCGCGTCATGAGCATCATCGAACAAGCCAGCAAACGCCTCGAGGAACTCCGCAAGGCCGGGGTCGACATGCCCTGGGTCGAGGGGACCGAGTCAGCCAGCCGTGGCCAGGCCCAGCCTGCCGCGCTGGCCACGGCGCCACAAGCCGCGCCAGCGGCACCCGCGCGCCTTGCCCCGCCGAAGCGCGACGCGGACATCGACCTGCAAGCTCTGGAGGAGGCCGGCTACCTCGTGCCGAACGCCACGCGGTCCCGCCTGATGGACGAGTTCCGCAGCATCAAACGCCCGCTGCTGGCCAATGCCCAAGGCGGCAAGAGCGCAGGTCCGGTCGAGCGCGGCAACCTCATCCTGATCACCAGCAGCCTGCCGGGAGAGGGCAAGACCTTCACGTCCATCAACCTCGCGATGAGCATGGCGATGGAGCTGAACCACAGCGTGCTGCTGGTGGATACCGACGCCACGCGCGCCACGGCGGGCCAGCGCCTGGGGCTCAAGCGCGGACCGGGCCTCCTCGACCTGCTGCTCGACCCTGGGCTGGACCTCTCCGACGTCGAGCAGGCCACCAATGTGGACAAGCTCACGGTGCTGACCGCCGGCACGCAGAACGACCGCGCGACCGAAATCTTCAGCAGCCAGGCCATGCAGGACTTCCTGAACCACCTGGCCGCCCACCAGCAGGATCGGATCGTGATCTTCGATGCCCCGCCGCTGCTGCCTTCGGTCGAGGCGCGCGTCCTGGCGCCCCAGATGGGCCAGGTGGTGCTGGTCGTACACGCCGGCAAGACCCACCAGGGTTCGGTGCTGCAGGCGCTGTCCATGCTGGAGGAGTGCCCCATCGTGATGACCCTGCTCAACCAGTCGCGCACGCCATCCACGGCCTCGCCGTATGGCTACTACGCGTATTGAGCCCGGATCGCGTCCAACGGAAATTCCGCCATCTCGGCTGCATGATTCGCCTAGGAGGATGTCCCATGGAACGGGCGCAAGAAACGAGTTCCGGCAAAACCGACGCGCCCGACCTGCATGGCGCGTCGCCGGCGCCAGCGGGAATCGCGGCGGTCGACCCCGGGTGTTTTTCCACCCACGGCATGCACGCCATCCGGCATGACTATGCAAACCACCCGCTGATGCAATTGCCCCGCCTGGCGAAGCTGGCGCACGACCTCATGCCGAGCCGCCAGTGTCGCTTCATCCGTCCCGGCGCCACGCAGACCTCCGAGTTCTTCCACACGCCCAAAACCCCCGACGGACTGGGTATCGACGAGGTGTTCACGCGCATCGAGGAGCCCGGCTCCTGGGTCGCGCTCTACAACGTGCAGACCGACCCGCACTACGCCGCATTCCTCGACGAGGTCATGGCCGGCGCCCGACCGTTGATCGAAGCCGAGCAGCCGGGCGTGTTCCGCGTCGCGGGTTTCATCTTCATCTCGGCCCCGCCCTCGATCACGCCGTTCCATATCGACCGCGAGAACAACTTCTGGCTGCAGATCCGCGGCCGCAAGACCATGACCGTGTTCGACCATGCCGACCGTGATGTGGTGTCGGCGCACGATGTCGAGAACTTCATCGTGGAGGGTTCCCTGCGCAATGTGCGCCTCGACCCCGCGCTGCGCCACCACGGCCGGGACTTCGACGTCGGCCCAGGCGACGGCGTGTATTTCCCCGCCACCTCGCCGCACATGACCCGCACCACAACCGACTGGGTTTGCCCGGGCGATGGCGTGTCCATCTCCATCGGCGTGGTGTTCTACACCGCCACCACGCGCCACCTGGCCCGCGTGCACCAGTGCAACCGGGTACTGCGCAAATGGGGCCTGCAGCCGAGCTTTCCTGGTTCCAGTCCCTGGCGCGATGCGGTCAAGGCGCCGCTCGGCCGCGCCTTCGCGCTCGCGCGCGCCCGCTTGCGCGATTACGTCGCCCCGCCCGGCGCCTACTGAGATCCCCCATGGGGCCCAGGAAACTGGGGGGCGGCCCGGCGTTTCGCCGAAAGCGTCCCAGGGGCATTGCCCCGCGCGTTTCTGCAACCTTCGCGTTTCTGCCAACTTGTTCACGCAACGCGCCATTGCCTGCTCTCCAGGGCGCTCCCTCACCCATTCGCGGGGAGGAATTTCGCGCCCATGACCCCTAGACTCGTTCCCACATCGCGCGGCCTCGTGCGACAGCGCGAAGCACAGCGCGGGCACCGCCTCCATCGCCAAGACCCGGGTGATGCGAAGCGCGGATCAAGGGAAAAGAGATCGCTGACATGCAAACCGAATCCGTCAACGCAAGGCCGCAAACGCCGGCATCTGCGCCTGCATTCGCGTCTGCTGCCGCATCCGCCATCCTCGACCTGTTCTGTGCTCCCCAGGGTGGGGAGCACGACGCCTCCTTCGCCGAGGCCAGGCTTCGACTGCCCGCTGCACTGACGGCTGGCATCCAGGACCTCGCTGCCCGCATGGGCTGGCTGGACGACACGCCCGGTGCCGCAGCCTGGGTTCTGCTCCTGCTGCAGTGGCTCGGTGCCCCCCGGATCGGGCTTGATGAACTCCACGCGCCAGCCTCTGGAGCCGATGCCAGCGAACCCGCCCCGGATTGCACCGTGCTGACACGCCGCACCTACAGCCAGCCGGAACAGGTCACCGCGCGGGCCTGGATGCAGGACGTGGACGCGATCCGGCGCGCGCCGCCGCAGCTCCCCGCCGAGGCCTTTCCCGGCGCATCGGCGGCGCTCTGGCTGGGCCAGGGGGTCGACGCCGCGCACGTCATGCAGGATGAGAATGCGCTCGCCATCGGCCTGGAGCCGAAGGGCGCGCTGCGCATGCGTTACGCCGCCTCGCGGCTCGGCCCCGAGCAAGCCGATGCCCTGCTGGCGGCATTGGCGCACACCATGGGCGCCCTCATCGCGCACCCGGACGGTTCCGCGCGCGACGTTCCAACCTTGAGCGACGCGCAGCGCACAGGGCTCGACGCCTTGAATCCGCCGGCGGCTCCACCCGATGCGGCACGCCCGGTGCATGCCGTGTTCGCGCAGCAGGCTGCCCTGCGCGGCGAAGCGCCGGCGCTGACGCATGTCGGCGTCACGCTCAGCTACCGCGAACTCGAGGCTCGCGCCGAAACCTGGCGCGCCCGGCTTCGCCATGCCGGCGCACAGCCTGGCGCCGTCGTCTGCGTGGCGCTCGGCCGCGGCATCGACAGCATCGCCGTCCTCCTGGGCATTCTCAAGGCCGGCTGCACCTATCTTCCGCTGGACATCCAACTTCCGTCCGAACGCATCGCCTTCATGCTCGCCGATGCCGGCGCCAGCCTGGTGGTCACCGATACCATGCACCGCGACGCGTTCGCACCCGCGCTGCCCCTGCTGGTGACGGACGACCCCGCTTCCGATGTCGCCGCCGCGGCGATTCCGGCCGCACCGGCTTCGGCCGCGCCGGCCCCTGCCTACATCATGTACACCTCGGGCTCGACCGGGGTGCCCAAGGGCATCGTCATCGGCCATGCGTCCATCCTGCGCCTGGTGCTGAACGCGCCGTTCATGCGCCTGGATGCCCACACCCGGATGCTGCATGCCGCGCCGCTGGGATTCGATGCCTCCACGCTCGAGATCTGGGGCCCGCTGCTCAACGGCGGCGTCTGCGTGCTGCACGACGAGGATCTGCCCACGCCGGCCGGACTGGCGCGCACCATCCAGGGCGGAGCCGTCAACGCCGCGTGGCTCACCGCCGCGCTGTTCAACGCCGTGGTGGACGCCGACCCCACATCCCTGCGCGGGCTCGCGCAACTGCTCACCGGCGGCGAAGCGCTGTCCGTGCCGCATGTGCGCCGCGCGCTGCAGGCGCTCCCCGGAACGCAGATCATCAACGGCTACGGTCCCACCGAATGCACCACCTTCGCCACCACCTACCCCATCCCGCGCGAGCTGCCAGAAGGCCTGCGCGCCATCCCCATCGGCAGGCCGATCCGCGACACCCAGGCCTATGTGCTCGGTCCCGGCGGAACGCTGCTGCCACCGGGCCTGGTGGGTGAACTCCACGTCGGCGGCAGCGGCCTGGCGATCGGCTACTTGAATCGACCCGCGCTCGATGCCGAGCGCTTCGTGGCCAATCCGTTCGGCCCACCCGGCACGCGCCTGTACCGCACCGGCGACCTCGTGCGCTGGCTGCCGGACGGGCAGCTCGACTACATCGGCCGTGCCGACACCCAGGTCAAGATCCGCGGCTTTCGCATCGAGCTCGGTGAAATCGAAACCGCGCTGGGGCAGCACCCCGCCGTGCGTTCCTGCGCCGTCATCGCGCGCAAGGACGCCGCCGGCCAGGCACGCCTGCTGGCTTACTGCGTGGCCGCCGAGCGCC
>JAJXUC010000003.1 GCA_021783435.1 Pseudomonadota bacterium | reverse complement strand
GGTGCCGGCGCAGCAAGCCGCCAACACCGTGGTGAGCGTGCTGCAGAAAGGGTATGCCCTGGCCGAACGCACCTTGCGGCCGGCGATGGTGACCGTCGCGGCGGCCGCAGAGCCGGCCGCCGGCATGAACGACCAGCCGGGCGCTTGAATCCGAAGGAAACGGCAGCATTTGATGCACATGAGCGCCGGGCGGCGGCCAATCTTCACCACTCGCCCCCACGGCCAGCAAAATACCAACGACATAGACGGAGTTCGACATGGCAAAAATCATCGGCATCGACCTTGGCACCACCAATTCCTGCGTCGCAGTGATGGAGGGCGGTGCCCCCAAGGTCATTGAGAACAGCGAAGGCGCGCGCACCACGCCGTCCATCGTCGCTTACATGGAGGACGGTGAAATCCTGGTCGGCGCTCCGGCCAAGCGCCAGGCGGTGACCAATCCGCGCAACACGCTGTACGCGGTGAAGCGCCTGATCGGTCGCAAGTTCGAGGAAAAGGAAGTGCAGAAGGACATCGGCATGATGCCCTACAGCATCGTGCGCGCCGATAACGGCGATGCCTGGGTCGACGTGCGCAGCAAGAAACTGGCGCCGCCGCAGATCTCGGCCGAAGTGCTGCGCAAAATGAAGAAGACCGCCGAAGACTACCTCGGCGAGGACGTGACCGAAGCCGTGATCACCGTGCCGGCCTATTTCAACGACAGCCAGCGCCAGGCCACCAAGGATGCCGGGCGTATTGCCGGGCTGGACGTGAAGCGCATCATCAACGAGCCCACCGCCGCGGCCCTGGCTTTCGGCCTGGACAAGGTCGGCAAGGGCGACCGCAAGATTGCGGTGTACGACCTGGGCGGCGGCACCTTCGACATCTCCATCATCGAAATTGCCGATGTCGACGGCGAGAAGCAATTCGAAGTGCTGTCGACCAACGGCGACACCTTCCTGGGCGGCGAGGACTTCGACCAGCGCATCATGGATTACATCGTCGCCGAGTTCAAGAAAGAGTCCGGCGTCGACCTGTCCAAGGACGTGCTCGCGCTGCAGCGCCTGAAAGACGCCGCCGAGAAGGCCAAGATCGAGTTGTCCAGCAGCCAGCAGACCGAAATCAACCTGCCCTACATCACGGCTGACGCCAGCGGCCCCAAGCACCTGAGCCTGAAGCTCACGCGCGCCAAACTCGAAGCCCTGGTGGAAGAACTGATCGAGCGCACCATCGAACCCTGCCGCAAGGCCATCAAGGACGCGGGTGTGAAGATCGGCGACATCTCCGATGTCATCCTGGTGGGCGGCATGACGCGCATGCCCAAGGTGCAGGACAAGGTCAAGGAGTTCTTCGGCAAAGAGCCGCGCAAGGACGTCAACCCCGACGAAGCCGTGGCCGTGGGCGCCGCCATCCAGGGCTCGGTGCTGGCCGGCGACCGCAAGGACGTGCTGCTGCTCGACGTTTCCCCCCTCACCCTGGGCATCGAAACCCTGGGCGGCGTCATGACGCCGATGATCAAGCGCAACACCACCATTCCGACCAAGCACACCCAGGTGTACTCCACCGCCGACGACAACCAGCCGGCCGTGACCATCAAGGTCTACCAGGGCGAGCGTGAACTGGCCTCGGGCAACAAGCTGCTGGGCGAGTTCAACCTCGAGGGCATTCCGCCGGCCGCCCGCGGCACCCCACAGATCGAGGTGACGTTCGACATCGACGCCAACGGCATCCTCCATGTCAGCGCCAAGGACAAGGGCACCGGTAAGGAAAACAAGATCACCATCAAGGCCAATTCGGGACTGAGCGAGGACGAGGTGCAGCGCATGGTGCGCGATGCCGAAGTGAATGCCGCCGAAGACCACAAGAAGCGTGAGTTGGTGGATGCCCGCAACCAGGCCGAGGCAGCCGCGCACACGGTGCGCAAGTCGCTGACCGAACACGGCGACAAACTCGATGCTGGTGAAAAATCTGCCCTTGAAGCGGCTCTGAAAGAGGTGGACGACGCCATCAAAGGCGACGACAAGACGGCAATCGAATCCAAGACCGAGGCCCTCATGAGCGCCAGTCAGAAATTGGGCGAGAAAATGTATGCCCAAGACCCTGCCGCGGCGGCTGCGGCAGGGGCCGCCACAGCCGGCGGCGCCTCCGGCCGCGCCGACGATGAGACGGTCGTGGACGCCGAGTTCAAGGAAGTCAAGGACGGCAAGGCCTGAGCCGCGGCGCTGGAGAATACAGGCATGCTGTTCGCATGCTGATTGCGGGGAGGGTGTCAGCACCCTCCCCTTTTGCGTTTTTCATACAGGATCGTTTCAAGCATGGCCAAGCGCGATTTCTACGAGATTCTGGGCGTCTCCCGTGACGCGGACGAAGACACCCTGAAGAAGGCCTACCGCAAACTGGCGATGAAATTCCACCCGGACCGCAACCAGGGTGACAAGGCCGCCGAAGAACATTTCAAGGAAGCCAAGCAAGCCTACGAAACCTTGACCGATCCGCAAAAGCGCGCCGCTTACGACCGCTTTGGCCATGCCGGGGTGGACCCTTCCGCCGGCGGCATGGGCGGTGGCGCTGCTGGCGGTTTTGGCGACTTCGGCAGCATTTTCGAGGAGATTTTCGGCGGTGCCGGGGGTCGGCAGCGCGGTGGCGGGCAGCAGGTGTATCGCGGCTCCGACCTCAGCTACTCGCTCAGCCTGTCACTGGAAGAAGCCGCTCTCGGGGTGAACAAATCGTTGCGCATCCCCTCGTGGGACACCTGTGACACCTGTGGCGGCAGTGGCGCCAAACCCGGCACCAAACCCAAGGCCTGCCCGACTTGCAAGGGCAGTGGCGCCACCACGCAGCGCATGGGCCCGTTCGCGATGCAGCACACCTGCTCCACCTGCGGTGGCACCGGCAAGATCATCCCCGAGCCCTGCGCCACCTGCCATGGTCAGGGGCGCGTGCAGCGGCAGAAAACCCTGGAGGTGCAAATTCCCGCTGGCATCGACACCGGCATGCGCATCCGCTCCAGCGGCAATGGCGAGCCGGGCGTGAACGGTGGCCCTCCGGGCGACCTCTACGTGGAAATCCAGATCAAGCCACACAGCATTTTCGAGCGCGACAGCGACGATCTGCACTGCAAGATTCCAGTCAGCATGACCGCTGCCGCGCTGGGTTCGCGCATCGAGGTGCCCACCCTCTCCGGCCCGGCCGAGATCGACCTGCCCGAAGGCACGCAGTCCGGCAAGACCCTGCGCTTGCGCGGCAAGGGAATCAAGGGCATCCATGCCGGCCACCCCGGCGACCTGTACTGCCACATTCAGGTGGAAACGCCGGTGAAACTGAGCGAGGAGCAGCGCCGCATGCTGGAGCAGCTCGACGAGTCGTTCAAGCGCGGAGGCGACCGCCATTCACCCGGGGGCAAGACCTGGGGCGACAAGGTTCGGGACTTTTTCAAATAAGTTCGTACTGTCCCGGTGCGACAATGCGCGCCTTTCCATCCAACGTCCAACAAGCCATCATGGAAGCCGAACAACTCAACACCCTCTCCGCCCAACTGCGCGACCTGTCCGAGCGGACGCGCTCGCTCCGGGGGTATCTTTGACTACGACGCCAAGTCGGCTCGCCTGAGAGAGGTCAGCGCCGCGCTGGAAGACCCCAAGGTCTGGGACGACCCCAAGCGCGCGCAGGAACTGGGCAAGGAAAACCGCGGCCTGGAAGCCGTGGTGTTGGCGATCGAGCGCATCGAGCGTGAACTGGCGGACGAGCAGGAGTTGTTCGAGATGTCGCGCGACGAGGGCGACAACGCGACCCTGCTGTCGATCGAGGCCGATGTGCAAGCCACAGCCAGGCGCGTGGAGGACATGGAGTTCCGCCGCATGTTCTCCAACCCGATGGACCCCGGTAACTGCTTCATCGACATCCAGGCGGGTGCCGGCGGCACCGAAGCCTGCGACTGGGCCTCGATGCTGCTGCGCCAATACCTGCGCTACAGCGAGCGCCAGGGTTTCAAGGTCGACGTGCTGGAAGAATCCGCCGGCGACGTTGCCGGGGTGAAGAGCGCCTCCATCAAGGTCGAAGGCGACTACGCCTACGGCAAGTTGCGCACCGAGACCGGCGTGCACCGGCTGGTGCGCAAAAGCCCGTTCGACTCGTCCGGCGGGCGTCACACCAGCTTCGCCAGCGTGTTCATCTATCCCGAGGTGGATGACTCGATCGAGATCGACATCAACCCGGCCGATGTCCGCATCGACACCTTTCGCGCCAGCGGCGCGGGTGGCCAGCACATCAACAAGACCGATTCGGCGGTGCGCATCACCCACATTCCCACGGGCATCGTCGTGCAGTGCCAGAACGACCGCTCGCAGCACAAGAACCGCGCCGAGGCCTGGGCCATGCTGCGCTCGCGCCTGTTCGAGCATGAGTTGCGCAAGCGCCAGGCCGAGCAGCAAAAACTCGAGGACAGCAAGAGCGACGTCGGCTGGGGGCACCAGATCCGCTCCTACGTGCTCGACCAGAGCCGCATCAAGGATCTGCGCACCGGGGTGGAAATGTCGAACACCCAGAAGGTGCTCGACGGCGACCTCGACGACTTCATTTCCGCCAGCCTGAAACAGGGGCTCTAAGCCGCTCGCCGTGTTCTGACGTTCTCTCCCCTTCCGCCCGATGCATCAACCGGATGACCGCCATGCGCACCGATCAAGCTCCCGTCATCTCCCGCCTGCACTACGCCAAGCCGGCCTATGCCGTCGACCGGGTCACGCTCGAGTTCGACCTCGATCCCGATCGCACACGGGTGAAAAGCCATATGCAACTGCGTCGCCTGGCCGACGCCCCGGGTGACGCTCCGTTGTTTCTGGACGGCGAAGATCTGACGTTGCAGTCACTCACCGTGGACGGCAAGGCCTGGGTCTACGCCACCACCGACGGCGGCATCCGGCTCGACAAGTTGCCCGGCGTCTTTCAACTCGACATCGTCACCGCCTGCTCACCGCGTGCCAATACGCGCCTGTCGGGCTTGTACCTGTCGGGCGATGCCTTCTTCACGCAATGCGAAGCCGAGGGCTTTCGCCGCATCACCTATTGGCCCGACCGTCCGGACGTGATGAGCCGCTTCACCGTGGTGCTGCGCGCCGACAAGGCCAAGTACCCGCTGCTGCTGTCCAACGGCAACCTCAAAAGCCAGCGCCCGCTCGACGACGGCCGCATGGAGGCGGTGTGGGAAGATCCTTTCCCCAAACCCAGCTATCTGTTCGCGCTGGTGGCCGGGCGTCTGGTGTGCCGCGAGCAGCGCATCCGGGCGGCCGATGGCCGCGAACACCTGCTGCAGGTGTATGTGCGCGAAGGCGACCTGGACAAGACCGAGCATGCCATGCAGTCCCTGGTGCATTCGGTCGCCTGGGACGAGCAGCGCTTCGGCCTGAGCCTGGACCTCGACCGCTTCATGATCGTCGCCGTCTCCGACTTCAACATGGGTGCGATGGAGAACAAGGGCCTCAACATCTTCAACACCAAGTACGTGCTGGCCAACCCGGCCACCGCCACCGATGTCGATTACATGAATATCGAGTCGGTGGTCGGCCACGAGTATTTCCACAACTGGACCGGCAACCGCATCACCTGCCGAGACTGGTTTCAGCTCAGCCTGAAAGAAGGCCTCACGGTGTTCCGCGATCAGGAGTTCACCCAGGATCTGGCGGCGCAAACTGGCGGCGAATCGGCCCGCGCGGTCAAACGCATCGAGGACGTGCGTGGACTGCGCGCAGTGCAGTTCCCGGAGGATGCCGGCCCCATGGCCCACCCGGTGCGCCCCGACAGCTACGTGGCCATCGACAACTTCTACACCCCCACGGTCTACGAAAAAGGGGCCGAAGTCGTGCGCATGATGCAAACGCTCGTCGGCCGCGCCGGCTTCGCTGCCGGCATGAAGCTCTACTTCGCCCGCCACGACGGCCAGGCCGTGACCTGCGACGACTTCCTCGCCGCCATGGCCGACGCCAACCCCGGCTCGGCGCTGGACGTGCACCGATCCCAGTTCAGCCTGTGGTACGCCCAGGCTGGCACGCCGCGCCTGCGCGCCGCCGGCCAGTATGACGCCACTGCCCGCAGCTACACCCTCAGCTTGACGCAGGCCTGCCCCGCCACACCCGGCCAGCCCGACAAGCAGGCGCAAATCATTCCATTGCGCCTGGGCCTGCTGGCCCGCGGTGGCGAGGCGCTGAGCTTCCACATGGAAACCGGCGCGCGCGGCACCGAGGCCCTGCTGGTGCTCAGCCAGCCGCAGCAGAGTTTCGTGCTGCATGAGGTGGACGCCGAGCCCATCCCTTCGTTGCTGCGTGGCTTCTCGGCCCCCGTGCTGCTCGACGACGGTCTGAGCGACGCGGACCGTCAGGTGCTCCTGGCCCACGACACCGATCCTTTCAACCGTTGGGAGGCGGCACAGCGCCTGGCCCTGGCCCGCTTGCTGCCCGCCCTGCAGGACGGCAATCTCCCATTGGACGCGGCCTACCTCGATGCCCTGCGTGCGGTGCTGCACGACACCACGCTCGATCCCGCATTCAAGGAACTCGCGCTCACGCTGCCCAGCGAAGGCTATATCGCCGAGCAGCTCAGCCCAATCGATCCGGCACGCATCCATCAAACCCGCCAGACCATGCGCCTGGCCCTCGCAGAACAACTGCGAGCCGACTGGGAGCAAACGTGGCATGCGCTTGCACCCGCCAGCGGCTACACCCCGGATTTCGCCGGCGCCGGCCGCCGCGGTTTGCGCAATCTCGCATTGTCCTACCTCTGTCTCACGGGTGATGCGGTGTGGCAAGGGCGCGCCTACCAGTTGGTGAAGGATGCCGACAACATGACCGACCGCTTCGACGCCCTCGCTGCCCTGGTCGGCAGCCGCGCCGAGCTCGCGGCGCCAGCGTTGGAGCGCTTCGCCGCACAGTTCGCTCACGAACCGCTGGTGATGGACAAATGGTTTGCGTTGCAGGCCAGCGCGCCTGGGGCCGAGATCCGTGCCATTCGTGCCCTGATGCAGCGCCCCGATTTCAGCATACGCAACCCCAATCGTGCGCGCAGTGTCATCTCCACGTTCTGCCAGGGCAACCCCGGCGCCTTCCACCGCCTCGATGGCGCTGGCTACGGGTTCTGGGCCGAGCAGGTGCGCACGCTCGACGCCATCAACCCGCAAGTCGCCGCCCGTCTGGCCCGCGCGCTGGACCGTTGGCGCAAACTCGCGCCCTCCTACGCTCAGGTGGTCGAGCCCGTCATGCGCGAACTCGCGGCCCATCCAGACCTGTCGGCCGATACCCGCGAGATCCTGGGCAAGGCCCTGGCCTGATCAACGGCCGATCCGATTCACACCGCATCCGCAGCCGTCACTCCAACACGCAGGAAACCCCGATGTCCGAGACCACCATCAGCCTGTCGCGCTGGCTCATCGAGCAAGAACGCACCCACGGCCATATTCCCGGCTCGCTGCGCCTGCTCATCGAGCAAGTGGCACGCGCCTGCAAGCGCATCAGTCACGCCGTCAGCAAAGGCGCCAGCGCCGGCATCATGGGCAGCGCCGGCAGTGAAAACATCCAGGGCGAGGTGCAGAAAAAGCTCGACATCATCGCCAACGACGTGCTGCTCGAAGCCAACGAATGGGGCGGGCATCTGGCGGCCATGGCCTCGGAGGAACTGGAGCGCATCCACACCATTCCGCACCGCTATCCGCGCGGCGAATACCTGTTGATGTTCGACCCGCTCGACGGCTCCAGCAACATCGAAGTCAACGTCACCATCGGCACCATTTTCTCGGTGCTGCACCTGGCCGATGGCGTCAGCGAAGTCGGCCCCGAGCACTTTCTGCAACCCGGGCGCCAGCAAGTGGCCGCCGGCTACTGCACCTACGGCCCGCAAACCACGCTGGTGCTCACGCTCGGCCACGGCGTGGCCATGTTCACCCTCGATAGCGACCAGGGCAGTTTCGTGCTGACGCAGGAAGGCCTGCGCATCCCCGAATCCACCCGTGAGTTCTCCATCAACATGTCCAACCTGCGCCACTGGGCACCACCCGTGCGGCGCTACATCGACGAATGCCTGCAAGGTGTGAACGGGCCGCGTGGCAAGGACTTCAACATGCGCTGGGTCGGCAGCATGGTGGCCGACGTGCACCGCGTGCTCAGTCGCGGCGGCGTCTTTCTCTACCCCTGGGACCGGCGCGAGCCCGATCGCGCCGGCAAGCTGCGCCTGCTCTACGAGGCGAGTCCCATGGCGCTCCTGGTTGAACAGGCGGGCGGCATGGCCATGGCCGGAACGCAGCGCATTCTCGACATCCAGCCGACCAGCCTGCATCAACGTGCGGCGGTCATGCTGGGCAGCAGCGAAGAAGTCGCCCTGCTGCATGCGTATCACCAGGAAGCACCATGAATACGGCTGTGCGGATGCGAGCGCGGCAACGTCTGATCGACCGTTTCTCGCGTTGGATCAGTTAAGATTTCCCGTTTGCCGCCGGTGTAGCTCAGTTGGTAGAGCAGCTCATTCGTAATGAGAAGGTCGAGGGTTCGATTCCTTTCACCGGCACCAGAACGGCTCTGCGGGAATCGAGAAGCCACTCCCGGGTTTCGTTATCCCCTCCAGGGGGAGTCCGCTCGCGGACTGCTCGGGCCCTTGTATCTCTAGCGCCAGTGCCGTGACCCCATCCTCGCAGCAAGACCGTCTTCCCTCACGCAGCATGCTGTGCTTGATGGCCATCATGCTGGCTGTCCTGTGGTTCGGGGTGTTGGGCTACCGCGATCTGGTGCCCACGGACGAGGGCCGCTACGCCGAAATTCCACGTGAAATGGTGGCCAGCGGCAACTGGGTCACGCCGCATCTCGATGGCCTGAAATATTTCGAGAAGCCTCCGCTGCAATATTGGGCCACGGCCGTGGCTTACGAGGTGTTCGGCCTCGGCCAATGGCAAGCCCGGCTGTGGACCGGACTCACCGGCTTCTTCACCATTTTGCTCACCGGCTACACGGGTTGGCGCGTCTTCGGCGCCCGCACCGGGCTGTACGCAGCGGCCATTCTGGCCAGCAGCCTGTACTGGGTGGCGATGGGCCACATCAACACCCTGGATATGGGTGTGTCGGCCATGCTGGGCGGCAGCCTGCTGAGTTTTTTGCTGGCGCAGCGCGATGCTGCAACGCCGGCGCAGAACCGCAACTGGATGTGGTCCTGCTGGGCCTTCATGGCGCTGGCGCTGCTGTCCAAGGGGCTTATCGGCCCGGCCTTTCCCGGCATGACGCTGGTGCTATACACCCTGGTTACACGCGACTGGGGCCTGTGGAAGCGGCTGCACATCGTCACCGGCCTGCTGATTTTTCTGGCGATCGGCCTGCCCTGGCATGTGCTGGTGCAGCTGCGCAACCCCGAGTTTTTCGATTACTACTTCATCTACCAGCAGTTCACCCGCTTTCTCACGCCGGAACTGGCGCGGCCTGGGCCGTGGTGGTATTTCTTCCCCATCCTGCTGCTCGCCGTGCTGCCCTGGGTGGGTGGTTTGTTCGGCGGCCTGCGGCATGCGTGGAAGCAGCCCAGTGGCATCGAAGCCCCAAGCGCGGGCACAGTGGTTACCGGCAGACCCGGTTTCAAACCCAACTGGGCGCTGCTGATCTGGGCCGTGTTCATCTTCGTTTTTTTCAGCGCTTCACACTCCAAGCTGCCGTCCTACATCCTGCCGGTGTTTCCGGCGCTGGCGCTGATGATCGGCAACCATTTCGCCCATGCCCAGCGCGGTACCTTGCGCCGGCAGTTTGCGCTCTATGGCTTCATCTCGCTGGCGACCGCCGTGGGTTTGACCCAGCTTTGGCGCGCCGGCAACGCGATCACGCCCGGCTCGCTGTACCAGCAATACGGCTGGTGGCTGGAAATCACCGCGGGGCTGGGCATCGTCGGCAGCGCGCTGGCCTGGCGCTGGGAGAAGGCCGGGCGCCGCAGCGCTGCCGTGCTGGCGCTGGCCATCTGCATGTTTCTTGGCTTCACGGTGGCGTCGCAGGGGTTTCAGGTTCTGGGGCGCACGGCATCGACCAAGGATGTGGTCGCCGCCATCCGGCCATGGCTTCATGCCGGTCAGCCGTTCTACGTCGTGGGGACTTATGACCAGACGCTGCCGTTCTACTTGCGCCGGACCGTGACGGTGGTGGAGTACCAGGGCGAGCTGCACTTCGGCATCACGCAGCAACCGCAATTGTGGGTCCCCACGCTGGCCGACTTCGCTCGGCGATGGCAGCGGGATCGCCTGCCGCTGGCCTTCATGCCAGCCGGGCAGTTGGGCGCACTGCGGGCCATGCATCTGCCGCTGCAAGTCATCGCACGCACTCCACGCTACGCGGTCATTGCAAAACCGGGACAGGACTACGGAACCGCAGCGCAAGCTGCCGCCTCGCGCCTGCCTGCCGCCTGGAATGCCCCCATCACGACCCCACCCACCGGAGCCAAGCCATGAGCGCCGTCGCCTTCGCCCTGGTTCTCACGGGTGTGCTGTTGAATGCAGCCGCGCAGCTGTTGATCAAGGCTGGGGCCGAGACGGCCGGCCGTTTTTCCTTCAGCCTGGAAAACATCTGGCATGCGGGACTGCACTTTGCCCTGCAGTGGCAGATCCTTCTTGGACTGGCGTTCTACGCTGTCTCGGTGGTGGTGTGGATCCTGGCGCTGACCCGGGTCCAGGTGTCCATCGCCTACCCTATGCTGTCGCTGGGCTATGTGGTCACAGCCTTCGTCGCCTGGTGGTTGTTCGGCGAGGCTCTGACGGCGCAGAAACTCATCGGCATTGCCATCATCATCGTCGGTGTGATTGTGGTTGCACGTTCCTGAGGATGCCGCCCATGGCCGAAACTGATTTCCTGCCGTTCACCCGTCCCGACCTCGACGAGGCCACCATCGCTGGTGTGATCGAGGTGCTGCGTTCGGGCTGGCTGACCACCGGGCCCTGGAATACGAAGTTCGAGCAGATGCTGTCCGAGTTCTTCGGCGGCCGCATGGTGCGCGCCTTCAACTCCGGCACGGTCACCATGGAAGTCGCGCTGCGCATGTTGGGCGTGGGTCCGGGCGACGAAGTCATCACCACGCCGTTGTCCTGGGTGGCCACGGCCAATGTGGTGCTGGCGGTGGGCGCGCGTCCGGTCTTCGTCGACATCGACCCGGTCACCCGCAACCTCGACACCAGCCGCATCGAGGCCGCCATCACGTCACGCACCAAGGTCATCCTGCCGGTGCATCTGGCCGGCCTTCCCTGCGACCTGGACGCCATTGGTGCCTTGGCCGCACGCTACAAACTGCGGATTTTGGAGGATGCGGCGCAAGCCATCGGCAGCACCTGGCAAGGCCGGCGCGTGGGCAGCTTCGGCGACTTCGCTTCATTCAGCTTCCACCCCAACAAGAATGCCACCAGCCTGGAAGGCGGCTGCCTGGTCCTTCCCACCGATGCCGACCCGCAACTGGCCGAGCGCCTGCGCCTGCAAGGCGTGCGCCGCACCGGGCTGGACGGCATGGACGTCGACGTGGTGGGCGGCAAGGCCAACCTCACCGACGTGGCCGCACGCGTGGGCTGGGGACAGATGCAGCGACTGGACAGTTTCAACCGCCGCCGCACCGAGCTGGCAAAGGCCTACTTCGCCGTACTCGACGCGATGAAACTGGCCGAGCGTGGCGCGCAGCTGCCGGTGCGCGACTTCACCGACAGCAACTGGCACATGTTCCAGGTCGTGCTGCCATCGGCTGCTCCGCGTGCCGCCGTGATGCAGGCGTTGAAAGACCGCGGCATCGGCACCGGTGTGCATTACCCGCCGATCCACTTGTTCACGCTCTACCGCAAGCTGGGCTTCAAGCCCGGTGACTTTCCGCATGCCGAGCGCGTCGGCGCGGGCATTCTCACCCTGCCACTGTTTCCCGCCATGCGCGACGCTGATATCGGGCGCGTCTGCGGCGCGCTCGACGCGGTGCTGCGAGAATTCGGCGTATGAGCACCTTCGTTCTTCCCCCCGCCGTTTCGGTCGTCGTTCCTGTCTACAACGAGGAAGCCGGGCTGGCTGCGCTGTTCGCCAGGCTCTATCCAGCGCTCGACGCCCTGGGCGAGCGCTATGAAATCATCTTCATCAACGACGGCAGCAGGGACCGTTCGGCAGCCCTGCTGGCAGCGCAGCAGCGCCTGCGTCCCGACGTCACCCGCGCCATTCTGTTCAACGGCAACTACGGCCAGCACATGGCCATCCTCGCGGGCTTCGAGCACAGTCGCGGCGACATCGTGGTGACGCTGGACGCCGACCTGCAGAACCCGCCGGAGGAAATCGGCAAGCTGGTGGCCAAGATGCGCGATGGCTTCGATTACGTCGGCACCATCCGCCGCCAGCGCCAGGACAGCTGGTTCCGCCGCAACGCCAGTGTGGCGATGAACAATCTGCGGGAAAAAATCACCCATGTCCGCATGACCGACCAGGGCTGCATGCTGCGGGCCTATGGCCGCGATGTCGTCGACACCATCAACCGTTGCAGCGAAGTCAACACCTTTGTGCCCGCACTGGCCTACACCTTCTCCTTGCGGCCGACCGAGATCGAGGTGGCACACGAAGAACGTGCTGCAGGCGAGTCGAAGTATTCGTTGTTCAAGCTCGTCCGGCTCAATTTCGATCTGGTCACCGGCTTCTCGCTCATGCCGCTGCAGATCATGTCCTTCCTCGGCATCGCCCTGGCGCTGGCATCGGGCGCTCTGTTCGCCTACCTCATGTTGCAGCGCCTGCTGTTCGGCTCACAGGTCGAGGGGGTGTTCACCCTGTTCGCCATCACCTTCTGTCTGCTCGGCGTGCTGCTGTTCAGCATGGGCCTGCTGGGCGAGTACGTTGGCCGCATCTACGAGCAGGTGCGCGGCAGGCCACGTTACGTGGTGCAGGCTGTCCTCGATGACACCGCACAGACTCATGCGGCGCGGGGCCTGCGTGCCGCGAGCACCGATGACGAAGCTCCCAGCCTGACCGCTTCCAGCGGCTAACCGGCTGACCGCATGCGCGTCGTTGTTTTCGCCTATCACAACGTTGGTGCGCGCGGCCTGCGCACGCTGTTGGCCGGCGGCATGCAGGTGGATCTCGTGGTCACGCACCCGGACGATCCCGGCGAGACCATCTGGTTCGACAGCGTGGCTGCCGTTGCAGCCGAGCATGGCATCGCGACGGTGCTGGTCGATGAAACCGTGGGCGATGCCTTGCAGGATCGCGTCACGAGACTGGCGCCGGACTACATCTTCTCCTTCTACTTCCGTCGCATGCTGCCTGCTCCACTGCTGGCTGCGGCGCGCATCGCCGCGCTGAACATGCACGGCTCGCTGCTGCCCAAGTACCGGGGCCGCGTGCCGGTGAACTGGGCGGTGCTTCACGGCGAGCGCGAAACCGGCGCCACCTTGCATGTCATGCAGGCCAAGCCCGACGCCGGCGACATCGTCGCGCAGCAGGCCGTGCCCATCCTGCCGGACGATACGGCCAAAAACGTGTTCGACAAAGTCACGGTGGCCGCCGAAATCGCTTTATGGCGTGTGCTGCCGCAGTTGCTGCAGGGCAAAGTGCCGCGCCGCAACAATGATCTGGCCCAAGGCAGCTACTTCGGCGGGCGCAAACCCGAAGACGGCCGCATCGACTGGCAGCAACCCGCGCAAGCCATCTACAACCTCATGCGCGCCGTCGCACCCCCGTACCCTGGCGCTTTTTTCGACCGCAACGGCCGGCGCTTCATTGTCGCGCGTGCCCGCATGGCCCGGCCTGAAGTGGCGGGGCTGTTCCCGGCTTCGGCTGGCGTCGGCTTGCATGCTGCAGGTGAGCTGATCCTCGCCAGAGGCGGCGACGACGGCGTGATTCACATCCTCGAATTGTGGATGGCGGATCATCCCGGCCAGCCCTTGAGCGCACAACACTTTTCGGAACTCGCAGGACTTCAGCCATGAAAAAAATCCTCATTCTCGGCGTCAACGGCTTCATCGGTCACCACCTGTCCAAGCGCATCCTCGCCACCACCGACTGGCAGGTGTACGGCATGGACATGAACACCGACCGCATCGACGAGTTGCTGCGCAACCCGCGCTTCAAGTTCTTCGAGGGCGACATCACCATCAACAAGGAATGGATCGAATACCACGTGCGCAAGTGCGACGTGATCCTGCCGCTGGTGGCCATCGCCACGCCAGCCACCTACGTGAAGGCCCCGCTGCGAGTGTTCGAGCTCGACTTCGAAGCCAACCTGCCCATCGTGCGCGCCGCGGTGAAGCACAAGAAGCACCTCGTGTTTCCCTCCACCTCCGAGGTCTACGGCATGAGCGCCGATGCCGAATTCGACCCCGAGAACTCGCCCCTGACCTACGGCCCGATCAACAAGCCGCGCTGGATCTACGCCTGCTCCAAGCAGTTGATGGACAGGGTGATTGCCGCCTACGGCCAGCAGGAAGGCCTGAACTACACCCTGTTCCGCCCCTTCAACTGGATCGGCGCCGGCCTGGACACCATCTTCTCCGCCAAGGAAGGCAGCTCGCGCGTGGTGACCCAATTCCTCGGCCACATCGTGCGCGGCGAGGCCATCAGCCTGGTCGACGGCGGTCAGCAAAAACGCGCCTTCACCGACATCGACGACGGCATCGATGCGTTGATGAACATCATCGACAACAAGGACGGCGTGGCCAGCGGTCAGATCTACAACATCGGTAATCCAGCGAACAACCACTCGATCCGCGAACTGGCTGACCACATGTTGCGCATCGCCGCCTCCGTGCCTGAATACGCCGAGTCGGCCCGGCAGGTGAAACTGGTGGAAACCAGTTCGGGCGCCTACTACGGCAAGGGCTACCAGGACGTGCCGAACCGCGTGCCCAAGATCACCAACACCATGCGCGACCTGAACTGGGCGCCCAAGACCGACATGGACACCGCGCTGCGCAAAATTTTTGACGCCTACCGCAGCCATATTGCCCAGGCAAGAGCGCTGATGGACGAGACCGGCAACTGAGCAGCTCCGCAGACTGCACCCGCGCGCCATGCCGTTCCTCGCCCTGAAGATCGATGTCGATACCCTGCGCGGCACACGCGAAGGCATACCCACCTTGCTGCGCCTGCTCGATCGCCACCAGGTCTGCGCCACCTTCCTGCTGAGCCTCGGACCGGACCATACTGGGCGCGCGCTCAAGCGCGTCTTCCGGCCCGGCTTCCTGGCCAAGGTGGGGCGGACTTCGGTGGTGGAGCATTACGGCATCAAGACCTTGCTCTACGGCACCTTGCTGCCAGGACCGGATATCGGCAGACAGGCAGCCGAAACCATGCGCAGCGTCGATCGCAGCGGGCATGAAACGGGCGTGCACACCTGGAACCACATCCTGTGGCAGGACCATGTGGCGCACAAGGACGCCACCTGGACTCGGCGGCAGATGCAACTGGCGGTCGCGCGCTACACCGAGATCTTTGGTCGCCCGCCCCGCGTGCATGGCGCCGCCGGCTGGCAGATGAACGATGCGGCCTATGCGCTGGAAGTTGAACTCGGCTTCACCCTTGCCTCCGACGGTCGCGGCGATGCCCCTTTCCGTCCTGTGGTGCAAGGCGCAGCCCTTGCCGTGCCGCAACTACCCACCACACTGCCAACGCTGGATGAGTGCATCGGCCTCGACGGCATCACCCCCGAGACCGTCGCCGAGCACATCCTGCAACGTTCGCTCGATGGGCGCGACCATGTGTTCACCTTGCACGCCGAGCTTGAAGGCGGCAAGCTGTCCCCGGTCTTCGATGCCCTGCTGGGCGGCTGGCAGGCGGCCGGCATGCACATCGGCAGTTTGTCGAACTACGCCGCCACCCTGGCTCTCGACGCCCTGCCCTTGCGCGGCGTGGCGCAGGGCACAGTGCCGGGTCGCAGCGGGACGCTTGCCGTGACGGCTGGCCCGGCCTGAAACGCGACCATCGAAACCCGTGTGCTCAGGCCAGCGGTCTGTTCACACCGCCGGTGGGCCAACCTTCAAGCGCCGCTCATCGCCAGACAGATGGCGCCACTCACTGCTTGACTTACAACACGGTTACTCAGTGATTGCGCCCCAGTTGCTCCAGGATCGCCGGATTCTCCAGCGTCGACGTGTCCTGGGTGATGACCTCGCCCTTGGCCAGGGTGCGCAGCAAGCGGCGCATGATCTTGCCTGAGCGGGTCTTGGGCAGGTTGTCGCCGAAACGGATGTCTTTCGGCTTGGCGATGGGCCCGATCTCCTTGCCCACATGGTTGCGCAGCTCGGCGGCGATCTGCTTGCCCTCGTCCCCGGTGGGCACCGGGCGCTTGAGCACGACGAAGGCACAGATGGCCTCCCCCGTCAGTTCATCAGGGCGGCTCACCACGGCGGCCTCGGCCACGAGCGGATGCGAAACCAGCGCCGACTCGATTTCCATCGTTCCCATGCGGTGGCCGGAGACATTGAGGACATCGTCGATGCGGCCGGTGATGGTGAAGTAGCCGGTGTTCGGATCGCGAATGGCGCCGTCGCCCGCCAGGTAATAGCCACGCAACTCCTCCGGGTAGTAGCTTTTCTTGAAACGCTCGGGGTCGCCGTAGATGGTGCGGATCATTGCTGGCCAGGGCTTCTTGATGACCAGGATGCCGCCCGTTCCCCGTGGTAGGTCGTGTCCGACTTCGTCCACCACCTCGGCCACGATACCTGGAAGCGGCAGGGTGCAGGAGCCGGGCACCATGGGTGTGGCGCCGGGCAGGGGGGTCATCATGTGGCCGCCGGTCTCGGTCTGCCACCAGGTATCGACCACGGGGCAGCGGCCGCCGCCGATATGCTGGTGATACCACTCCCAGGCAGCGGGATTGATGGGCTCGCCCACCGTGCCGAGAATGCGCAGCGAGTCGAGCTTGTAGTTGCGCGGGTGTACCGCGGCGTTGGTCTCGGCCGCCTTGATGAGCGAGCGAATGGCCGTGGGCGCGGTGTAGAACACCGTCACCTTGTGATCCTGGATCATGCGCCAGAAGCGCCCGGCATCCGGATACACCGGCACACCCTCGAACACGACCTCTGTCGCGCCGCAAGCCAGCGGGCCGTAGGCGATGTAGCTGTGGCCCGTGACCCAGCCGATGTCGGCGGTACACCAGAACAGATCATCGGGCTGGATGTCGAAGGTCCACAGCATGGTGAGCTGCGCCCAAAGCAAATAGCCAGCGGTGGAATGCTGCACACCCTTGGGCTTGCCGGTGGAGCCCGAGGTGTAGAGCAGGAACAGCGGGTGCTCGGACTCCACCCATTCCGGTGGGCAGTCGGCGCTTTGCGGGGCGATGAGTTCGTGCATCCAGAGGTCGCGCGGCGGCTTGAAGGCCACCTCGCCACCGGTGCGGCGGTAAACCACCACGTTGCGCACCGTGTCGCAGCCCCCGAGCGTCAACGCCTCATCGACGATGGCCTTGAGTGGCAGCGACTTGCCGCCGCGGCGCTGCTCGTCGGCCGTGATCACGAGCACGGCGCCGGCATCCTGGATACGGTCACGCAACGACTGCGCGGAAAAACCGCCGAAGACCACCGAATGCGTCGCGCCGATGCGCGCGCATGCCTGCATGGCCACGACGCCCTCCACCGACATGGGCATGTAGATGACAACGCGGTCGCCTTTGTTCACACCGAGCCGCTTCAGCGCATTGGCAAATTTGGCCGTGCGCTCCAGCAGTTCGGCGTAACTGACACGGCTGACGGTGCCGTCGTCGGCCTCGAACACGATGGCGGTCTTGTTCCCCTTTCCGGCCACCACATGCCGGTCCAGGCAGTTGTAGGAGACATTGGTGCGCCCATCCGCGAACCACTTGTAGAACGGCGCGCCGCTGGCGTCGAGAGTTTGCGTGAATGGCTTGTGCCAGTGCAGATTTTCGCGTGCCAGCCGCGCCCAGAAACCCTCGAAATCAGCATCGGCTTCGGCCACCAATTTGTGGTACGCCTCCATGCCGGAGATACGGGCACGCTTGACCGCGTCGGACGAGGGGTAGTAGGTCTTCAGGACGTGATGCTCGGGGGCTTGTTGTTCGGCCATGATTGTCTCCAGATGGGTGGCGGTTCTGCCGAAGCATGCGGGTTATGGTGCACGGTGCATTTGGCTTCCGCAAGGCTTCGACTGTATTGTGTTTGCTTTTTATTGTGAACCAACCGCTCTTACACCCCCCTGACGCGCCGGGAACGCAGCCGCTCCAATCGCAACACATTGCATCCTTAGAATCGCGGTGCCTGCAATATTCCCGCTATCCACCGCACCCCCATGGCCAAACCCCAACCCACCGCTCAGTTGCCACTCGTGCCCCGCCTGCTGTTTTTCAGCCGCTGGCTGCAACTGCCGCTCTACGTCGGGCTGATCCTCGCGCTGGGCGTTTACGTCTTCCACTTCTGGGTCGAACTGGTGGACCTGGTGGGTGCCGCCATGGGCAACCAGACGTCCCTGCAGCACCTGCTCGAGGCCGTGGCCGTACGCAACCCGATTCCGCCAGAAGGCGGAATCGCTGCCGCCGCGCAAATCGGCTTGCCGAAGCTGACGGAAACCACCATCATGCTGGTGGTGCTCAGCCTCATCGACGTGGTGATGATTGCCAATCTGCTGATCATGGTCATCGTCGGCGGCTACGAAACCTTCGTGTCGCGCATGTACCTCGAGGATCACCCGGACCATCCCGAATGGCTGTCGCATGTCAACGCCTCGGTGCTCAAGGTGAAGCTGGCGCTGGCCATCATCGGCATTTCGTCCATCCATCTGCTGCGCACCTTCATCAATGCCGACGCCTACAGCGCCAAGGCACTGATCGCGCAGACTGCCATCCATCTCACCTTTCTGCTCTCGGCCATGGCCATTGCCTATACCGACCGCATGATGACCCGCACCATCCACGATTACGCCCCCGCCAACGGTCCTGCAAGCGGCCACTGAACAACAAGCGTCTTGGAGCGGTCTTAACATCATGCGCGGAGAATCTGGCCACTGGCTCAGCAACCCACGGAGATCCCCTTGTCCACCACACGCATTCGCCAGGACGACCTGGTCGAGAGCATCGCTGCGGCGCTGCAATTCATCAGCTACTACCACCCAGCCGACTACATCACGCATCTGGCGCGTGCCTACGCCCGCGAGCAAAGCCCTGCAGCCAAAGACGCCATCGCACAAATCCTGACCAACAGCCGCATGTGCGCTGAAGGACGTCGTCCCATCTGCCAGGACACCGGCATCGTCAACGTCTTCCTCAAGGTCGGCATGGACGTGCGCTTCGAGGGCCTCAGTGGCAGTCTGCAGGATGCGGTGGACGCCGGCGTGCGACGTGGCTATCTGGATGCCGACAACAAGTTGCGCGCTTCGGTCCTGGCCGACCCGCTGTTCGCGCGCAAGAACACCGGCGACAACACCCCCGCGGTGCTGCATGTCGAACTCGTTCCCGGCAACAAGCTCGACGTGACCGTGGCGGCCAAGGGAGGTGGCTCCGAGGCCAAGTCCAAGTTCGTCATGCTCAACCCCAGCGACAGCGTGGTCGACTGGGTGCTGCAAACCCTGCCCACCATGGGCGCCGGCTGGTGCCCGCCCGGCATGCTGGGCATCGGCATCGGCGGCACTGCGGAGCATGCCATGCTTCTGGCCAAGCAGGCCCTGATGGACGACATCGACATGAACGAACTGCTCACGCGTGGACCTCGCGACGAGTACGAGGCGCTTCGCATCGAGCTCTATGAAAAGGCCAACGCCCTGGGCATCGGCGCGCAGGGCCTGGGCGGACTGACCACGGTGCTGGATGTGAAAATCAAGCATTGGCCGTGCCACGCCGCCAACCTGCCGGTCGCGATGATTCCCAACTGTGCCGCCACCCGCCACGCGCACTTCGTCATGGACGGCCAGGGCCCGGTCTATCTCGAGCCGCCCGGCCTGGACTTGTGGCCCGACGTGCATTGGGCGCCGGATTACGCGCTCAGCCGCCGCGTCAATCTCGACACCTTGACCCCGGCCGAGGTGGCCAGTTTCAAACCAGGCGAGACCCTGCTGCTGACGGGCAAGATGCTGACCGGGCGCGACGCTGCGCACAAGCGCATCGCCGGCATGCTGGCCAAGGGCGAGAAGCTGCCGGTGGACTTCACCAACCGCGTCATCTATTACGTCGGCCCGGTGGACCCGGTGCATGGTGAAGTCGTCGGCCCGGCCGGCCCCACCACGGCCACGCGCATGGACAAGTTCACCGAAACGATGTTGGCGCAGACCGGCCTCATCGCCATGATCGGCAAGGCCGAGCGCGGCCCGGTGGCCATCGAGGCCATTCGCAAGCACAAGAGCGCGTATCTCATGGCCGTGGGCGGCGCCGCCTACCTCGTGTCCAAGGCCATCAAGGCCTCGCGCCTGCTGGCCTTCGAAGACCTGGGCATGGAGGCCATCTACGAGTTCACGGTGCAAGATATGCCCGTGACTGTGGCCGTGGACGCGCTGGGCACCTCGGTACACATCACCGGCCCGGCCGAGTGGCGCGCGCATATCGGCAAAATTCCCGTGACCGTGGCTTGAGCATGCCACAGCCTGCGCCTGGCGCAGTTGGGCACTGCCCCCTTTGTGGCGAACCCAACCGTTGCGCCCTGGCAGCCGGCGGCGGTGTCGATGCGCCCTGCTGGTGCCGAAGCGGCCGTATCCCCGCTGCGACATTCGCCTGCATTCCCCTCGCGCTGCGTGGCAAAACCTGTCTCTGCCCGAATTGCTCCGCAATCGAACCCGCACCCGCCGACGACGACACAACGCCTTGCATCGGCGTGTTCGACTCCGGCGTGGGCGGCCTCACAGTACTCGCCGCATTGCGGCGCCAATTGCCCCAGGCACGCTTCATCTACGCGGCCGACTCCGCCTTCGCCCCCTACGGCGAGCGCGACGCCGCCTACGTGCTGGCCCGCAGCCAACATCTCACCCGATTTTTGCTGCGCAAGGGCGCACGCATCGTGGTCGTTGCCTGCAACACGGCCACCGCCCTGGCCATCGCCAACTTGCGCCAGCAGTGGTCGCACATCCCTTTCATCGGCATCGAACCCGCCATCAAACCGGCCCTGGCGCACGGCGCTCCAGCCCAGGCGCGCACCGCGCAAGACGGGGGTGCGGACAACGCGATGCATGTCAGCCACTCGCTGGCACCCATCGGCGTACTCGCCACGCCCGGCACCCTGGCCAGCGCCAAATTTCAGGCTTTGCTGCAATCCCTCGGCGGCCGAGACCGACTGGTACTGCAACCCTGCCCCGGCCTTGCCGAAGCCATTGAAACCCTCGGCCCGCAAGCTCGTGAAACCCTGCAACTCCTGACGCAGTTTTGCGCGCCGCTGCGCTCGGCGCAGTGCAAGGTCGTGGTGCTGGGTTGCACCCATTACCCCTTGGTGGCAACTGCCCTGCGCGCGGCGCTTGGGCCCGGCGGCTCAAGCGCCCTGCTGCTCGATCCGGCCGATGCCGTGGCTACGCAAACCCGCCGCGTGCTCGCGGGCATGGACAAAACCGCCCAGCTCCAGCGCAGGCATGTGCCGCCGCGAGACGGCGATGCAGCGCCCGAACCCATTCCGACACAGGCTACTGACTGTGGCGCCGAGCTGACGGCCTACACCAATGGCGATCCTGCGCAGCTGCTGGGCATTGCCGCCGCGTGCGGCCTGGCCGATCTGGCAGTGCGCACCTTGGCCTAAGTCCGCCTCAGCGCAGATTGCGCTGCGCAACCGAACCGGCTGGGGTTGGAACTGCCCCCGGAACCCGGAAGCTGGACGAACTTCCAGGACATGCCTGCAGCGCGCGGCAACACCGATCCCAGACGCTCGCCGACAAAGTGCACGCCGCCGCGCGAAGAGCAGCAGACATCCCCATCATGCGCCAGCGACCGCTTGTAGGATGACGACAGCAGCGCCTCGCCCATCGACGCCGACCGCGTTCACAGCAGAACACACCGGGGATCGATGTGGAGGAACTCACCAAGTTTGAATTGAATGCATTCATTCCAACAGTCACGCATGACTCATTTGAAACTCGCCACCTGGAACGTGAACTCGCTGTCCGTGCGCCTGCCGCAGGTGCTGGAGTGGCTGCAGGCGAATCGCCCTGACGTGCTGGTGCTGCAGGAAACCAAGCTGACCGATGCCAAGTTTCCGCATGCCGAATTGTTGGCTGCCGGCTGGCGGGCACAGTGCTTCGGCCAGCCCACGTACAACGGCGTTGCGCTGTTGTCGCTCGAAGTTGCGTCGGACATGGTGCGCAATATTCCCGGCCTGGACGATGCCCAGGCGCGGGTGATCGCCGGCACGGTGGCTGGTGTGCGCGTGGTCGGCGCCTACTTCCCCAACGGCCAGGAACCCGGCAGCGAGAAATTCGCCTACAAGATGACGTGGCTGCAGGCACTGCAAGACTGGCTGCGCGCAGAGTTGTTGCGCCATCCGCAACTGGTGCTGATGGGCGACTACAACATCGCTCCTGACGACCGCGATGTGCACGACCCCGAGGCCTGGCGCGGCAAGATTCACTGCACCGACGCGGAGCGCGCGCACTTTCGCGCCCTGCTGGGCCTGGGTCTGGTGGATGCGTTTCGGCTGTTCGAGCAGCCACCCAAGAGCTGGAGCTGGTGGGACTACCGCAATCTGGCGTTTCGGCGCAACCAGGGCTTGCGCATCGATCACATTCTGGTGAGTACGGCGCTGCAATCGGCCGTCGCCCATTGCACCATCGACAAAGCGCCTCGCAAACACGAGCGCCCCAGCGATCACGCCCCGGTGGTGGTGGAGTTGAACCTCGGCTGAGCGCGCGCAGCCCGGGCGCGGCCAGGTCGCTCAGCGTGGACGGCTTCAGTCGTCCAGGCCCAGGTCCTGGATTTTGCGGGTGATGGTGTTGCGACCGATGCCAAGCTTGACTGCAGCTTCGATGCGACGCCCATGCGTGAACTCCAGTGCCGCCTGGATCACCGCACGCTCGAAGCGCTGATTGAGCCAATCCATGACCTCCGGCTGGCCGTTGTGCAGCAGTTCACGTGTGGTGCGCGCGACGATGGCCTCCCAGCCCTCCGCCACTGCGGCAGGCGCCGAAGACTCGGTCATCGGCGAAGTGGCCTCGTGTGATGGTGGCACGGTGGTCGCATGACTGGCGCTCAGGCTCGCGCTTGCCGAGAGGCCCGTCACGATGGTCGGCATGCCGTCTTCGGTGCGCGCCTCGCCGACAGATTCATGCATGTCCGGCACGGCAATCTGATGCGCCGGCGCCGGCATCGAGGAACCTGACTGCGCCAATCGGCTCGACTGCTGCAGCTCCGGCGGCAGATCCTTCACGTCGACCGTCAGACCGGGAGCCATGACGGTCAGCCAGTGGCACACGTTTTCCAACTCGCGCACATTTCCGGGAAAGGGGTAGTTCTGCAACGTGATCAGAGCTTCGTCCGAGAGGCGCTTGGCATCGACCCCCAGCTCCTTCGCGCTTTTCAGCAGGAAATGCCGAACCAGCAGAACGATGTCCTCGCGGCGCTCGCGCAGCGCGGGCAGGCGCAGACGAATGACGTTGAGGCGGTGAAACAGGTCTTCGCGGAACAGTCCGTCGCGCACCCGGTTTTCAAGGTTCTGATGCGTGGCGGCAATCACCCGCACATGGGCCTTGATGGGATTGTGCCCGCCCACACGGTAGAAATGCCCGTCGGACAGCACCCGTAACAGCCGGGTTTGCAGTTCGTAGGGCATGTCACCGATTTCATCGAGAAACAGGGTGCCACCTTCCGCCTGCTCGAAGCGCCCGCGGCGCGACGTTTGCGCCCCTGTGAACGCGCCGCGCTCGTGGCCGAAGAGTTCGCTTTCCAGCAAGTCGCGCGGAATGGCGGCGGTGTTGATGGCGACGAAGGGGCCGTTCGCACGCGGGCTGTGGCGGTGCAGGGCCTGCGCCACCAGTTCCTTGCCGCTGCCCGACTCACCGGTGATGAGCACCGTGACCTGCGACGGCGATAAACGGCCGATGGCGCGAAACACATCCTGCATCGCCGGAGCTTGGCCCAGCAGCTCGGGGGTATCGATGCGCGCCTCCTCAATGTCCTGTTCGCGCATGCTTTCGTCCACCGCGCGTTGAATCAGTTCAACCGCCTTCTCCAGATCGAAGGGCTTGCTGAGGTACTCAAAGGCTCCGCTTTGAAAGGCGGAAACCGCGCTGTCCAGGTCGGAATAGGCCGTCATGATGATGACCGGCAACTGCGGTTGGGAACGCTTGATCTCCTGCAGCAGCTCAATGCCGCTGCCTCCGGGCATGCGGATGTCGGAGACCAGAACCTGTGGGGACTCGTCGCTCAGCGCAGCCTGTACCTCACGGATGTTGGAGAAGCTGCGTGCCGGCAAACCGGCTTTCTCCAGCGCCTTTTCCAGGACGAAGCGGATGGATTGATCATCGTCGATGACCCAGATGGGTTTCATGGCGGACATCTCTCCACAGGAGTCCAGCTTGTGTGAGCGTTCCGGCGTGTCAGTCTCACGGCAGCGGGATGAGGATGCGGAAGTCGGTCAGGCCGGGCTGGCTGTCGCACTCGATGGTTCCCTGATGTTGTTGGATGAAGGTCTGGGCCAGGGTGAGTCCCAGGCCACTGCCACCCTCTCGCCCTGAAACCAGCGGAAAGAACATACGGTCCTTGATCTCCGCCGGCACCCCAGGGCCGTTGTCGGTGATATGCAAGAGCAGTGCCAGGCGATGTCGCCGCTTCGCCAGAGTCACCTGCCGTGCAATGCGGGTCTTGAGCACGATACGCGCATCGCTCGCGCGCATGCGTTCGCTCAGGACCAGGGCCGCGTTGTGCACGATGTTGAGAATGGCCTGGATGAGTTGTTCGCGGTCTCCACGAAATTCGGGGATGCTGGCGTCGTAATCACGCTCCACGCTCAGGCCCTGCGGAAACTCGGCCAGAATGACCGAGCGCACGCGCTCGAGCACTTCGTGGATATTCAGATCGCCCACGACATGCGGGCGACGGTGCGGTGCCAGCAATCTGTCGACCAGGGTCTGCAGCCGATCCACCTCGTGGATGATGATGCGGGTGTACTCCTGCAACTCGCGACTCTCCAAATCCATGTCGAGCAGTTGGGCCGCGCCGCGAATGCCGCCCAGCGGATTCTTGATCTCATGAGCCAGATTGCGAATCAGATCCTTGTTGGCCTGCGCCTGGTTGAGCCACTGCTCCTCGCGCTCCTGCCGAGTCTGCTGGCCAAGCTCCACAAGTTCCACCAGGAGCGTATCGGGCAGGTCTGTGCGCGCCACGATGAGTTGGACCTGCAGCGGATCGGCCGCAGTTCGTGCCATCACGGTGCAGTCGAAACGTTTGCTGCTGAATTCATTGGCCTGCACCTGCTGCAGGGCTTCGTGCCACAGGCTCTGTCGTGTCAGCCAGTGCGACAGATCACGCCCGAGCAGATGCCTGCGCGACAGCCCGAGCGCAGCCTCCATTGCCGGGTTGGCATGCACCATCCGCCCCTGCGGATCGACCAGGGCGGTCATCGTGGCCAGCCAGTCGAGCGCGGCCTGGGCGCCGGCGGGAGCGGTGCGTGGCTCTGCGACACCCGCGAAGGCAACCCAATCATCCTGGGATGGATGCGTTGCCTCCTCGCGAGTCAGGAATTCGGCCGGATCCTCAGGCTCACTGCCCATAGCGTTGCAATTCTCGCTGCAGGGCCTGGATGTTGGCCTCAGTCAACGCGATCTGATTCTTCATCGCCGCAACACGGTCGAGATATTTCTGCTGGTTGATGCCACCGCCGACGTTGTGTTCGTTACCCAGATAGCTGGGGTGCCCATTGTCGTAGGACTTGAGCAATTCTTGCAGTTTGAGTTGCTGGCTTTGCAATTCAGCTTCAAGAATGCGCCGCGCCTCGGCGTCGCGTTCCGCCTGGGTTGATGGGCTGACATGGGCCGTGCCGGAAGCGTTGCGTGGCACGGCCGCAGGCCCTTTCGACGGCGTGGCAGGAGACATCACGCTGACATTGGCGTTATCCACCGGCTTGCAGTTTTTCGACTTCACCACACTCAACATATTGGTGTATGAATTGTCCGGGCAGCGGTAGACGCGGTTCGGGTCGGTTTCCTGGGCATGCGCTGGTAAAGGCCTCAGCGGCACCAGGGCCAGCCCGACCCACACCAGTCCATGAGCAAGATTGCGGCGGGGAGTTGGGAGTCGCAACATCGAACACCTGTCAGTAGAAGTTGAGCCGGCTCGGTGAAAATCGTCCTGCGAGACGCGACGCTTGAGGACCTTGCCAGTGTAAGACCGTGCACGCAAACTGCAGTGCGCCATGTTTGTGCAGAGTCGCCCCAAAGCCAAAAAACGACAAAGGGACGGCGAGCCGTCCCTTTGCTTTGTGGTTAGACGCCGGCGCGCTGCGATGTTCAACGCACGCCAGCGGGCCGCGATTACAACGAGTAGTACATGTCGAACTCCACCGGATGGGTGGTCATGCGGAAGCGGGTCACTTCTTCCATCTTCAAGTCGATGTAGGCGTCGATGAAATCTTCGCTGAACACACCGCCTTTGGTCAGGAAGGCACGATCCTGATGCAGATACTCCAGTGCCTGGTCGAGGCTGGAACACACGGTTGGGATTTTGGCATCTTCTTCCGGCGGCAGGTCGTACAGGTTTTTGCTGGCGGCTTCGCCCGGATGAATCTTGTTTTCCACGCCATCCAGGCCAGCCATCAGCATGGCCGAGAACGCCAGGTAAGGGTTGCAGGTGGGGTCGGGGAAGCGCACTTCGATGCGACGTGCCTTGTCACTGGGCACATAGGGCACGCGGATGGAGGCAGAACGGTTGCGGGCCGAGTAGGCCAGCTTGACCGGAGCTTCGAAGCCCGGCACTAGGCGCTTGTATGAATTGGTCCCGGGGTTGGTGATGGCGTTGAGCGCACGTGCGTGCTTGATGATGCCGCCGATGTAGTACAGCGCAAACTCGGACAGCCCGGCATAGCCGTTGCCGGCGAACAGATTCTTCCCGTCCTTCCACACGGACTGGTGCACGTGCATGCCTGAGCCGTTGTCGCCGACGACGGGCTTGGGCATGAAGGTTGCCGTCTTGCCGTAGCTGTGGGCCACGTTCTGCACCACGTACTTCAGAACCTGTGTCCAGTCGGCGCGCTGCACCAGGGTGGAGAACTTGGTGCCGATTTCGCACTGACCGGCACCGGCCACTTCGTGGTGGTGGACTTCAACCGGTACACCCATCTGCTCCAGCAGCAGGCACATCTCCGAACGGATGTCCTGCAGACTGTCCACCGGAGGTACGGGGAAATAGCCACCCTTGACCGACGGGCGGTGGGCCATGTTGCCACCTTCGATCTTCTCGCCCGACTTCCAGGAGGCCTCGTCGGAGTCGATCTTGACGAAGCAGCCGGACATGTCGACGTTCCAGCGCACCTGATCGAAGATGAAGAATTCGGGCTCCGGGCCAAAGTAGGCAGTGTCGCCCACGCCCGATGCCTTCAGATAGGCCTCGGCTTTCTTGGCGATGGAGCGGGGATCGCGGTCATAGGGTTTGCCGTCGCCCGGCTCGAGCACGTCACAGCTCAGCAGCAGCGTGGTTTCCTCCATGAACGGATCAATATTGGCGGTGTTCGGGTCGGGCATGAGCAACATGTCGGACGCTTCGATACCTTTCCAGCCGGCGATGGACGAGCCGTCGAAAGCGTGGCCCTGGGTGAACTTTTCATCGTTGAAAGCGGAAATCGGCACCGTCACGTGCTGTTCCTTGCCACGGGTGTCGGTGAAGCGGAAGTCCACGAACTTGACATCGTGTTCCTTCACCAGGTTCATCACATCAGCAACGTGTTTGGTCATGCAAATTCTCCAGTCATGGGAGTGGGTTAGTGGAAAGGGTCTGGCGCTGGGGCATGGACCTGCTGGAGGCTGTTCATGAGCACACCGGTCGTGCCGTCCACGATGCCGAAAATCTAGCAGAAACCATGCCACACAATGGCAAGCAGCCGTCTCCGCGGAACCGTCGCCAAAATCGACAGGTCGAGATGGTTGCCCGAAGGTCAGCTCGCACCAAGAGCGTGCTCATTAGACTTTTCGCACAACTTCTGTGCGGATCTGCGCTTTCAGACCTGCGAGTCCCTGTTTGAGTGCATCAAATGCGCAGTCCACGTCCTGAGGCTCGCCTTTGACGCCCAGTTCGATATGCCGGCCCCATTCCGGGTGATCGACACTGGGGAGGCTGAACACCTTGACACTGACATGCTCGCGTTCGATGCGCTCCATCAGCGGCGTCAGGTCGGATTCCATTGCGCCTTGGAGAACGACGGCACGCTCGAGATAGCTGCCAATGCGGTGCAGGTGCTTCAGCGGTCCGTCGAGCACCCAGGCCAACATGGGCCAGGCCATGACCGGGAAACCGGGCACGAAAAAGTGCTGGTGAATCGAAAACCCGGGAATCTGGTTGTAGGGGTTGGGGATGATGGCGCTGCCTTGCGGGAACATGCCCATCTGCAAACGCTGGACGTTGGCTGGCGCATCGAGCGGCCCGAGCGCTGCCGTCGCGATGCGTTGCTGAATGAGGCACTTGGCCTCGGGGTGGAGCTCAAGCGGCACCTCCAGGGCCGCCGCCGCGCTCTGGCGCGTGTGGTCGTCGGGCGTGGCGCCAATCCCTCCGCAACTCAACACCACGTCGCCCCGGGCGAAACTTGCACGCAAGGCCATGTGCAGCAAGGCGGGATCATCACTCAGATACTGGGCCCAATGCAGTTGCATGCCCCGGGCTGCCAGCAAGTCTTGGACTTGCGTGAAATGCTTGTCCCGCCTTTTGCCGGACAGGATTTCATCGCCGATGATGTAGAGGCCGATCGCCATGATGGAACGAGAGGTAGGGTGGAAAAGGGACACTGCAGGGGTAACTGCAGCACATGGCATGTCAGGCAATACCTCGGCTCTGCAACCAGAGTCCTGGAGCAAGCCGGGATCACGCGTTGCTCGCGTTCGGGGTGGCCGCAACTGCCTGCACATCATGCGCGAACCACAAAGCGGTCCACACATAGCCGAGAACATACAGCCACAGCGTCAGTCGCGTAAGCACCGGCTCAAACTCGGTGCCGGGTCGTGCCGATCGCGCGTGGCGCGCTTTCGCTGCAACGTGTGCCCCATATCCCGAGCATGGCCCCATGGAGCGCAGAGCTTGTGGTACTTGGACAGCGTTGCAATCGCAAGCACAATTCCCCGTATCGAGTCGAACACAACGGAGATGCACGATGGACCAGACCGAACTGACACGCGCGGGGCAGCGAGGTGCGATGGAACTGCCCAATCTGGAGGCGCTGTGGATGCCATTCACCGCCAACCGCCAATTCAAAGCGGCACCGCGCATGTTCGTCGGCGCCCGCGGCATGCATTACCGCAGCCATGACGGACGCGAGATTCTCGATGGCGTGGCTGGACTATGGTGCGTGAACGCTGGCCACGGACGCGAGGAGATCACCGCAGCCATCGCACGACAGGCGGCAGAGATGGACTACGCACCACCCTTCCAGATGGGCCACCCGGTGCAATTCGAGGCTGCCGACCTGCTGGCCAAGATCGCGCCTGCTGATCTCACCAAGGTGTTTTTCACCAACTCAGGATCGGAGTCGGTCGATACCGCGCTGAAAATCGCGCTGGCCTATCACCGTGCTCGCGGTGAAGGCACGCGCACCCTGTTCATCGGCCGCGAACGCGGCTACCACGGCGTGGGCTTCGGCGGCATTTCGGTGGGCGGCATGGTGGCCAACCGCAAGGTCTTCCGCGGCGGCCTGCTGCCCAATGTGGACCATCTGCCCCACACCTACGCACCCGAGCATCAGGCCTTTTCGCGCGGCCAGCCGGCGTGGGGCGCCCATCTGGCCGACGATTTGGAGCGCATCGTGCAGTTGCACGATGCCAGCAATATTGCCGCTGTGATTGTCGAACCTTTGGCTGGCTCCACCGGGGTTTTGGCGCCGCCCAAGGGCTATCTGGAAAAACTTCGCGCCATCTGCAGCAAACATGGCATTTTGCTGATCTTCGACGAAGTGATCACGGGTTACGGCCGCCTCGGCACTCCGTTCGCGGCGCAGTTTTTCAACGTCACGCCCGACATCATCACCAGCGCCAAGGCAGTGAACAACGCCGCGGTGCCGCTGGGCGCGGTGTTCGTGCGCGAGGGCATTTATGACGCCGTGGTCAACAGCGCGGCCGAGGGGGTGGTGGAGTTTTTTCACGGCTACACCTACTCGGGCCATCCACTGGCCACCGCCGCGGCGGTGGCCGCGCAAAAGCTGTACGCCAGCGAAGGCCTGCTCACCCGCGTGCAGCGCGAGGGGCTGGACATGTACTGGGAAAACGCCGTGCATGGTCTGCGTGACGCACCCCATGTCAAGGACATCCGCAACCTCGGTCTGGTGGCGGGCATCGAGTTGCACTCCCATGCGGATGGCGTGGGCAAGCGCGCCCTTCAAACTTTTCTCAAATGCTTCGAACTCGGCGTGCTGGTTCGCTACACCGGCGAAACCATCGCGTTGTCACCACCGCTCATCATCGAACGGGGGCAGATCGATCAACTCATCGACTCTTTGCGCCGTGCCCTGCGCACACTGGTCTGAAGGGACGTGACGGTCGATGGAAACTGAAGCGACGCTGAAACACTCCGTGATGGGTGTTTCCGTGGTGTTTTTTTGATGTTCAGCGCCTAAGATCGAAGCATCAGCGAAGCTGGAAGCCTGCTGAACCGGCTCCGCACCCTTTCAGTTTCTGTGAGGAGCCTGCCATGCGACGCCTTTATTTCCTGGTTCCCGATGCCGCCACGGCCAGCACCATCGTCGATGAGTTGCTGGTGGCGCGTCTTGCCGAGAAGCACATACATATCATCGCCCGTGACGGCACTGCCCTTGGCAACCTGCCTGAAGCCGGCCTGGCCCAGAAAACCGACCTCATTCCCGCCATCGAGCGTGGCCTCGGATACGGGGGCGCCACGGGAACCATCGCCGGGTTGATCGCCATTTCGATACCCGGGGTGGCAGTGATTTCGGCCGGTGTCCTGGTGGTGGCGCTGGCCGTGGCTGGCACCGTGGTCGGCGCCTGGGTGAGCAGCATGATCGGCATCAGCATCGAAAGCCCGCGCTTGAAACAGTATGAACAAGCCATCCAGGCTGGCCAAATCCTGATGATGCTGGACGTGCCGGTGGCGCGCGTGGACGAGATTCATGCCCTGATCCGTCTGCACCACCCCGATGCCACCCCAGAGGGCGTCGAACCAGCCATACCGGCATTTCCATGAGCGTCCATCGGCGAGCGCCCGTTCACACCCTGTTGAGCGCGCCAGCCGACATCAGGACTGGCGCTGACGAGCGCCGAGGAGGCTCTACACTCGTCTGCCCTCTTGCCTTGACGACCTGAACATGTCCCGGACATCGACCGCTGAATCTGACACACCCCTCTCGGACACGGAACTCGACCGCCTGGAGCAACTGCTCGACAGCGATGACCTGCCCGAAACGGCCATGGATATTTCCATGCTGGACGGGTTTTTCACAGCCTTGCATTCAGGCCCCAACCTGCTGCCCCCGACCCAGGCGCTACCGTGGATCTGGGACAGCGAGGAGGGCAAAGCCCAGCCCCGATTCGAAAACCAGAAGCAGGCCGAGGAGTTGCTGGGCCTGTTGATGCGCTACTGGAACATGCTGGCCACCACCCTGAGCGAGCATCCGGACGATTACGCCCCGCTCATCTATCTGAACGGAGAAGGCGACGAACAGGAAAGCATCATCGAGGAATGGTGCAGCGGCTACGTGCTGGGTCTGGCGCAAGACCCGCAAGGCTGGGGGCCGATGCTGCAGGAGCCGTCCGACGAACTCAGCCTCATCATGCTCTACGGCACCGAGGAAGGCTGGGCGCAGCTCGGTGATCAACAACTCGACGACGACGACCATCGTGCCGCCGCCGACGCACTGGCTGACTGCGCCATCGCGATCTACGACTACTGGCGTCAGGCCAAAGCACCCCCCATCCGCAATGCCGCCAAGATCGGACGCAACGATCCTTGCCCCTGCGGCTCAGGCAAGAAGTACAAGCTGTGCCACGGTGCGCCGGCCGCCAACGAACCCTGAGTCACCAAGGTGTGCGCCGCGACGGCGCCACCAAGCCTTGCAAGGGCCGCGAGACGTCGTGCGCTTCAGACGGCCGCTTCACCGGTGCGCAGCGGTAGTCGCTTTTCCCAGAATGTGGCAGGGCCCTGGGCCGGATTGAGGGCATAGGGCTTGAAGCCGAATTTGCGATAGCTGGCGATGGCCGGCAGGTTGTGTTCCAGCACTTCCAGTGTGAGTTTGCCGCACCCGCGCGCCATGGCCTGTGCTTCCAAGGACTCCAGCATGCACGCTGCCAAGCCGTACCCGCGCCGAGCTGGCGCCACATACACATCATGCACGTTGAGCAGTGGGCGTGCCATGAAGGTGGAGAAGCCCTCGAAGGCGTTCACCAGACCTACCGCCTGCCCTGGCACCAGGGCGATCACGCCAACGTAGTCGTGGCGCTCGCGCAGCGCCGGAATCAAGCGAGCCTCCGCCTCGGGCTCCAGCCCCTTGCCCCCCGTCGCCTCCAGGGCGTAGGCCCGGATCATCGCCAGCACACCTGCTGCGTGGCTGGGGTTGGACCAATCGACAGCGCAGATTTCGATCATCGTGGATTTGTGGGGGTTGCCCATCCCAAGGCTTTAGAGCCACCGCAAGGGGGCGATGCCCAGGGGTGTTGCGCGGCTCAAAATCGCTCCACCCAGGGCCGCAGTTCGAGCTCCGATGACCAGGCGCTGCGATCTTGTCGCAGCAGTTGCAGGTAGCTGCGCGCAATGGCATCGGGGTCGAGCATGGAGTCGGGCGCTCCGCCGGGCTCCTCCCGTCCCGGATTACGGATGACGCCATCGACCACGATATGCGCGACATGAATGCCCTGGGGCGCGAGCTCGCGCGCCAGGCTTTGCGCCAGGCCGCGCAGCGCGAACTTGCCCATGGCAAAGGCCGCGGAGTGGGCATAGCCCTTGACGCTGGCCGAGGCGCCGGTGAACAGTAGTGCGCCTTGCCCGCGCGGCAACATGCGCCGCGCGGCTTGCTGCGCAACGAGGAAGCCACCGTAGGCGGTGACGGCCAGCGCCTGCGCCACCGATTGGGCATCGACCTCGGTGATCGGTCCGCGGACTCTGGCGGCAGGGTTGTAGATGACGACATCCGGCGGGGCGCGGAGGGCTTGGTCCAACTGCGCGAACAGGGCATCGACCTGGATTGGGTCGCTTGCATCGCAGGCCAGCGCCATCGCGTCCAATGCCTGTGTCAAAGGCGCGAGTTTGCCGGGGTTGCGTGCCGCCATGGCAATGCGATAACCGCCCTCTCGGCTGAGTACGCGGGCGAGCGAGGCACTGAGGCCGTCGCCGGCCCCCACGATCAGGGCACTTGGCTTCATCTGCATGGTCAAGGCGACTGGGTGCGCGTCTGGTTCGAGAAACGCTTTGACTTTAGCCGATGCATCGACAGGCCGCACAGAGACGTGAAAAGATGCCTGGCACGGCAAGGTTCAGCACATGCTGCCTGCAGCCCACGGCGTACCGCTCGACAATCGAGGACGACGTTCATTCAACTCGGAGTTCAGCATGTCTGCACCATCCGCTTCTTTCAATCTGGCCCCGGCCGGCGTTGCCGGCCGCGTTGCCCTCGTCACCGGTGCCTCGTCCGGCATCGGCGAAGCCACCGCCCTGCTGCTGGCACAGGCCGGGGCACGCATCGCCATCTGCGCCCGCCGCGCCGACAGGCTCGAGGCGCTTGCCGCCAAGCTGCGTGCACTGGCCGCCGATGTGCTGGTGCTGCCCGCCGATCTCGCGGACCTGCAGGCCGCGCAACAGATGGTGCGTAACGCCGAGGCCCACTTCGGCCGGCTCGACCTGCTGGTGAACAACGCCGGAGTGATGTACCTGGAGCCCATCGATACAGCCGATCTGGCACGCTGGCAGCACATGACGCAGCTCAACGTGCTGAGCCTCATCGCAACCTGCCAGGCAGCCCTGCCCGGCATGCGTGCGCGCAGGGACGGACACATCATCAACATCGCATCCACCGCAGGGCGCCAGGCCAACCCGAACGCAGGTGGCTATTCGGCGACGAAATGGGGTGTGGTGGGCTTCAGCGAGTCGCTGCGGCGCGAAGCCTACAAAGACAATATCCGCGTGACGGTGATCGAGCCCGGCGTGGTGGAAACCGAGTTGCGCGAGCACATCGCCCACGGCCCGACGCAAGCCGCCCTCAACGCCTGGGCAGATGGCATGCGCCAGTTGCAAAGCGCCGACATCGCCCGCACCATCGTGTTCTGCGCCGGTCAACCGGCGCATGTGAACATCAACGAAATCCTGATGCGCCCGACCGACCAGGAGCGCTGAACGCTCGCCCCAACCCAGGAAACCAGCCATGATTCTCGAACTTGCCGACATCCGCATCCAGCCTGGCCGCCAGGCCGAATTCGACATCGCCATCGTGCACGGCGTCGAAACCGTCATTGCCCATGCCAAGGGCTTTTGCGGCTATAAGCTCAACAAGGGCGTGGAGAGCCCCGAGCGCTATCTGCTGATGATTTTCTGGGCCACGCTGGAGGACCACACGGTAGGCTTTCGCCAATCGGAAGCCTTCGCCGCATGGCGCGGCATCGTCGGTCCTTTCTTCGCCGCGGCGCCGCAAGTCGAGCACTACACCCTGCTCGCCAAGTCGACTGGAACCGCGGATGACTGATCGCCATGCCGTTGCTTCGCCAAGCGGCCGGGCATCGGGCCCAGCAGTTCATGGCCCTTCGCGGGAATGAACCTATTATTTGCTGCATGGCACAACATCACTCGGTTCCTGCGGTCTCGCGTGCTCAAACTCCCGGTGAGGAGATCGCCAACAGCCTGAGCCACGGCCTGGGTCTGGCCCTGGCCATCGCCGCGCTTCCGATCCTCGTCGTTCATTTTGCCGAGTTGGGAAGCGCGACAACGCTTGTCGGCGGCATCATCTTCGGCAGCACCGCCATCCTGCTTTACCTCGTCTCCACGCTCTATCACGCCCTGCCTCAGAAGCGCGTCAAAGGCGTGTTGCAGGTCGTCGATCATGTGGCCATTTACCTGTTCATTGCCGGTACTTACACCCCTTTCACCCTGGGTGTGCTGCACGGCGTCTGGGGCTGGACCCTGTTCGGCCTGATCTGGGCACTGGCCCTGGCAGGTCTGTTTTTCAAAGCCTTGGGTGGCACGCGTTTCCCCCGCCTATCCACCTTCCTTTACCTCGCCATGGGCTGGGTGGTGTTGATCGCCATACGCCCGCTCTGGGTCGATATGCCGGCGCCGGGCCTGGCGCTACTGCTGGCAGGCGGGGTGTCCTACACACTCGGCGTGGTGTTTTTCCTGCTCGACGAGAAAGTTCCCTACACGCATTTCATCTGGCATCTGTTCGTGCTCGCCGGCACCGTGTTCCATTTCTTCGCGGTGCTGCTGTACGCGGCCTGATGGGCGATCAGGCCTGTAGGCGGCATCGCCACCGGTCACGCACCCTGGCAAACAAGGTTTGAGCGAGGCCCCTTGCCCGTCTGATCGTTCGTCTCGATGAGGCGACTCTGGCATTCAGGGAGCGTGGTTGTTGCGAACAACACCGACATGCACCATCTCGCAGAGGGTGCATCGCAGTCAGGCTGCAATTTTCCCAGCCGTTGCCTTGAGCTTTTGCAAAGAAAAACGGGTTATGGCAAATGCACCATAACCCGTTGATTTGTTGGCGGAGTGGACGGGACTCGAACCCGCGACCCCCGGCGTGACAGGCCGGTATTCTAACCAACTGAACTACCACTCCCAGTGAATTCAGTTTGCCGGTTGTTTGATCAACAGCGGCATTGCGTGCATCTACAAACGCATCCACAAACAATACGACGCGAATAATCTCGAATATTTATCAAGATAACTTTGAATTATGCCAAAAGATAAGCTTGGTGTCAAGACCAGAACCCGCGCAACACTCCTGCACATGCAGGGAGACTTGGCGTCGATGGGAAGCGGGTTTTCATGCCGCGTGTGCCAACGGGTGAGGACAGGCTGCGAAACACACATCAGGCCTTCGATAGCATCCAAGCGCCGCAGCGGACAGCCCGTGTGAGGAACATCCTCGAGGGTTCGCAAACCCTCGAGTTGCATCGACCGTCGGTCGAGGGCTCGCGCAAGCCATCCACGGCACCGGACTCCTCCGGACCACGACCGGAGGACACGCAACGGCACACCATCGAGGCCCACGCCAGATGGCCATCTTGCAACGTCCAGATCGAAGTCGCCGAGGCATGCATTCGCTCAGGCAGGAGCGTGTTGCTGTACCAACACCCAGGCTTGCTGCAAGGCGTCCTGCGCTTGTGTGGCAAAGGCTTGCGCCAGCTTGTCAGGCCGTTTTTGCAGCCGTTGTGCGGTTTCCAGCAGTCGCTGGCCGTCGCGCCAGTTGCCAAGCAGGGTCTGCAGGGCTTCCGTGGTTTGCCGCAAGGCTTGCATGCGCCGTGCATCGACTTCGGGCAGTGCATGGCCAAGACGCTCGAGCGAGAAGCGCAGACGCTTGCTGTCGAGGCGAAACGCATGGAGATCGGCCATGGACTCCATCTGTTCCAGAGGTGCAGAGTCGCCACGGGCCAGCGCTTCGAGCGTGGGCCGGCAAGCGGCCAGGGACTGGCGCCAGTGCTTGTGGTCCTGGCCGATGGCGCGCCGGGCCAGGTCGCGCAAGGTGAAATGGCGCAGCTTGGCGGCTGCTTTGGTGGGCCCGCCGGCAGGCCAGGTTTCAGCCCAACGCCCGAGCGCCAGCAACAAACGGCCAAAGCGCGGACTGTGCAAATAGGCGCGCAGTGTGCCCCACTGACGCTGGCGCTCGACCTGCAGGCCTGCGCTCCAGCCGGACGCAAGCTCGGGTGCGAGCTGGAGTCGCGCGGCACCGTCGCTCAGCATCTGCAAACCCACGTCGGCATCGCGCACGAGGCCAGCAAGCTGCATGGCCCAACGCCATTCGGCTTCGAACCAACGCAGGGCACGCGGCTGGGTCCAGGGCTGCAACCAACGCAGCGTGGTGCGCAGGCGACGCACGGTCACGCGGAATTGATGCACATCACGCGTCGCGTCGCCCGTTTCCATGCGCTCGGCCCCTACCGACAACTGGGCGCAGGCGGTGGACAGCCACAACTGCGCCGCCTGCGGTAGGGACATGTCGGGCGGCAAGCTGGCCGGCTCGTCGGGGGCTCGCAGACGCTCTCCCGCGCGCAGCGCACTGGCACGCTGCGCCTTGTTGATGGTGCTCAGCCGCAGCGGCAGATCTTGCGCCAGCGCCCAAGCCAGATCCCAGCAATGGCTCCATCGCCCGTCGATCAGTTCGATCTCGATCTCGGAGATCGGCGCCTGCAGCGTGGCGCCGCCGCGGCTGGCGAGGCAAGCGCCGCGGTCCAGCGCCAGTTCCATGCGGCTGCCCTGCCAATCGATGGCCCATGCCATGCGGTCGAAACGGGTACCAAACACCGGGCGCAGCCGAGCGTGCAGCGTATGTGCAAGCAGCGCCAGATCGCGCAACGGCGTCTGGCGCAAGGCGCGCTGCACATCGGCCAGGGCCAACTCGTCGGAGTCGAACTCCAGACTCGATCCGGCGGCGACCCACTCCCATTCGCCGCGCGCGTGGCCCAGCGCGTCGACCCCCGAGGTCTTGAAGGTCATCACTCGGCCATGTCCGGTCTGACGCAGCCGCAAGGCCATGCCGGCGTCGGCGAGCAAACCATCTTCGGTATCGAAATAGCGGCTGTCGAGCGTCTTGATGCGCGGCGGGCCAGCCAACTGGCCGAGGATGGGGTGATCCGGCAACTGTTGCGCTGCCAACGCGGCGATGCTGAATTTGAGTTCCCGCTCCGTACCCATCATCACCCCCGGCTTCCAGCGTGCCCCGCAACGGGCAGCAGCTTAGCGTCTGCACCAGCCAGCCCGTGCCGGCGAGCGCATGTCTCTGGCTGATTCCACTCGGGCCGGAGCAATCGTGCAATCGTGCGATCGGGTGCGGAACTACATGCCGACGTAGTTCGGCCCACCCCCACCTTCGGGCGCGACCCAGACGATGTTCTGGGTCGGGTCCTTGATGTCGCAGGTCTTGCAATGCACGCAGTTCTGGGCGTTGATCTGCAGCTTGTCAAGGCCGTCAGGGCCCTTGATGAACTCGTACACGCCGGCCGGGCAATAGCGCTGCTCCGGGCCGGCATAGCGAGCAAGGTTGACTTGCACCGGCACCGAGACATCTTTCAGCGTGAGGTGCAGCGGTTGGTTTTCCTCGTGATTGGTGTTGCTGATGAAGACCGAGGAAAGCCGGTCGAACGTAAGCTTGCCGTCGGGCTTGGGGTAGTCGATGCGGGGCATGGTTTCGGCCGGTTGCAGCGCGACGTAGTCCGGCGTCTTGCGGTGGATGGTCCAGGGCATGCGGCCCTTGAGCAGCCATTGCTCGATGCCGGTCATCAGCGTGCCCAGCGTGCGGCCCTTCTTGAACCATTGCTTGAAGTTGCGCGCGCGCTGGAGTTCGGCGTGCAGCCAGGATTGTTCGAAAGCGCGCGGGTAATCATCCAAGGTGTCGGCGCTGCGACCGGCGGCCAGCGCCGTGACAATGGCCTCGGCGGCCAGCATCCCGGTCTTGATCGCGGCGTGGCTGCCCTTGATGCGCGAGGCATTGAGAAAACCCGCCTCGCAACCGACCATGCAGCCGCCCGGAAACACGAATCTGGGCAAGGCCAGAATGCCGCCCGCGGTGAGCGCGCGGGCGCCGTAGCCAAGGCGCTTGCCGCCCTCGAAAATCGGGCGGATGGCGGGGTGGGTTTTGAAGCGCTGGAATTCCTCGAACGGACTGAGCCAGGGGTTGCGATAGTCCAACCCCACCACCAGGCCCACCGCCACCTGGTTGTCGGGCAGGTGATAGAGAAACGAGCCGCCGTAGGTCGTGCTGTCCAGCGGCCAGCCGGCGGTGTGCAGCACCCGGCCCGGCTTGGCCTGCTCGGGGGCGACTTCCCACAACTCCTTGATGCCGATGGCATAGCCCTGCGGGTCGCATCCGGCGTCGAGCTTGTAGCGGGCGATGACCTCGCGCCCGAGCTGGCCGCGCGAGCCCTCGGCGAACACCGTGTATTTGGCGCGCAACTCCATGCCGAGTTGGAAATGGTCGGTCGGCTGCCCGTCCTTGCCCAGGCCCAGGTTGCCGGTGGCCACGCCGCGCACCCCGCCGGCGGCGTCATACAACACCTCGGCAGCAGGGAAACCGGCGAAGATCTCCACGCCCAGCGCCTCGGCCTGCTGCGCCATCCAGCGCACCACATTGCCTAGGCTGATGATGTAGTTGCCGTGGTTCTTGAAACAGTCGGGCATGACCAGGGCTGGCGTCGGCCTGGCTGCGGTTGCGCTGAGGAACCAGAACGCGTCCTCGGTCACCGGCTGGTCCAGCGGCGCGCCGTCGGCCTTCCAGTTGGGCAGCAGCTCGGTCAGCGCCTTCGGATCCATGATGGCGCCCGACAGGATGTGCGCACCAGCCTCGGAGCCCTTCTCCAGCACGCAGACCGCAATCTCCTGCCGCTTCTCGGCTGCAAGTTGTTTGAGCCGAATGGCGGTGGCCAACCCTGCGGGACCACCACCCACCACCACCACGTCGTAATCCATGGCCTCGCGCGGGCCGTACTGCTCCAGCAGTTGCTGCGATGTCATGCCTGTCTCCTGGATGATGCGCTGGCGATTGATGCGCCATCTCGAACAGCATTGTAGAGCCGTGTTTGTGGAAATCGAACGATCGTTCTATTCACGATTCGACATCTCCGGAGAATGGCCGTGTGCCGATGCCAGCGGACGGCCTGGGCCGCAAGCGGCGCCCGATTCACCCCATTCATCACACATTGTCCTTACACTCATTGCGTCATCAACAACATCGCGCAGACTCAAGCACCCAGCATGTCGCGCCGGGCGCGCTCAGCCGTTTTTGCATCGTGTGTCCCCAACCCGATCAGACCATGACCCCGAGCACAACAACGACGCGATTTCCACGGGCCAGTGGCGTGCTCCTGCACCTTACGTCCTTGCCCGGCCCGCATGGCAGCGGCGATCTGGGCCCCTCGGCCTACCACTTCATCGATTGGCTGGCGCTCGGGCGCCAAACCCTCTGGCAGTTTCTCCCGCTGGGTGGGATCGGCCTGGGCAACTCGCCGTACATGGGCAGCTCGGCGTTCGCCGGCAATGTGCTGCTGATCGATCTGGCCGAACTGGAGCAACGCGGCTGGCTCAGCGCCGCCGATCTCGTCCCGGTGGACGGCTTGCACGACACGCATGTGCATTTCGACGTGGTCATTCCCTTCCGCATGGAGCGCCTCGCGCGCGCCGCCGCCAGGTTCCAGTCCCTGGCCTCGCCGGAGGAGCGAGCGGACTTCGCCGCCTTCTGCACCCGGCAGGCCGATTGGCTCGACGACTACGCCCTGTTCATGACGTTCAGCGAGCACTTCGGCGGCCGCATGTGGAACACATGGGATGCCCCCCTGGCCTGGCGTGATGCCGAGGCCCTGGCACAGGCCGCCGCCGACCATGCCGAGCGCATCGCCTTCTGGCAGTTCAGCCAGTGGTGCTTCTTCCGGCAATGGAGCCGGCTTCGCGCCTATGCCCATGCGCGCAAGGTGAGGCTGGTGGGCGACATGCCCATGTTCATTGCGCTCAACAGCGCCGACGTCTGGGCCCGGCCCGACTTGTTCCAACTCGACGGGCAGGGCAACCCCACGGTGGTCGCCGGTGTACCGCCCGATGCATTCAGCGACACCGGGCAGCGCTGGGGCAACCCCATCTACCGCTGGTCTGCGCATGAAGCCGAGCAGTTTCAGTGGTGGATTGCGCGGCTGCGGGTGACGTTCGAGCTGGTCGATCTGCTGCGCGTGGACCACTTCCGCGGCTTCGAGAGCTGCTGGGAGATTCCCGCCTCGGAACCCCATGCCATCCACGGCCAATGGGTTCCTGCCCCCGGAGCGGCGCTGTTCAAGGCCGTGTCCGATGCGCTGGGCCCCTTGCCCATCATTGCCGAAGATCTCGGTGTCATCACGCCCGCCGTCGTTGCGCTGCGCAAGGCTTTCGGCTTCCCCGGCATGCGTGTCCTGCACTTCGCCTGGGGTGACGACGATGGCGGCAAGAACACCTACCTGCCGCACAACTACGAGCACGACACCGTGGTGTACCCCGGAACCCATGACAACGACACCTCCCAGGGCTGGTGGGAATCGGCGCCAGAGCGCATACGCCATCACCTGCGCGAGTATCTGGCCTGCGACGGCCAGGACATCAGCTGGACCTTGATTCGCACGGCCTGCGCCAGCGTGGCAGATCTGGCCATACATGCCATGCAGGACGTGCTGCGGCTGCCGGGCGCTCATCGCATGAACACGCCCGGCACGCCGCAGGGCAACTGGTCCTGGCGCTTCCGTTGGAGTCAGGTGCAGCCGCTGCACGCCGATGGCCTGGCCCGTTTTTGTCATGTGTACGCACGCCTGCCCGTGATGGAAACCGCCCCATGCTGACCGACCTCGACATCGCCGACCTGTCCCAGGGGCGCCATCCCGACCCCTTCGGCGTGCTGGGCATGCACGCCCGGGGAACCGCCTTGTGGGTTCAGGCGCTGCTGCCCGGCGCGCTGGCGGTGGATGTGGTCGAACGGGACAGCGGCATGGCCGTTGCCCCACTCGAGCGGCTGGGCGAAACCGCCCTGTTCAGCGCGCGCATGGGGCGGCGGCGCAAGCCCTTCGACTACCGGTTGCGCGTGACCTGGCCCCCCTTGCAGGCGGGCGATCCGCCCTGGATCACGGACCTGGAGGACCCCTATCGTTTTCCTCCCGTGCTCGGCGACATGGACGTGTGGCTGCTGGCCGAAGGCACGCATCTGCGCCCCTACGAATGCCTTGGCGCGCACCCGGGTGCGATGCTTGGCGTGGCGGGTGCGCGCTTCGCCGTCTGGGCGCCAAACGCGAAGCGCGTGTCGGTGGTGGGCGCATTCAACCAGTGGGACGGCCGCCGCCACCCCATGCGGCTGCGGCGTGAATGCGGCGTGTGGGAACTGTTCCTGCCCGGCGTCGTCGCGGGTGATCTGTATAAATTCGAAATCCTGACGCAGGCGGAAGAACGGCTGCTCAAGGCCGACCCCTTCGCCTTTCGCAGCGAGCTGCGCCCCAACACCGCCAGCATCGTGCAGGGGCTGCCGCCGATGCACGCGCTGCGCCCCGAGATGGCGCAAGCCAACGCATTCGGGCGGGCCATCAGCATTTACGAAGTGCATCTCGGCTCGTGGCGCAAACGCGAAGGCTGGCAGTGGCTGAGCTACCGCGAACTGGCCGACACCCTGGTGCCCTACGCCCGCGACATGGGCTTCACCCACCTCGAGCTGCTGCCGGTGAGCGAGTATCCGTTCGACGGTTCCTGGGGCTATCAGCCCATCAGCCTGTTCGCGCCCACGTCGCGTCATGGCACGCCGGAAGACTTTCAGGTCTTCGTCGATGCCGCGCATGCCGCGGGCCTCGGCGTGATTCTCGACTGGGTGCCCGCGCACTTCCCGTCCGACGCTCACGGCCTGGCCAATTTCGACGGGACCCATCTGTACGAATACGCCGACCCGCGCGAAGGCTTCCACCGCGACTGGAACACGCTCATCTACAACTTCGGCCGCACCGAGGTGCGTAACTTCTTGGTGGCCAACGCGCTCTACTGGCTGGAGCGTTTCAACATCGACGGCCTGCGGGTGGACGCCGTGGCTTCCATGCTCTACCGCGACTACAGCCGCCCGCCCGGCGAATGGGTGCCCAACCGCTTCGGCGGACGGGAGAACCTGGAGGCCATCGCGTTTCTGCGGCGCATGAACCACACCGTGGGCGTGCAGCGCCCCGGGGCCATCACCATCGCCGAAGAGTCCACCGCCTTCCCCGGCGTCAGCCGGCCGCCGAGCGACGACTTGCAAGGCGGCGGCCTGGGCTTTCACTACAAGTGGAATATGGGCTGGATGCACGACAGCCTGAGCTACGTGCAGCGCGACCCCATCCACCGACGGCATCATCACGACGAACTCACCTTCAGCATGGTCTATGCGTTCGACGAGAACTTCGTGCTGCCGCTGTCGCACGACGAGGTGGTGCATGGAAAAGGTTCGCTGCTCGCCAAAATGCCGGGCGACCCCTGGCAGCGGTTCGCCAACCTGCGCGCCTATCTCGGCTATATGTTCAGCCACCCCGGCAAGAAGCTGCTGTTCATGGGCAACGAGTTTGCCCAGGCGTGGGAATGGCAGGCCGACGCCAGCCTGGACTGGGACGCGCTGCAGCGCGCTCCGAACCAGGGCGTCCAGCGTCTGGTTCGCGACCTGAACCTGACCTACCGCGCGCACCCCCCGCTGCACCAGCTCGACCACCTGAGCGGCGGCTTCGAGTGGATCACCCACGACGACGCGACGCAGTCGGTGCTGGCATTTGTGCGTGGCGCGCAAGATGGCAGCAAGTTCGTCGTCCTGTGCAACTTCACCCCCGAGCCGCGCCGCGCCTACCGCATCGGTGTGCCGCAGCCCGGGCGCTGGGAGGTTCTGCTCAACACCGACGACCCGGTGTATGGCGGCTCCGGCATCGAGCTTGCCCTCGGCAGCGCCGAGCCGGTGTTTGCGCATCAACGACCCTTTTCCCTGCACTTGACCCTGCCCCCGCTGGCCTGCCTCATCCTCCGGCCCTCCGCATGAACGCCCCGCACCACCCCCCGGCCCCGAGCGCGGCTGCACTGCGGCTGCGACGGGGACGGGTTCGCGAACTGGGCGCGCATGTCGAGCAGGACGGCACGCGCTTCGCGCTGGCCGCGCCCCATGCGCAGGCCGTGGATCTCTGCCTGTTCGACGCCGAGGGGCAAACCGAAGTGGCCCGCCTGCCGATGCCGGAGCAGCGTGACGGCATCTGGCAGGGCATCCTGCCCTACGCGCCGGCTTTGGGCGCAGGCCTGGTGTATGGCTGGCGTGTGCATGGCCCCTGGGCGCCGCGGCAGGGACATCGCTTCAATCCCGCCAAATTGCTGCTTGATCCCTGTGCGCGCGAGGTCGTGGGCCGCTACGACGGCAGCGACATCCATCGCGGCCATCTCCCGTCCAATCCCGCGCAACCCGATCCGCGTGACAACGCCGCGTCAGCGCTGAAGGCTCGGGTCGTGCGCGACCTGCCGCGCCTGAGCGTGCCGCGCCCGGTCATCGACCCTGCGCAACGCGTCATCTACGAAGTGCATGTGAAGGGTTTCAGCGCCCTGCATCCCGAGCTGCCGCCTGAACTGCGCGGCACGTACGCGGGTCTCGCCCACCCTGCCTGCATCGCCCATTTGCAGCGCCTCGGCGTCACCACGCTGAGCCTCATGCCGGTGGCGTTTCGCGCCGACGAGTCGCGCCTGCTCGACATGGGGCTGCGCAATTACTGGGGGTACAGCCCCGTGGCGTGGAGCGCCCCGGAAACACGCTACTGGAGCGGCATGGCGGGCAGCACGCCACGCACCGAGTTGCGCGCACTGGTGGACGCCCTGCACGCCGCGGGGCTGGAAGTGCTGCTCGACGTGGTCTACAACCACACCGCCGAGCTGGACGAGCTCGGTCCCACGCTGTCGCTGCGCGGGATCGACAACGCGCTGTATTACCACCTGGAGACACCAGACCGCAGCCGCTATGTGAACTGGACGGGCTGCGGCAACAGCATCAACCTGAACCAGCCACTGGTGCTGCGCACGGTGATGGACAGCCTGCGCCGCTGGGTCACGGAATTCGGCGTGGACGGCTTTCGCTTCGACTTGGCCACCACCCTGGCGCGCGGGGTCGTGGAACAGGGCGGGCGCTTCGCGGCGCACGCGCCGCTGCTCATGGCCATCGCCCAGGATCCGGTGTTGCGCGGCTGCCTGATGGTGGCCGAGCCCTGGGACCTCGGCCCCGGCGGCTACCAATTGGGTGCATTTCCCGCGGGATGGTTGGAGTGGAACGACCGCTTCCGCGACACGCAGCGTGGTTTCTGGCTGACGCGCCAGGACACGCCCGGGGTGCTCGCCACGCGGCTGGCGGGCTCCAGCGACGCCTTCAACCCGGCGCGGCGCGGCGCCCACAGCAGCGTGAACTTCATCACCGCGCACGACGGCTTCACCCTGCGCGATCTGGTCAGTTACGACCACCGCCACAACCAGGCCAACGGCGAAGACAACCGCGACGGCCATGGCCACAACCTGAGCGTCAACAACGGCGTCGAGGGCGAAACCGACCGTCCGGATGTGCTGGCCGCCCGGACGCGACAGAGCCGTGCTTTGCTCGGCGCGCTGCTGCTGTCGCTGGGCACGCCCATGCTGCTGGCGGGCGACGACATCGGCCACAGCCAGCGCGGCAACAACAACGCCTATTGCCAGGACAACGCCATCTCCTGGCTGAACTGGATGCAGCCCGACCTGGACCTGCGCGATTTCGTGCGGTCTGTTCTGGCCCTGCGGCGCGACTGCCCGGTGCTGCAAAGCCGGGGCTGGTGGCAAACCGAACCCAAGGCCTGCGGCCCGGTCGCGACCTGGTTGCAGGCCGACGGCCAGGCCATGACGGCCGCGCAGTGGCAGGACCGCGCCCCGGGCACCCTCATGCTCAGGCTGACGGACCCGACGCACCGCCAGGAAGCCCTGCTCCTTGTGCATGCCGGGGAGGAGAGCGCCGTCGTTCTCCCACCCCCGGGGAGCTGGATGCTCAGACTGATGAGCAACGCCTTGCCGAGTCCGGATGACGCACCGGGCCCGGCGCCGCGCCCGCTCGCCGCCCGCGAAACCCTGCCGCCCACGAGCTTGTGGGTCGCCATCCGCGAGCTTGACCCGCAACCTGACCAAGGAGAGGATTCAGCATGAGCCACATCACCCGCCCCGCGACGCCATTCCTCGACCAGCGCCCCGGCACCTCGGGCCTGCGCAAGCGAGTGGATGTCTTTCAGCAGCCTGGCTATCTGGACAATTTCGTCCAGGCGCTGTTCGACGTGTTGCCCGACGCCGGCGGCAAGACCCTGGTTGTCGGCGGCGATGGGCGCTACTTCAACCGCGTCGCCATCCAGATCATCCTGCGCATGGCCGCGGCCAAGGGCTATGCCCGGGTGCTGGTCGGTCGAGACGGCATTTTGTCCACCCCTGCGCTGAGCGCCGTGATTCGGCGTCGCGGCGCGAGTGGCGGCATCGTGCTCTCGGCCAGCCACAATCCAGGCGGAGCCGAGGGCGATTTCGGCATCAAATACAACATCGCCAATGGCGGGCCGGCACCCGAAGCGGTGACCGAGGCCATCTACCGTCGCTCGCGCGACATCAGCATGATCCATACCGTCGAGGCCGCCGATCTCCCACTCGACACGCTCGGCACCCACCGCCTGCTCCACACCCGGATCGAGATCATCGACCCGGTGGCCGACTATGCCGAGGTGCTGCGCGGCCTGTTCGACTTCGGCGCCATCCGCGGCCTGTTCCAGCGCGGCTTTCGGCTGCGTCTCGACACCATGTGGGCCGTCGGCGGCCCCTATGCCCGCGCCTTGCTCGAAGGCGAACTGGGCGCGCCGCCAGGCACCGTCGTCCATGGGCAGTCGCTCGAAGACTTCGGCGGCCTGCACCCCGACCCCAACCCGGCGAATGCCATCGACCTGATCGAACACTTGCGGGCGCCCGACGCGCCGGACATGGGCGCGGCCACCGACGGTGACGCCGACCGCAACATGATCGTCGGCCGCAATTTCGTCGTGTCGCCGTCCGACAGTCTCGCCGTGCTGGCTGCGCACGCCACGCGCATTCCCGGCTACAAGGCGGGGCTGGCCGGGGTGGCGCGATCCATGCCGACCTCCACGGCGATCGACCGCGTGGCCCGCAAGCTGGGTATCGCGTGCTACGAAACGCCCACAGGCTGGAAATATTTCGGCAACCTGCTCGACGCCGGCAAAGTGACCTTGTGCGGCGAGGAGAGCTACGGCACCGGCTCCGACCACATCCGTGAAAAGGATGGCCTGTGGGCCGTGCTGTTCTGGCTCAACCTGATTGCCGTGACCGGCGAGTCGGTCGAGTCCCTGGTGAGAAGCCTGTGGCGCGAGCATGGCCGCTGCGTCTATTCGCGTCACGATTACGAGGGCATCCCGACCGACCAGGCCGACGCCTTGATGCGCGACCTGCGCTCCTCGCTGCCGCGCTGGAAGGGCCAGGTTCTTGCCGGGGAGCCGGTCATCATCGCCGATGACTTCTCCTACACCGACCCGACGGACGGCAGCACGAGCGACAAGCAGGGGGTGCGCATCGTTCTGCAAGGCGGCTCGCGCGTGGTGTTCCGCCTGTCGGGGACAGGCACCCAAGGCGCGACCCTGCGCATCTACCTGGAGCATCACGAACCCGATCCGGCGCGTCACGACCTGCCAGCGCAAGAGGCCCTGGCACCGCTCGTCGCCGTTGCTGAACATGTCGCCCGCGTGAAGCACTGGACCGGCATGAACGCCCCCAGCGTGATGACCTGAACCGCAGTTGCAGCCGTGCTTTGAAACCTCGCATCTCGAACCACAACCAAGGAGACCACGATGAGCCAGGACAAGGATGCCAGCCCGACGACGATCCCGGATCGCCAGATGCAGCCGCACATGCTGGTGCGGCGCTCGATTGCGCTCGTGCTTGCGGGCGGGCGAGGTTCGCGGCTGAAGCAGTTGACCGACAAGCGCGCCAAGCCGGCCGTGTATTTCGGCGGCAAGTTCCGCATCATCGATTTCGCGCTGTCGAATTGCGTCAATTCCGGCATCCGCCGCATCGGTGTGATCACCCAGTACAAATCCCATTCGCTGCTGCGGCATTTGCAGCGCGGCTGGAGCTTCCTGCGCGCCGAGCTCAACGAGATGGTCGATCTTCTGCCCGCGCAGCAGCGCATCAACGAGGAACATTGGTATCGCGGCACGGCCGATGCGATCTACCAGAATCTGGACATCATCCAGTCGTCCAAACCCGAGTACATCGTCGTGCTGGCGGGCGATCACGTCTACAAGATGGACTATTCCCTGATGCTCAAGGACCATGTCGAAACCGGCGCGGATTGCACCGTGGGCTGCATCGAGGTACCCCGCGCCACGGCGTCGGCGTTTGGCGTGATGGCCATCGACGCGGAGCGGCGGATCATCGACTTCGTCGAAAAACCCGAGAACCCGCCGACCATGCCCGGGCGCGACGGCATCTCGCTGGCCAGCATGGGCATCTACGTGTTCAACGCCAGCGTGCTCTACAGGCTGCTGGAGGAGGACATCAACGACACCGCGTCCAGTCACGATTTCGGCAAGGACGTGATTCCGCGCATCGTGCGCGACGGCCATACCCTGGCGCACCCCTTCTCCATGTCCTGCGTGTCGGCGGCCCAGGGCGCCGAGCCCTATTGGCGCGATGTCGGCACCATCGATTCCTTCTGGGAGGCGAACCTCGACCTGGCCTCGGTCACCCCCGAGCTCAATCTGTACGACACCGAATGGCCGATCTGGACCAACCAGATGCAGCTGCCCCCCGCCAAGTTCGTGCAGGACGCCGAAGGCCGGCATGGCCAGGCCATCAACATCATGGTGTCCGGCGGCTGCATCGTCTCGGGCTCGATGGTGAGCAATTCGGTGCTCTTTTCCAATGTTCGCGTGGACTCGTTTTGCCAGATCGATCAGGCGGTGTTGCTACCCGATACCGTGGTGGGCCGGGGTTGCCGCATCAGCAAGGTGGTGGTTGACCGCGGCTGCGTCCTGCCGGACGACCTGGTGATCGGCGAGAACCCGGAACTCGACGCCGCGCGTTTCGAGCGCACCAGCAACGGCGTGGTCCTGGTGACGCGCGAGATGCTGGATCGGCTCAACAAGGCATGAGGCGGGCCATGCCGACCATGCGCATCCTGCAACTCAGCGCCGAAATCTTCCCCCTTCTCAAGACCGGCGGGCTGGCCGACATCGCCGGTGCCCTGCCTGCGGCGCTCGGCGCCGCAGGGTGCGATGTCCGGGTGCTGCTGCCGGGCTTCCCCGCGATCATCGCCGGTCTGCACGACGCCGTGCCCATCGGCCAGTTCACCATGCCCTGGGGCCACCCGGTGCAGGTGCTCGCGGGCAAGCTGCCAGCCGTGCCCGACGCAGCAAGGCAACCGATCCATGCCTATGTGCTGCACGCACCCGACCTGTTCGAGCGGCCCGGCAACCCCTACGAAGATGCGCAGCGCCGCCCCTACGCCGACAACCACCGGCGCTTTGCAGCGCTGGGCTGGGCGGCGGCGCATCTCGCCCACGGCCTGGATGCGACGTGGGCGCCGCAGTTGGTGCATGGACACGACTGGCATGCCGCATTGGCCATGGCCTGCCTCAGGCACTGGCCGGATGGCCGCGTCAAGCGCGTGCCATGCGTCTACACCGTGCACAACCTGGCCTACCAGGGCCTGTTCGATGCGCGACTTTTCGGCGATCTGGGTTTGCCGGCTGCCGCCTATCAGGTCGACGGCCTGGAGTTTCATGGGCAGATCTCCTTCATGAAGGCCGGCTTGTGCTACGCGGACAAAATCACCACGGTCAGCCCCACCTACGCCCGCGAAATCCAGACACCCGAGCAAGGCTTCGGCCTCGATGGCCTGCTACGCGCCCGCCGCGGCGATCTCAGCGGCATTCTCAACGCGGTGGATGCCGCGGTGTGGAATCCCGCCCTGGACGCCCACATCACCAAGCACTTCGATGCCGACCATCTGGCCGGCAAAGCCGGCTGCAAGGCCGCGTTACAGCAGGAATGCGGGCTGAAGATCGACAAGGGTGCACCCCTGTTCACCGTGGTCAGCCGACTCACCGAGCAAAAAGGACTGAACCTGGTGCTGGCTGGGATCGATGAAATTCTCCGCGGCGGCGGTCAGTTGCTGGTTCTGGGCAGCGGCGAGCACGCACTGGAACAAGCTTTCACCGAGGCTGCACATCGGCACGAGGGACAGGTCGCGGTACGCCTCGGCTACGACGAGTTGTTTGCCCACCGCATATTTTCCGGCAGCGACGTGACCCTGGTGCCCTCGCGCTTCGAGCCCTGCGGCCTCACGCAGATCTACGGCCTGCTGTATGGCAGTCTGCCGCTGGTGCGGGCCGTGGGCGGCCTGGCCGACACCGTGGTCGACGCCGATCTGGCGACATTGGCCGATCACACCGCCACTGGCATAGTCTTTGCTTCCTTCACCGAAGCCGACTACCGGCATGCCGTGCGCCGCGCACTGGCCTTGTACCGGCAGCCCCGCGCCTGGGCGCGGGTGCGGCAAACCGGCATGCGCCAGAATTTCAGTTGGACCCGGGCCGCCACACACTACACCACCATCTACCAGGCCTTGATGGATCCGTGAGACACCCGGCCGCCCACTTTTTATTTTCCCCGTACTGCTGCTTATGACCACCGATCTCACACTGCCTTTTCCCACCGCGGCAACCGTGCCCTTCGAGCACGACACGACGCCGCACGATGTGGCATCGCTCAAGCGGGCCATCGCCAACAAGCTCATGTTCAACGTCGGCAAAGACCCGCAGGCGGCGCAGCCGGTGGACTGGCTGCATGCGGCCTCCTACGCGGTGCGCGATCTGCTGGTCGAGCGCTGGATGACCACCACCCATGCCAAAATCGACCAGGACGCCAAGCAGGTGTACTACCTGTCGATGGAGTTCCTCATCGGCCGCACGTTCAGCAACGCCCTGATCGCGCTGGAGATGACCGCCGTGCTGCGCCAGGCACTGGCCGAACTGGGTGTGGACATGGATGTCATCGCCGACCTGGAGCCCGACGCCGCCTTGGGCAACGGCGGCCTCGGGCGCCTCGCCGCATGCTTTCTGGACTCCATGGCCACCTTGGGCATTCCTGGTTATGGCTACGGCATACGCTACGACTACGGCATGTTCCGCCAGACCATCGTGCAGGGTCATCAGGTCGAGGTTCCCGACTATTGGCTCACGGCCGGTAATCCCTGGGAATTTGCGCGCCCCGAAGTCACCTACCGCGTGCAATACGGCGGCCATGTCGTCAAACTGGGCGACCAGTGCGCCTGGCTCGATACCCACGATGTCGAAGCCATGGCTTACGACACCATCATCCCGGGCTACGGCACCCAAGCCATGAACACACTGCGGCTGTGGTCGGCGAAGGCAACCGAGGAAATCAATCTGTCCGCCTTCAATCGCGGCGACTATCTCGCCGCGGTGGAGAAGAAGAACCAGTCCGAAAACGTGTCGCGCGTGCTGTACCCGGACGACTCGACCGACGCCGGGCGCGAGCTGCGCTTGCACCAGGAATATTTTTTCGTCAGCGCCAGCGTGCAGGATCTGATGCGCCGCTATCTGCACAGGCACACGACCTTCGACCAGTTCAGCGACAAGGTGTCCATCCACCTCAACGACACCCACCCGGTGCTGGCCATTCCGGAGTTGATGCGCCTGTTTCTCGACGTGCATCACCTTCCCTGGAACGATGCCTGGCGCATCTGCCAGGGCGTGTTCTCCTACACCAACCACACCCTCATGCAGGAAGCGCTGGAAACCTGGCCGATCGACATGCTCGGCCGCGTGCTGCCGCGCCATCTGCAAATCATCCTCGACATCAATGCCCATTTCCTCACCAAGCTCACGCAAAAGCACGGGCACGATGTCAACCTGATGCGCCACGTGTCGCTGGTGAACGAGTCCGGTGGCCGTTCCATCCGCATGGCCTACCTGGCAGTGCTGGCCAGCCACTCCGTCAACGGCGTCTCGGCTCTGCATTCCGAACTGATGCAACAGTCGATCTTTGCCGACTTTGCCAAGCTCTGGCCCAAGCGCTTCAACAACAAAACCAACGGCATCACCCAGCGCCGCTGGCTGGCGCTGGCCAATCCGGCCCTGTCCTCCGTGCTCGACGACACCATCGGCCCGACCTGGCGGCGCGATCTGTCGCAACTGGGCAAGCTGCGCCCGCTGTTGAACGACGTCGGCTTGATTCACCGATTCCAGCAGGCCAAACGCAGCAACAAGCAGCGCCTGGCGGACTGGCTGAAAACCCACGCGGACATGGCGGTTCCGGTGGACGCGTTGTTCGACGTCCAGGTCAAGCGCATCCACGAATACAAGCGCCAGTTGCTCAACGTGCTGCACGTCGTCACGCGCTACCTGCGCATCCTGGAGCAGCCCGGCAGCGTGACCGTGCCGCGCGTGGTCTTCTTCGCCGGCAAGGCGGCCTCGGCCTACCGCATGGCCAAGCTCATCATCCAGCTCATCAACGACGTGGCCAAGACCATCAACAATGACCCGCGGGTGGGCGAGTTGCTGAAAGTGGTGTTCGTGCCCAACTACAGCGTCAGCCTGGCCGAGGTGATGATCCCGGCAGCCGATCTCTCGGAGCAGATTTCCACCGCCGGAACCGAAGCCTCGGGCACGGGCAACATGAAGCTGTCGGTCAACGGCGCTCTCACCATCGGCACACTCGACGGGGCCAATGTCGAAATCCTGCAGAACGTCGGCGCCGACAATCTGTTCATCTTCGGCATGACCGCGACCGAGGTGACCGATCTGCGCATGACCGGGTACCAACCCCAAGCCATCGTCGACGCCAACCCCGAGTTGGCGCAAGTGCTCGCGGCCATCCGCGACGGCCGCTTCAGCCCGGAGGAACCGCACCGCTACCAGAACATCTACGACCTGCTGGTGAACTGGGGCGACCACTACATGCTGCTGGCCGACTATGCCAGCTACGTCGCCACGCAAGAACGGGTCGACGCGCTCTACCTCTCGCCCATCGACTGGGCCAGGAAGGCCCTGACCAATGTGGCCGGCATGGGCCCTTTCTCGTCCGACCGCACCATCGCCGAATACGCCGAGCAAATCTGGCACGCCAAACCCATTGGCCGCTGAAGCCCTGCGCCGGTCGATGCTGCGGACCTGCGCGGACCTTTGCCGGCCATTGCCGCCCATCACGGGCTGGAGTGCCGTGGCCTGCCCGACTGGATTCGAACCAGTGACCTACGGCTTAGAAGGCCGTTGCTCTATCCAGCTGAGCTACGGGCAGCAGGGGCGAGGCGCCATTGTTTGCGGCCCGCTGAAGTGTAGTGGGGTGCAAGCGGGGACCGGGCTACCCGCTGGGCCTGGCAGCGATGCACTCAGGCCTGGATGGCGGCGGTGTAACCGGCGCGCACCACGGCATCAACCAGGGCTTGGGGGGATGCGCTGCCAGTCACTGTGGCACTGGCTTGCTCGAGATGGACCTCGGCACTTTGCACACCGACCACGGACTTGAGGGATTTGGTGACGGCGGCGGCGCAATGCTGGCAACTCATGCCGGTGACTTGAAGCGTGGTGGTTTGCATGGATGATCTCCTGGTGGGACTGGGGGGCGGTTTGGGCCGAACGCGATCGGCCGGATTCAAGGGACCGATCTGCGCGCGGGGATGGAAGATCGGGCGGCCTGTGCGGCCCTGGCCTTGATGCCAGGGTTTGGCGCTGCTGACTGCCAGGCCTTCAGGCGCTTGAGCCGCAGGCTGTTGCCGAGCACGAAGATGGACGACAGCCCCATGGCCACGCCCGCCAACATGGGGTTGAGGTGCAGGCCCCAGGGCGCGCCAAGGCCGGCGGCAATCGGGATGAGGACCACGTTGTAGGCGAAGGCCCAGAACAGGTTGCCGCGTATGGTGTCGAGTGTGCGACGCGCGGCGTTCAGGGCGGTGAGCACGCCGGAGAGTTCGCCACGGGTGAGCGTGACGTCGGCGGCCTCGATGGCGATGTCGGTGCCGCTGGCCAGCGCCATGCCCACGTCGGCCTGCGCCAGGGCGGGCGCGTCGTTGATGCCGTCACCCACGAACAGCACGCGCCGGCCCTGGGCCTGCAAAGCCTTGACGACGTCGGCTTTGCCCGCGGGCAGCACGTCGGCATGCACGGCGGTGATGCCGAGTTGCCGCGCCACGGCCTGCGCGGTACGCGCAGCGTCGCCGGTGACGAGTTCCACCCGCAGCTTGCGTGCCTGCAGCGCTGCCACCAGCGCTACAGCGTCGGACTTGATGGGGTCGGTGATCCCCAGCACGCCGACCACCCGACCGGCGCGCATGACGAACACGGCTGTTTGCCCCTCGCGTTGCAGCCGTTCCACTTCCGCTGCGGCGGGGCCGGGGTCGATACCGAGTTGGGTGGCGAAGCGCAAGGCGCCCACAGCGACTTTCGCGCCTTCGACCTCGGCATGCGCGCCGTAACCGGCGACCGCGGAGAACTCTGCGGCTGTTGGCACCAAGGCGCCGCGCTCGGTGGCGGCTTGCAGCACGGCATGTGCCAGCGGGTGTTCCGAAGTGGCCTCAACCGCCGCCGCCCAGCGCAGCACGTCGGCCTCGTGCGTTCCCGGTGACGCCCAGACGGCACCGAGGGCGGGACGACCGAGGGTGACGGTGCCGGTCTTGTCGAGCAGTACCGTGTCCACGTTCGACAGCGCCTCCAGCGCCTCGCCCTTGCGGAACAACACGCCGAGTTCAGCGGCACGGCCGGTGCCCACCATGATCGCTGCCGGCGTGGCCAAGCCCATGGCACAGGGACAGGCCACGACCAGCACGGCCACGGCCGCGAGCAAGGCGTGACTGATGGCGGGCGTCGGCCCGACGACGAGCCAGGCGATGAAACTGAGCAGCGCGATCAGCAGCACCGCCGGGGTGAACACCCGCACCACGCGGTCCGCCAAACCCTGGATGGGCAACTTGCCGCCTTGGGCCTGCTCCACCAGCCGAATGATTTGCGCCAGCACCGTGCCCTGCCCCACCGAAGTGGCCCGCACGGCCAGCATGCCCTGCTGATTGACCGTGCCGGCGCGCACGCTGTCGCCCGGATGTTTGGCGGTTGGAATGGGTTCGCCACTGAGCATGGATTCGTCCACATGCGAGGCGCCTTCGACCACCTCGCCATCCACCGGCAGGCGCTCGCCTGGGCGCACGACGACCAGATCGCCCTGTTGCACGTCGGCGATGGGCACGGTCAGCTCGTTGCCGTCTCGGCGCACCCTGGCATCCTTGGCTTGCAGCCGCGCCAGGGCGCGAATCGCAGCGGACGTCCGGCCCTTCGCCACCTCCTCCAGATACTTGCCGAACAACACCGCGGCGATGACCACCGCGGCCGAGTCGAAGTACACATGGCGCGCATCCGGCGGCAGCAAGCCGGGGACCGCCAGCACCACGATGCCGAACAACCAGGCCGCACCGGCGCCCGTGGCGACGAGCGAGTTCATGTCAGGTGACAAATGCCGGTAAGCCGCCCAACCAGGCCGGAAAAAGCGTCGTCCGGGGCCGAACAACACGGCCGTGGTGAGCGCGGCCTGCACCCAGTCCCAGAACCTGGGAATGACGGCGGGCGCCGTGGCGTCGAGCACGGTCATCAAACCATGCCAGACCATGCCGCCCATGGACAGCACCAGCACCGGCAAAGCCAGCGCCAGTGCCAGCCAGACATCACGGCGCATGGCCTGCAATTGGCGCTGCTTGTGCTCGGCCTGATCAGCGGCGGCTGCGGCGCCGTTGGCATCGGCCAGGTTGGCGGCGTAGCCGGCATCGGCCACGGCGCGCAGCAGCGCGGCCGGCTGCACGTTGGCCGGGATGTAGTGCACGCTGGCACGCTCGGTGGCCAGGTTGACACTTGCTGCAAGCACGCCGGGCAAGGCCTGCAGCGCGCGCTCCACCCGGCCAACGCAGGAGGCGCAGGTCATGCCTTGCACCAGCAAGGTGGCCTCGGCAGTACGCGGCGCATAGCCGGTGTCGCGCACGATGTCCACCAATTGCCGCGGCTGCACCTGGCGCGGGTCGAAGCGCAACTGCGCCTGCTCGGTGGCGAGGTTGACCGTGGCTTGCACCCCGGGCATGGCATTGAGCGCTCGTTCCACCCGGCTGCTGCAACTGGCGCAGCTCATGCCGTCGATGTCGAGTTGCAACGCACAGACCTCGGCCGCGTTGGCAGAAGCAGTGAGTGATGTCGGTGTGGTGCTCGGTGTCGTCTCGGTTGTATTCATCATGACTTCCAGTGTCGTCCGCCTTCTATCTCGGGGTGCCCGGCGCACAGCAGGCGGTCTGGGGACCCTCTCAAACCCCGGGTTCGCGAGTCAGCGCCGCAAGGATGGGACACGCGGCTGCAGCGCCATGCCCGGGGCAAGTTTCGACCAAGGCCTCCAGTCCGGCCTTGAGCTGGCGCAAATCGTCAAGCCGGGCGTCGATCTGCGCCACGCGCTGCTGCACGATGGCCTTGACTGCGCCCATGTCGGCATCGGCGTTGGCATGCAGGCCGAGCAGTTCGCGGATGTCCGGGAGCGAAAATCCCAGCGTCTGAGCGCGGCGAATGAAGCGCAGGCGCTGCGCCGCGGTTTGGTCGTACAGCCGATAGTTGGAGGCACTGCGCTGGCTCGGCGCGATCAGCCCCAGACGCTCGTAATGCCGCAAGGTTTCAGTGGCCAGCCCGTTGACGTGGGCAAGCGTGCCGATGGTCATGGCGTTCATGGTGCAGCGTCCTCCCGTGTGAGTGATCCAAGCCTGGATGCGGCGCCACAGGATGGCCGGCAGTTGTCGCCCGTGGCCTGCGGCAGCCCCGCATGCCGCACCGATCATCATCCAGCAACGCACATCAACATTATAGTTAGCTGTAATGTTGATGTGCAGCTCGGAACAGCATCCCTACAGCGAACAGGGCCAGGCAGGTTTGAAGCGCATCCGGCCAAGCGGCCGGCGCGGGGGCCGTTGCGCCGGCCCTGCACGGATGCGACAGGGGCAGGCAGGCGCCGAATCCGTGAGGCTAGAGGCCAGCGGCGCTTGCGGCGATTCGGGCGATGTCGTGGCCTTCGACCCCATCGACCGCAACGCGGCTGTTCGCCTCGAAGCGAAAGCGAATCACCCCGTACGCGTCGACCTCTCGCTGCAAGACCTGACAGGCCCAGAGTCGATGGGCATGGGCAATGGCTTCGCCCAGGGCGAAGCCGAGTTGATGCACATCGAGCGTGCGCCGGAACAATACCGGCACGAGTTCGGCGGCCGTGCAGGCCTGGCCTTCACAGGCGCGCAGCACGCGCTGCAGGCGCTCGGCGTGGTGCTCGCGCAATTGCCGAATGCGCGCATGCGCCCCGATGAACGGCAGGCCGTGCGACGGCAGCACGCGCATGCCGGCCGGCAGCAAGGCAAAGCGCGCAAGCGCGCGCAGATAGCGGCCGAGCACATCGGCCTCCGGCTCGATGGGGAACACCGAGACGTTGGTGGAGATGCGCGGCAGCAACAAATCGCCGGCGATCAACACGCCACGCGCCTCGCACCACAACGCCGCATGCTCCGGCGAATGGCCACCGCCCTCCACTACCTGCCAATCATCGGCACCGATGCGCAGAACCTGCCCATGCACCAGACGCTGATACTGCAACGGCACCGCGGGCACCATGCGCGCATAGAAATTGCCACGCCCGGCCAGTTCCTGCACATGCGCAGGGTCGGCGCCGTGGCGGCGGTAATGCGCCAGCATGGAGGCGGTATCGGTGGGCGGCAACCCGGCCGCGAGCAGCCGGGCACTGAGGTATTCACCCTGGGTCATGCAAAGCGGTACATCCCAGCGCTGACACAGCCAGTCGGCCAGGCCGATGTGGTCGGGATGCATGTGGGTGCAAATCACCCGTGTCACCGGTTTGCCGCCCAGAGCGTCGGTGAACACCTGTTCCCAAGCCGCACGCGTGGCATCGGTGGTCAAGCCACAGTCGACGATGGTCCAACCCGGACCGTTATCCAGCAACCAGAGGTTGATGTGGTCGAGTGCCAAGGGCATGGGCATGCGCAGCCAGTACAGCCCTTCGGCCACGCGCTGGACCTGTCCAGGCGGGGGCGGTGCTTCACCAGCGAAGTACACCGGTTCGAAATCAGCTTGATGCATGGGATGCAACGACAAGTTCACAGCCTCGCTTCGTCCCCCCAACGCATGGGGGCACAAGCGATGATGGGGCAGGAGCACGCGGCGATTTCAGGCGCCGATGCCTTCGAGCAAAGTGCCCAGTTCGCGCAGCACCAGGGCTGCGGCCGGATGGCGCTCGGCAAAGCGCAGCGACAGTTCGCGCACCCGTTGCGTCAGACCGGTTTCGTTTTGCCCCGCCTGGTCATCGAGCACGCGGCGAATGTCGGCATCCAGGCCGGCCAGTTCGGACTTGAGCTGATCGTCCAGCGGTACGCCCGACTCCAGGGCGGCGCGCAGCCGGTCGAGGCTTTGTTTGACAGTTTGCTGATCCACGAATCATCCTCAGGGCGGTGTGATGACATTAATCTTAGGCCTCGGGAACGCCCCCGGCACACCTGCATGAAACAGCAGGCAAACGAGTGCGGCCCAGCCAGAGCGCGATGGAGGATGCATGCGGTTGCGCCGCGAATGGCATACTGCACACCCACCCGGAACCTTCCATGAACCTCCATACTTGGCTGCTGTACGCCCTCACCGTTGGCCTGATTTCCGCGATTCCCGGCCCCAATATGCTGCTGGTGATGAGCCATGGTGCGCGCCACGGGCTGCGCCGCTCCACCGCCACCATGGCCGGCTGCATGACGGCACTGCTCATCATGATTTCCATTTCCGCCGCCGGTCTCGGCGTGTTCCTGCAAGCCTGGCCTGCACTGTTCGACGCGCTGCGCCTGCTGGGAGCCGCCTATCTCATCTACCTCGGCATCAAAACCTGGCAAGCCGCCGCCCATGCCAAGACCTTGGCGGCGCCACCGACCGCCGCTGCTGAACAGCCGCGAAGCCTGCACACGCCTGGTGCCCTGTACCGCAATGGCTTCCTGGTGGCCAGCAGCAATCCCAAGGCCATCCTGTTCGCAGCCGCCCTGCTGCCTCAGTTCATGAGCCCCACGGCCCATGGGTTGCTGCAATTCGTGGTCCTCGTCAGCACCTTTGCCACCATCGAGGTGAGCTGGTATTTCATTTATGCCGGCTTCGGCTCGCGTCTGGGCAAGCTGCTGCGCGGCGCAAAAGTCGCACGCGCATTCCAGCGCGCAACCGGTGGCATCTTCGTCGGCTTCGGCGCCGCCATGGCGGCCTTTCATCGCTGAGCGACCATACCGAAAAATCCGCGAGCCGGCGAAAGTCCTGGCCCTGCGAAAGTTGCAGGAGACCAACCCGATCAGTCCGATGTCCGGGATGACGACCGTTCAGATCAACGCGGATTGCGGCGCGCAACCCAGTACATGGCCCCGTCCGGGCCGTAGCGTTCCGCATGGGGCACTCCATGCGGCAGCGCGAAGGTGTCACCTGGCGTGAGGCGACGCGTCTTGCCCTCGCAGGTCAGCCACATCTCGCCCTCGATCACCACCGCATCCGCATCGAACGGATGCGTGTGCGTCTCCAGCACCGCCTCGGGCGGCCAGCGACGAACGAGAGCTTCTTCGAATCCAAGGCTCAGGGCTTGGGCCTGAAAGTCTTCAAACGTCATGGCATTCATGGTGTGGTGACGCGATCCGGTGACACGACAAACGGCAGCGAGAGCGTGAACTGGCCCCAACGACCGGCAGGGATCAAGAATATCGGGCAACGACCCATGACGATCATGACCACACGGCGCCGCGGGCTTCACAAGACCCATTCGGGACGATCGAGTTCACCCATACCAAGGAAACGCGAACAGGCCAGGCGTGCCGCGCGCGGCGATCGCACCGCAGCCAACTGCATCGCCGTGGTCTACCTGCGCATGTCCGAGCTCAAGCACCTGCGGCCTCACCCCTTCGCCGCAGCGGGCGCGCCCTCAATCCAAGCATCCCGGTGTCGCTGCCTGCCTGCGCGAGGGTCTGGAGGACATGCGATCCTCCTGAACCTGGGCATCGTCGGCTTGGATGATCCCCAGGTCACCCGGATCCCGCATTTCCATTGATGCGCCGAAGAGCCGGACCACTGGCAACAAATCGGCAACAAGTCTCCGGAAATGAGCCGATCAACACATGGCGGTACTGCGTGGCGGTACCGCGTAAGTCATTGATTCAATTGGTCGGGGCGAGAGGATTCGAACCTCCGACCCTCTGCTCCCAAAGCAGATGCGCTACCAGGCTGCGCTACGCCCCGAACCCGCCATTCTAGGGTACGGCACAGATCTGGCAGGGACAGCAGACTGGCGTCATGCCTTGCAACACGGGGTTTATCCTGCCGGAACTAAGATGCTGCGTCAGTTTTACACGGTGCCAAAACCGCCCTGCCTGTCACCGTCCTTTGCAGCCATGCCCCAATCAACCATGCGAATCCTGCTCGATGAACTGCTCAGCGCCGATGCGCTCGAGCTGGTCGATCAACTCGCTCTTCCCCGCTCGTGGCTCACCTGCTCCGACCCGAACGCGGTGTCACGCGGCGAATTGGCGCTGGCCATGGCCCAAGCACTGTTTGCGCGGCTGGCGCAGACAGTGCCGGAGGCGATGCGCTACATCGAGCGTGCACGCAAACAGGGGCGCTCGATCACTTTCGACCATGGCGCGGTTCGCACGGTACTCGCGCCCTGCTGCGGTGCCTTGCCCTGTGGCGAGGCCGCCGTCACCCGCATCTTGCTGCCGCTGGGTTACACGCAGGCGGGAACCTACCCTCTGCCGCGGCTGGGGATGACAGGGCGGGCCTACATCCACATCGACGACCCGCAAGGCATTCCCCAATTCTTCGTGAGCGAGCTGCATCCGGAAGGCTTTTCCGCGGCGTTTCAGCAAACGGTGAGCACGGTTCTCCGTGCGTCGCGCGACCCCTTGGGCCCGGCCGATCATGACGCCTTGCAAGCTCTGCGCCGGGAGGGCCACTTGGCGTTCGACACCGCACGCCAACTGCTCCCCGCTCTGCTGCGTTGCTTCGAGCGCCAGCACCCACTGCCCAGCCTGGCCCAATACCAACTGCTGCTGCGGGAGTCGGCCGAGATGGCCTGGATCAGCACGGAAGGCCAGACCTTCAACCACGCCACCGACCGGGTTGACGATGTCCTCGAACTGGCAGCGCAGTTGCGCGCCGAGGGCTTTGCCATCAAGGACCAGGTGGAAGTGTCCTCCAGCGGAACGGTCCGCCAAACCGCGTTGCGCGCGGCCAGTGTGCAGCGGGCGTTGCTGGAGGAGGACGGCCCTCGGCCGCACGTCTTGCCCGGCTCGTTCTTCGAATTCATCAGCCGCGATGCGCGGCCCGGCGGGGCTTTACCTGCCGATATGGACATGCGCTTCGATTCCGGCAACGCAACCGGCATTTTCAAAATGACTGCAACATCGCCATGACATCCTACAAACCCACTCGCGTTTTCTCGCCCGCTCTTCCGCTCTTCGTGGCCCTGTGCGCCTTCGGCATTCTGGCCGGTGCGCTCTGGGTGCAGCAACAGTCCAACCCGCCATGTCCGCTGTGCATCCTGCAGCGCATGGCCTATCTTGGCATGCTGGTCTTTGCCCTCATGGCCGCGGGCTTGGCAGCCGCGGGTCAGGTGGCTGCAAGCCGCGTGTCCCTGCTCCTGGGCGCCCTGGGCGGCCTCACCGGCCTGGGCGTCGCCGGGCGGCATGTGTGGCTGGTCTGGCACCCAGGCCAGACCTGCGGGCTGGATCCGCTCGCTGCCACCATCAACAACTGGAGCATCACGCATTGGGCCCCGTGGATGTTCCGCGCCGACGGCCTGTGCGCCGACGTGCCGTCGATTCTCGGTGTGTCGCTACCCCTGTGGTCGGCGCTGGGATTCATCCTGCTGACCATCCTGCTGCTGCTGTCCATGCGCGGCGTCAAGCGGCGCTGAGCGGGCGGTTCGCCATGCACCAGCCGCTCAGGGCCACCGCCCTGTCGATGCTCGACCTCGTCGCTGTGCGCGAGGGCGGCACTGTGGCGGGTGCGCTGGGCATCGCCCTGCGCACCGCACAACATGCCGAAGCGCTCGGCTTCCAGCGCTACTGGCTGGCGGAGCACCACAACATGCCCGGCATCGCCAGTTCCGCCACGGCCGTGCTCGTGGGGCACATCGCCGCAGGTACGCAGCGCATGCGCATCGGCTCCGGCGGGGTGATGCTGCCGAACCATGCACCGCTCGTCGTTGCCGAGGCTTTCGGCACGCTGGCCGAACTGTATCCGGACCGCATCGACCTCGGCCTGGGTCGGGCCCCCGGCACAGACCCGCTGACCATGCGGGCACTGCGCCGCGACCGCGTCGAAAGCGAGGACGATTTCCCCCGCGACGTGGCCGAGCTCCAGCGCCTGCTGGCCCCGGCCGAGCCCGGCCAGCGGCTCATCGCCATGCCCGGCGCCGGCACGAATGTCCCGATATGGCTGCTCGGCTCCAGCCTGTTCTCCGCGCAACTGGCGGCCGAGCGCGGCCTGCCTTACGCCTTCGCCTCGCACTTCGCACCCCGCCTGCTGCTGCCCGCGCTGAAGCTTTACCGCAGCACGTTCCGGCCTTCCGTCACGCTGGCGCAGCCCCATGTCGCCATCGGCGTGCCCCTGATCGCGGCCCCCACTGACGATGAAGCCCAGTACCTTGCCAGTAGCACGCACCAGCGTGTGCTCAGCATCATCACGGGGCGCCGGGGAAAGCTGCAGCCCCCGGTCCAGGATTTCCTGGAGCCATTGCAGCCCCAGGAACAAGCCGCCATTGCCGAGTTCCTGGCTGCGGCCGTGATTGGCGGCCCCGACACCGTGCGCGCCGGTTTCCATGCCCTGGCCGAGGCCACGCAAGCGGACGAATTCATGCTGGTCTGCGATGTGTTCGACGCCGACCTGCGACTGCGCTCGCTGGACATCGCCGCAACGGCCATGCAGGCTTGAAGCCGGCGCCTTTGCGTTCGCTCATCTGCGTGACCACGCTGATACGCGAATGACTTGAGGCCAACCACGGGCCCGGCGGCAAGGAGTCAACCTGTGACCTGCGCCAGAATGATCCGAACCCAGACATGTTGGCCCAGGGCGAAAAGGTAGGAAACCACACCCGTCACCTGATCTCCGGCGCTCAGTTTCGTCATGCAGCAAGCGGTCCATGCAGATTGGTGTGCAAGCCTGCACTCCACTGCAAGGGCAGGATGCGTGAGCGACCTCGGTGGAACGCTCTGCAAGCTGGTTCTTGCTCAGGTTTTGCGCGACCGGGTGTCCCAGACCAGGGCTCTGACCCGCAGCTATTGGTTGACATGGAGCGGCCGGCTGTTCGGCGCTGTCCATATCAGCATCTCGATCGTGCTCGTTCCCCGCATTGACACGGTGGCGTTCGTGGCCCTGCTTGTCGCTGGACAGATACTCTCCTCCTTGATCTTCGACCACCACGACCTGTTCGACGTACCAAGGCATCCCGTCGATCTGGTCGGGCTTTCTGGCGCCCTCTTGCTGGTGATTGGCGTGGTGCTGGTGCGCTACCGAAGCGTGCCCCCAGAAGCGGAGCGCAGCACTCAAGATGCCGATCGGGGCGTGGCCGATGCATGGATTCATCATGGCGGCCCGAATGCACAAGTCAGCGGCACACTATGGTAGGGGTCGCCCCCCAATCTGAAGCGACCCCCGCATGCACTCCGCCGTCAAGACCGAACCTTCATCAGACATGTCGACGACCACCCATCTCACGGATGGTGCAGTAGCGGCGTTGGGCCACTGGATCCAAGGAAAAAGCTTACCCCATGCCGGACGCGACTTGAAGCCAGTGCGCTTGTTGCTGGGCCAACGCCTCGTGGTGGAGTTGTCGTTCCACGGACGTCATCAAGTTCTGGCCGACGGCATCACCGGAGTGCTGTACGATGCCCGCACGGGGCAGTGTCTGTCGAGCTCAAGGCTGGTTCTGGATGTAGGCGCCCTGGCCGAGGTGAGCAAACCCCAAGCACAGGCCTGGTTGCTTCAGCGCCTGGCCGCCAACAAAGCCAAGAAGAGATAGCGCTGCGGTGGTAGGCCTCACCTTGCAGCGGGCGGACCATGAGGCTGGTGAGCAGCCCGATGTCCTATCTTAACCTGGCACTCTTGCTGTGTGGTCTGGATGCGTTCACACCTGACGCGCGCTATTTTGCCAATCTGGCAACCCTCAAAGCAGGCCGCATTCCATCAATCCCCCTGAGGGTCACGAATTGCCCCTTGCATCATTCGGCTCGTCGCGTGCACCACTGGCCGCCGCGTGCAACCCTGCCCTGCCTGCAACCCGCCAGTAGTCGCATGAATCGGGGAATGCTGTTCAGATCTACGGAGCCACTTCTCAACATCATGAAGATGAGAAAGACAGAATGATGCGACTCGATCCAACTTCTCTGAGATTATTCGTCAGTGTCGTTGAGGAGGGCACGATCGCTGCCACAGCCGAGCTTGAGCATCTCGCCGCTTCCGCAGTCAGCAAACGACTCAGTGAACTGGAGGAGACACTCAACACCCAGTTACTGACGCGCAGCAACAAAGGCATCGAACCGACGGCAGCGGGCATTGCGCTGTTGAATCTGGCACGGGGCGTTCTCCATCATCTCGATGAGATTTACTCGCAGATGCGGGAGTACTCAAGCGGCATTCGGGGCCATATCCGAGTGTTTGCCAACATCTCGGCGATCACCCAACTCCTTCCAGAAAAACTGAAATCCTTCTTGGCCGTTTACCCCCTCGTGCAAATCCATCTGGAAGAAAAAATCAGTACGGTGATCACCAAGACTGTCGCCGAGAATGCAGCCGATATAGGCATTTTCACCATGGGGCATCATGGCCAGAATCTTGAAATCTTCCCTTACCACAACGACGAACTCGTACTGATTACGCCACGACATCACATCCTCGCGCAGAAACAATCGGCCTGTCTCGCCGAAACACTCGATTTTGATTATGTTGGCCTCCATACCGGCAGCGCCATCAATCATCAACTAATCAAGGCAGCAACTGAACTTGAACGAAGCTTGAAGCTGCGCATTCAGGTCACCAGCTATGATGCACTCTGCCTGATGGTCGATGCTGGGCTGGGTATCGGTATCATTCCAAGCAATAGCGCGCAACCCTATTTGAAATCTTTAGCCATCAAAGCCATTCCTTTGAATGAGCCGTGGGCGAAGCGCGAACTGGCGATTTGCGTCCGCTCCTACGATGCGCTTTCGGTTGCCGCAAGAATTCTGGTTGACCATCTCAGAAAACCACCCTGAACCCTGCGCCCCAAGCCTGCCATCGTATTTCGTGATGGCAGGCTCGCGTAATAGCGTTTTACCCCGCTTGAAACCGCATCCATACTTCGGTTGACACGGTGTCGCACCTGCCAAAACCAGCGAGCACCGGCCATTCCGCTAGGAGGATCAATGGTTCATTCAAGCAGTCCGGGCGCCATGAAGCTGAGCGATGCTTCTCGATGAGCTTGAAAACATCGAACAGCGACGGGAAGTCGCCCCTTGCTGGAATGAAGGTGATCGAACTGGGGACGCTCATCGCCGGACCCTACGCCGCGAGTCTTCTAGCCCAGTTCGGCGCCGAAGTGATCAAGATCGAGCCGCCCGGTGATGGCGATCCGCTGCGCAAATGGCGCAAGCTCCACAACGGCACATCCTTGTGGTGGTACACGCAGAGTCGCAACAAAAAGTCGATCACGCTCAACCTCAAATTGGAGCGGGGCCAGCAAATCGTGCGCGACCTCGTTCGGGATGCGGACATCGTGATCGAGAATTTCCGCCCTGGATCGCTCGAAGCATGGGGTTTGGGCTGGGAGCAGCTGTCGCAGATCAATCCAGATCTGATCATGGTGCGCGTCTCGGGCTACGGCCAGACAGGGCCCTATCGGGATAAACCGGGATTCGCGGCCATCGCGGAATCCCTGGGCGGGCTGCGCCACTTGGCGGGCTACCCGGACCGCCCGCCCGTACGCATGGGCGTGAGCATCGGCGACACGCTCGCTTCACTGTACGGGGTGATCGGTGCGCTGCTGGCGATGCATCACCTCAAGGTGAATGGAGGCAAGGGGCAATATATCGATGTAGCGCTGTATGAGGCCGTCTTCAGCGTGATGGAGAGTCTCGTTCCGGAGTTCTCGGTTTCCGGTTATGTCCGCGCATGCACGGGGGCTAGCTTGCCGGGGATATCTCCCTCGAACACCTACCTGTGCAAGGATGGCCACTACGTCATCATCGCCGGCAATGGGGACAGCATTTTTAAGCGGATGATGAAAGCCATCGGCCGTAGCGACCTGGCCGACGACCCCGAACTTGCGCGCAATGATGGCCGTGTCGAACACAACGACATGCTTGACGATGCGATTTCCAGGTGGACGACTTCTCACGACCTGGACGAGGTGCTCGGAACGCTTGATGCGGCCGCGGTTCCGTGCAGCAAGATTCATACGGCGGCCGACATCCATGCCGACCCCCATTACCGTGCACGCGACATGATTGGGCAGTTCTCTCTGCCGGATGGGCAAGCGATCGACCTGCCCGGCATCGTGCCGAAGTTGAGCGAAACCCCAGGGCAAACAAAATGGCTTGGCCCCGCACTTGGCGCCCATACGGCAGAGGTGCTGGCATCGATTGGCATCGACGGCAGCGCCGTCGATGAACTCAGGACGCAGGGCGTCGTTTAGGCAGCCTTCGCCAGCTTCGGAGCATAAGCATGCTGTTCTCGAAATCGCCCATGCGGGTTTCGATCCATGATGTCGCCGTGCGTGACGGCTTCCAGAGTGAACCGCTGTTTGTGCCGACCGAAGACAAGATCAAACTGATCGACCGGCTTTCCCAGACGGGCCTGGCCAAGATCGAGGTGACTTCTTTCGTCTCGCCCAAGGCGATACCCAATCTGCGGGACGCCGAGCAAGTCATGCGTGGAATCACCAGGGCGGCCGATGTGGCCTATGTCTGCCTGGTCCCGAACGAACGCGGCTGCGAGCGGGCACTGGCCTGTGGGGTGGACGAGATCAACCTGGTCATGTCCATCGGAGAGCGCCACAACTTGGCGAACATGCGCATGAGCTGTGAACAATCGCTGGAACAGTTCCGCCGTGTGATGGCCATGGTCAGGGGGACCGGGGTACGCGTGAACGGCACCATCGCCACAGCCTTCGGTTGCCCGTTCGACGGCGACCAGGCGCCAAGCAAGATCTTGCGGGCTGCCACGCACGACCTCGACATGGGCATGCACAGCGTGACGCTCGCCGACACGACTGGCATGGCCGCGCCAAGACAGGTCGGAGAACTGGTACGGACCTTCCTGCAGACGTTCCCGGAAGTCCCGCTAACCCTGCATTTTCACAACACGCGCGGCATGGGACTGGCGAATGTGATCGCCGCCATCGAGGCTGGCGCTCGCAGCTTCGACGCCTCACTGGGCGGAATCGGTGGCTGCCCCTTTGCGCCCGGTGCCACCGGCAATATCTGCACCGAGGATCTGGTGCACATGCTGGAGTCGTGCGGCATTTCCACGGGCGTCGATCTGGATCGGCTGCTCGCGATCGCGAAAGATCTGCCGCGCCTCCTCGGTCACGACGTTCCGGGGCAGGTCCTCAAGGCCGGGAAAAGAACGGATCTGCATCCGCACCACACACCATTCCAGCTTGCTTGAAGCGAACGCATTCAACTCAAAAAGGCTTGTCTCATGAAAAAAACGACCCAACTCAAGCACCTCCTTCAGGCCAAGCAACTGCTCGTCGCGCCCGGCGCCTATGACGCGCTGAGCGCCAAGATCATCGCGCGCTGTGGATTCGACGCCGTGTATATGACCGGCTACGGCGCCTCGGCCAGCGTGCTGGGTGCGCCCGACGTGGGTTTACTCACGATGAGCGAAATGCTGAAGCGGGCGGGCGATATCGCCGAGGCTGTGAATATCCCGGTCCTGGCCGACGGCGACACCGGTTTTGGCAATGCCATCAACGTGAAGCGCACGGTCAGGGAGTACGAAAAGGCCGGCGTCTGCGGCATCCAACTCGAAGACCAGGCGTCACCCAAAAGGTGTGGCCACATGCTGGGGCGCGAGGTCATTCCGATGGAAGACATGGTGCAGAAGATCAAGGCCGCCGTCGACACGCGCCAGGACGATGATTTCGTCATCGTTGCACGCACGGACGCTCGGACCAGCTATGGCCTGGACGAAGCGCTGCGCCGGGGACGCGCGTACGAGCAGGCCGGCGCCGACGTGATCTTCATCGAGTCGCCCGAAAGCGTGGACGAACTCAGGCGAATCAACGACGCGTTTCCCAACACGCCGACGCTCGCCAACATGATCGAGGGTGGCCGGACCCCCCTGCTGCGCGCCGATGAACTCGAGGGATTGGGTTTCGGGATCGCCATCTACCCTCTCGGCCCGCTGTACGCCGCAGCGAAAGCGGTCGAGTTGTACTTGAAGGAACTCCGGACGGCCAAGAGCACGGCGAACAAAGTCCGGGACATGATCACCTTTGCCGAGTTCAACGCGCTCATCGGTCTGGCCGAATACGGCCAACTCGAAGATCTGTACAAGACGAAACGCTGCATCCCAACGCCTGGATGATGAAGTGCTTGAAACTCCCCACGACGCATCATGACAGTGAGGTTGAAATGCGTGGCAGCGCGCTGTGAACGCAGCTTTGTCCCTGTCAAAAACGGGTTCCGGCACGGACGTCTGCGCTGGCCAAGGCTGGTCGCATGCTTCTCCAACGATTCCCGGTAAAGGCGTATGGCATGAACCAAACCTCGATGGAGGCATGCGCCATGGTGTCGTCGATCAACCACCGGAGACTCCGAGCGAGGCCGTTGCGGCCTGCCTTGCTCTGCGTTGTTCAAGCTTGCCCGCGGGAGATGCAAGCTGCCTCGTAGGCCGCCAACCAGTTCAGTCTGCAGCGCGTCACCGAAGGCGCTCTCTCTGAATTTTGAAACAACCCGAAGACTCAGGAGACAAGACTATGGCTTCAATACCCGTCACTCCAGCAGCGTCGCCACAGGACCTTGCTGCAAGACCTGCCGCTGCGGCGCTGTCGCCCCAGAATCCCACCATCGCCGCGCGCATCGACCGCCTGCCGCCGTCGCGAACCGTGCGCAACATGGTGGCCTTGCTGTCGCTGGGGGGATCATTCGAGTTCTACGACCTGTTCCTCACCGCCTACATCGCCCCCGGCCTGTTCAAGAGCGGGGTGTTCACCGCCACCACCAAGGGTCTGTTCGGCATGGAAGGCATTGCCAGCTTCGTGGCCGCGCTATTCG
>JAJXUC010000071.1 GCA_021783435.1 Pseudomonadota bacterium | reverse complement strand
ATGCCGTGGTGTTCCTGGGCGGCATGGTCATGCTGGTGGCCACCAGCCCGCGCCTGATGCTCACCGTCGTGGCCGTCATCCTGCTCGTGGTGCTGCCCGCCGTGGCCATCGGCCGGCGGGTGCGGCGCTTGTCGCGCGCCAGCCAGGACCGGGTGGCCGACTCCAGCGCCATCGCCGCCGAGGTTCTCAACGCCGTGCCCACGGTGCAGAGCTACACGCGCGAAGCGGACGAAGCCCGCCGCTTTCGCGACGCCGCCGAAGCCGCCTTCGCCACAGCCGTGCGGCGCAGCCGCATGCGTGCCTTGCTGACCGCCTTTGTCATCGTCGCGCTGTTCGGTGCGCTCATCTATGGTCTGTATCTCGGCACGGTGGCCGTGGTCGAGGGCCGCATGAGCGCGGGCACGCTCGGTCAGACCGTGCTGTACATCGGCCTGGTGGCCGGATCCGCCGCGACGCTGGCCGAAGTCTTCGGCGACCTGCTGCGCGCCGCGGGCGCCACCGAGCGCCTGATGGAACTGCTCGCGGTGCGCTCGCCCGTGACCGACCCGCTGCAGCCACAGCCCCTGGCGTCCGCGCATGGGGGATCGGCGGTGCAATTCGCCCATGTGCGCTTCACCTACCCCTCGCGCCCGGAGCAGCCGGCACTGGATGATTTTTCGCTGCGCATGGAGCCCGGCGAAACCGTCGCCCTCGTCGGCCCCAGCGGCGCGGGCAAAACCACGGTGCTGCAACTGCTGCTGCGCTTCTATGACGCGCAGCATGGGGCGGTGAACGTCGATGGCGTGCGCGCTGATCATGCCGCCCTGGCCGAACTGCGCGGACGCATCGGCCTGGTGCCGCAGGACGCCGTCATCTTTTCCGCCAGCGCGATGGACAACATCCGCTACGGCCGGCCCGAGGCCACCGACCACGAGGTGATCGAGGCCGCCCGCGCGGCGCAGGCGGACGGCTTCATCCGCGAACTGCCGCAGGGCTACCACACCTATCTGGGCGAACGCGGCGTGCGCCTGTCCGGCGGGCAGCGCCAACGCATCAGCATCGCCCGCGCCATACTGAAGAACGCCCCGCTGCTGTTGCTGGACGAAGCCACCAGCGCGCTCGACGCGCAAAGCGAACGGGCCGTGCAAGCCGCGCTCGAACAAGCCATGCAGGGGCGCACAACCCTCGTCATCGCCCATCGCCTTGCCACCGTACAGCGTGCCGACCGCATCGTGGTGATGGACCGCGGGCGCATCATCGACATGGGCACGCATGCCGAACTCATGGCGCGCGGCGGGTTGTATGCGAATCTCGCCTCGCTGCAGTTCATGCAGTGAGGTGGTCTTTTTCCCCTCCCTTGCAAAATAGAAAGGCTCTTTCTTTTCAAGGGATTGCGTTATCAGGCATCCGCAGGCGTTGGCTTAAATTGTGGGCGGTTTCACTCGGGATTCCCACTGAATTCCCACTGGGATTGGCGCGACCCGTACCTGCTCGATCGTCTCGAATCTTGCTGTATCCATGTCGATCACCATCCTGCAATGATCGACCCCAAAAACCCCGCTCAGACTCCTTTGCCGTTGGAATCACGCCCTTCGCCCAGACGCCTTTGCCATTGGACAAGGCTGCGTGCCGCAGGCCGTCAGCCCCCCTCATGCGCCCCGCACGCAGTCGATGCAATAGCGCTTGCCTTGCGGCCCGTCCTCCTCGACCAGGCCGTGGATGTCGGTGGCGAAACCGGGGAACTGGCGGTTGAAGTCGCGCGCGAACTGCAGGTATTGCACGATCTTGCGGTTGAATCGCTCGCCGGGAATCAACAGCGGAATGCCAGGCGGGTACGGCGTGAGCAGGGCCGTGGTGATGCGCCCCTCCAAAGCGTCGATGTTCACCCGCTCGATGTCGCGATGCGCCATCTTGGCGTAGGCCTCGGTCGGCGTCATCGCGGGTTGCAGGTCCGACAGGTACATCTCGGTGGTCAAGCGCGCCACGTCGCTCGCTTCGTAAGCACCATGGATGCGTTGACACAAGTCGCGCAGCCCCACCCTCTCGTACATCGGGAATTTGGCCACGAACTCGGGCAGGATGCGCCATAGCGGCTGATTGCGGTCGTAATCGTCCTTGAACTGCTGCAGCGCGGTCACCAGGGTATTCCAGCGGCCCTTGGTGATGCCGATGGTGAACATGATGAAAAAACTGTAGAGCCCGGTCTTCTCGACGATCACCCCATGCTCCGCCAGGTATTTGGTGACGATGGCCGCCGGAATGCCGGTTTCACTGAAGCGGCCGTGCAGATCCAGCCCGGGCGTGATCACCGTGGCCTTGATCGGATCGAGCAGGTTGAAGCCCGGCGCCATCTTCCCGAAGCCATGCCAGTCCGCCTCGGGGCCGAGCAGCCAGTCCTCGCGCGCCCCGATGTCCTCCGGCGCCAGTTCGTCCGGTCCCCACACCTTGAACCACCAGTCGTGGCCGAACTCCTCGGCCACCTTGCGCATCGCGCGCCTGAAGTTCAGCGCCTCCAGAATGCTCTCCTCCACCAGCGCGGTGCCGCCCGGCGGCTCCATCATCGCCGCGGCCACGTCGCACGAGGCGATGATGGCGTATTGCGGCGAGGTCGAGCTGTGCATCAGATAGGCCTCGTTGAAACGGGAACGGTCCAGGCTGCGCGTGGCGGAGTCCTGCACCAGGATCTGCGAGGCCTGGCTCAGTCCGGCCAGCAGCTTGTGCGTGGACTGGGTGGAGAACACCATGGACTCGCGGGTGCGTGGCCGCCCGGCGCCGATGGCGTGCATGCCGGTGTAGAACGGGTGGAACGTGGCATGCGGCAACCAGGCTTCGTCGAAGTGCAGGGTGTCGATATAGCCGTCGAGCATCTGCTTGATGATGTCGACGTTGTAGAGCACGCCGTCGTAGGTGGACTGGGTGATGGTGAGCACCCGCGGCCTCACCTTGCCGGCCAGATGGGCGGTGAGCGGATTGGCGGCAATCTTGCGTTCGATGTTCTCGGGCAGGAATTCCTCTTTCGGGATCGGGCCGATGATGCCGTAGTGGTTGCGCGTGGGCGTGAGGAACACCGGCAGCGCGCCGGTCATGATGATGGCGTGCAGCACGCTCTTGTGGCAGTTGCGGTCCACCACCACCACGTCGCCGGGCGCCACGGTGGAATGCCACACCATCTTGTTCGAGGTCGAGGTGCCGTTGGTGACGAAGAACAGATGGTCGGCATGGAAGATGCGCGCCGCATTGCGCTCGGACGCCGCCACCGGGCCGGTGTGGTCCAGCAGTTGCCCGAGTTCGTCCACCGCGTTGCACACGTCGGCGCGCAGCAGGTTCTCGCCGAAGAACTGGTGGAACATCTGCCCCACCGGGCTTTTCAGGAAGGCCACGCCGCCGGAGTGGCCCGGGCAGTGCCAGGAATAGGACCCGTCCGCGGCGTAGCCGACGAGGGCGCGGAAGAACGGCGGCGCCAGCGAGTCGAGATAGGCCCGCGCCTCGCGGATGATGTGGCGCGCGACGAATTCCGGGGTGTCCTCGAACATGTGGATGAACCCGTGCAGCTCGCGCAGGATGTCGTTCGGAATATGGCGCGAGGTGCGCGTCTCGCCGTAGAGGTAGATGGGGATCTCGGCGTTGCGGAACCGGATTTCCTCGATGAACTTGCGCAGCGACTGCAGCACCGGCGCCTCGGCGTCGCTTTCGGCGGCGGCGAACTCCTCGTCGTCGATCGACAGGATGAAGGCGCTGGCGCGCGACTGCTGCTGGGCGAAGCTGGAGAGATCGCCGAAGCTGGTGACGCCCAGCACCTCGATGCCCTCCTGCTCGATGGCCTGGGCCAACGCGCGGATGCCCAGGCCCGAATTGTTTTCGGAGCGGAAATCCTCGTCGATGATGACGATGGGAAAACGAAAGCGCATGATGGGCTCCGGTGGCGTTCCGGCCTATGGCGTGATAGAAGGAGAAGGGCGAAGTGTAGAAAAATCCCGGGAACACAGCGAGAAACCGATGGAGACGACGATCATGATGAGCACCCCGATTCAATGGTGGATTGCGGCGGCGGTCCTTGTGGCGCTAGAACTCACCAGCGGCAGCTTCTACCTGCTGATGCTCGCCGTGGGTGCCGCGGCCGGCGCGCTGGCGGCCCACCTGGGGCTGGACACCCCTTTCCAATGGGTCGTCGCGGCAGTGTTCGGCGCCGGCCCGGTGTATGTCTTGTACACCCTGCGCAAGAAACGCGTCAGGCCCGCGCCGGGCACCAACCGCGACATCAACCTGGACATCGGCTCGACCGTGCAGGTGGCCGCCTGGGACGCCAACGGCGAGGCGCGCGTGCGCTACCGTGGCAGCGACTGGAAAGCCCGTTTCGCCGGCAAAGGCGAGGCGCAGCCAGGTCAGCACCGCATCAAGGCCATGGACGGAAACACCCTCGTCCTTGAACCCGTGCCTGGCACGCATGGCAACACCGCGCAGGCACAATCGAACTCGCCTGCCGCTTAAGCCCCCGGTACGCGCCCGGCACGTGTCGTGGCGGCGCCTTCTCTTGATTTGTGCATTCGGAGATCATCCATGGAACTCGCTCTCATTCTGGCCATCATCGCCATCATCATTGCGTCGCGCGGCGTGAAGGTGGTCCCGCAGCAGCATGCCTGGGTGGTGGAGCGCCTGGGCAAGTACGACCGAACCCTGGCGCCCGGCCTGAGCTTCATCGTGCCCTTCGTCGATCGCGTGGCCTACAAGCACATGCAAAAGGAGGTGCCGCTGGACATCGCCAGCCAGGTCTGCATCACGCGCGACAACACCCAGCTCACGGTCGACGGCATTCTGTACTTCCAGGTCACCGATCCCATGCGCGCCAGCTACGGTTCGTCCAACTACGTGCTGGCCATCTCCCAGCTCGCGCAAACCACGCTGCGCTCGGTGATCGGCAGGCTCGAACTCGACAAGACCTTCGAGGAGCGCGATTTCATCAACCACAGCGTGGTCTCCGCACTCGACGAAGCGGCCATGACCTGGGGCGTCAAGGTGCTGCGCTACGAGATCAAGGACCTCACCCCGCCGGCCGAGATCCTGCACGCCATGCAGCGCCAGATCACGGCCGAGCGCGAGAAGCGCGCCGTCATCGCCACGTCCGAAGGTGCGCGCCAGCAGCAGATCAATCTGGCAGAAGGCGAGCGCCAGGCCTTCATCGCCCGTTCCGAGGGCGAGCGTCAGGCCGCCATCAACACCGCGCAGGGCGAAGCCGCGGCCATCGAGGCCGTGGCCAACGCCACCGCGCACGCGCTCGAAGTGGTGGCCGCCGCCATCGGCAAACCGGGCGGCACGGAAGCGGTGCAGCTCAAGGTGGCCCAGCAGGCGCTCGACGCCTACGCCAACCTCGCCAAGACCAGCACCACCCTGGTCGTACCGGGCGACATGAGCCAGGCTGCCGGACTCATCGCATCGGCCATGGCCGTGTTGAAAAAATCGCAGTGAGTCAGCGGACCGACACAGCCTGTATGAACCCACCACGCGCTGTGAGGGAGACCGTCGCCGCCACGGTGGACCTCCCGGCTTCCGCCTGCGCCCGCCGCCTGGCCCTGGTTGCGCTGGCGCAGACCGACCCGGCCGCCAAGGTGCAGCGCACGCTGGCCCTGCACCTTGCCTTGCGCACGGGCAACCTGCTCATCGACCCCGCAGCCAGCTTGCAGGTGCACGCAGCCGGCGCCCTCCTGCCGGGCCGCCCTGCCAGCCCCGAACTGCTGCCGCCCAACCGCATGGCCTGGCGCGACCCGCGCAGCCGTGAAGGCCGCGCCGCGCTGCTGCACGCCATCGCCCACATCGAGTTCAACGCCATCAACCTCGCGCTCGACGCCGCCTGGCGCTTCCCCGGCCTGCCCGCCGACTACTACCGCGACTGGCTGCGCGTGGCGGCCGAGGAGGCCAAACACTTCACCTTGCTGCGCGAACACCTGCAAGGTCTGGGCGCCGACTACGGCGACTTCCCCGCCCACAACGGCCTGTGGGAAATGGCCGAGAAAACCGCCGGCGACCTGCTCGCCCGCATGGCCCTTGTCCCCCGCACCCTGGAGGCGCGCGGCCTGGACGCCAACCCCGGCATCCGCGCCAAGCTTGCCGCGGCGGGCGACGCGCGCGGCGCCGAGATCCTGGACCGCATCCTGGCCGACGAAATTGGCCACGTCGCCATCGGCAACCGCTGGTACCACTGGGCCTGCGCCCAGGCATCCCGCGACCCGCACACCGCCTATGACGCCATCGCCTGCCAATACGCCGCGCCGCGACTCAAGCCGCCGTTCAACCGCGAGGCGCGGTTGCAGGCAGGCTTTACGGCGGAGGAAATGGCGTGGTTGGAAGGAAAGACGTAAGGGTGTGAGGCAAAAACCACCGGATGCCGCTGGACCTGACCGAAGCGCAGGGCCGCCGCGCGCCCCGACTCACAGCCCCGCCGCGCCCGCGGCGATCTGCTCGAAATCCACCACCTCTCCCGGCGGCCGCTCGGCGACCCGAAAGCGTGCCCTGCCCTGGGCGTCGAACTCGCGGCGCAGGGCGCCGATGTGCCACAGACGGTGGGCATGCGCGATGGCCTCGCCGAGGGCGAAGCCGAGTTGGTGCGCATCGAGTTCGCGCCGGAACAGCATAGGGATGAGGTCGGCCGCCGTGCAAGCCTGCCCTTCGCAGGCCTGCAGCACGCGGGCGAGGCGCTGGGCGTGGTGGATGCGCAAGCGCCGCACACGGGCATGTCCGCCGGTGAACGGCAAGCCGTGCGAGGGCAGCACGCGCATGCCAGCGGGCAGCGCGGTGAAGCGCGCGAGGGCGCGCAGGTAACGGCCCAGCGCGTCGGCCTCCGGTTCGATGGGAAAGACCGACACATTGGTGGATATGCGCGGCAGCAGCAAGTCGCCCGCGATGAGCAGGCCGCGCGTCTCGCACCACAGCGCGGCATGCTCGGGCGAGTGGCCGCCGCCTTCGATGATCTGCCAGTTGTCGCGTCCGACGCGCAGGAGCTGGCCATGCACCAGCCGCTGGTAGGCGTGCGGCACCGAGGGCACCATGCGGGCGTAGAAATTGCCGCGGCCGGCCAGCTCCTGCAGGTGGGTGGGGTCGGCACCGTGCAGGCGGAAGTGCGCGAGCATGGACGCGGTATCGGTAGGCGGCAGCCCGGCGGACAGCAGCCGGGCGCTGAGGTATTCGCCCTGGGTCATGCACAGGGGTGCGTCCCAGCGGTGACACAGCCAATCGGCCAGGCCGATATGGTCCGGGTGCATGTGGGTGCAGACGACGCGGGTGATGGGCCGGCCCCGCAGCCCTTCGGCGAAGATCTGTTCCCAGGCTTGGCGCGTGGCGTCGGTGTGCAGTCCGCAATCCACCACGGTCCAGCCCCGGCCGTCTTCCAGCAGCCAGAGGTTGATGTGGTCCAGCGCCAGCGGCATGGGCATGCGCAGCCAGTACACGCCGGCGGCCACTTCGTGCAGCCGCCCGGGCGCGGGGGGATTCTCGCCGGCGAAGTATGCCGGCTCGTGTGCGGCCTCGATCATGGGAGAACAACGCGCAGGCCGCGCCGACGCGGGGCGGCGCGGCCGCAGCGTGAAGCGCTCAGGCGCCGATGCCCTCGAGCAGGGTGCCGAGTTCGCGCAGGACCAGGGCGATGGTGGGATGCCGCTCGGCGAAGCGCAGCGACAGTTCGCGCACCCGCTCGACGAGGCCGGTCGCGGCCTGCGGCGGCTGGCCGTCGATCAGACGATGAATGTCGGCGTCCAGTGCCGCCAAGTCGGACTTGAGCTGCGCATCCAGCGGCGCGCCCGACTCCAGCGCGGCGCGCAGCCGGTCCAGGCTTTGTTTGACGGATTGGTGATCCACGGGCTGTCCTCTCGATGTCTGTACACCGCTATGGTAGACCGCCCCGGGTTCAGGCCGATCGTCTGGCCCCGGCCTCGTACCACGCCTGCGAGGCACCGACCACGCGCACCACGAGGAGCATGATCGGCACCTCGATCAGCACGCCGACCACCGTGGCCAAGGCCGCGCCCGATTGCAGGCCGAACAGGCTGATAGCCGCCGCCACCGCCAGCTCGAAGAAGTTCGACGCACCGATGAGTGCCGAGGGACACGCCACCGCGTGCGACTCGCCGAGCGCGCGGTTGGCCAGGTAGGCCAGGCCGGAATTGAACAGCACCTGCACCAGGATGGGCACGGCCAGCAGCACGATGACCAGCGGCTGGGCCAGGATCTGCGGGCCCTGGAACGCGAACAGCAAAACCAGGGTGGCCAGCAGCGCGGCCATCGACGCCCGGCCGAGCGCGTGCATCGCGGCTTCGAACACGCCCGCGCCGCGCGCCAGCAGCACGCGGCGCACGACCTGGCCGATGGCCACCGGCACGAGCAGGTAGATCACCACGGAAATGACCAGGGTGGCCCAGGGCACGGTAATGGCCGACAAGCCCAGCAGCAGGCCGACGATGGGCGCGAAGGCGAACACCATGATGGTGTCGTTCAACGCCACTTGCGACAACGTGAACAGCGCGTCGCCCCCGGTGAGCCGGCTCCACACGAACACCATGGCTGTACAGGGCGCGGCGGCCAGCAAGATGAGCCCGGCGACATAGCTGTCGAGCTGGTCGGCCGGCAGCAGTGGCGCGAACAGTACGCGGATGAACAGCCAGGCGAAAAAGGCCATGGAAAACGGCTTGACCAGCCAGTTCACCACCAGCGTGACGCCGATGCCGCGCACATGTTGGCGCACCTGATGCAGGGCCGAGAAGTCCACCTTGGCCAGCATGGGGACGATCATCACCCAGATGAGCAGCGCCACCGGCAGATTCACCTGTGCCACCTCCAGCGCCGCCAGGCTGGCGAAGGTTCCGGGCGCAAGGCGCCCCAGCCCGACGCCCGCCAGGATGGACAGCGCCACCCACAACGTGAGATAGCGCTCGAACACCGACATCGGCCCCCCCGCAGCGCGTGCGGCCGTGACTTCACACTGTGCGCTCATCTCAGGCTCCCGGGGCATGGCTTGCGGGTTGGCTGGCGCCCGGACCATGGAGCGAGGCGTCGGCGCGTTGCGGGATGGCGGCGAGTTCCTGCCGGGTGCGCGCGGCGTCGAGCCTGTCGAGCGGCAGCGCGAGAAACAGCTCGATGCGGCGCCGTAGCGCGGCGTAGGCGTCACGGAAGGCGCGGCGCTTCTGCGCGTCGCTGCCGTCGACCGCGGCTGGATCGGGCACGCCCCAGTGCGCCGTGGTCGGATGGCCGAGCCACACCGGACAGGCCTCACCGGCGGCGGCATCGCAGACCGTGAAAATGAAATGCATCTCGGGCGCCCCCGGCGCGGCGAATTCGTCCCAGCTCTTGCTGCGCAAGCCTTCGGTCGGCCAACCGTTGCCGTCGATCAGCTCCAGCGCATAGGGATTGACACGACCGGCGGGATGGCTGCCGGCCGAATAGGCGGCGTAGCGACCGCCCGATAAGGCATTGAGCGTAGCCTCGGCCAGCACGCTGCGGGCCGAATTGCCGGTACACAGAAACAAGACGTTGCGGAGAAATAGCTTGTTCATCGTGGGACTCATCAGGGTTGATGGGGAGCCAGGCCTTGTGCCGCGCGAACCTTAGGCTCAGCCTCGGCGGCTCGTGGGAGCCGATATCTGCGGCGCGCCGCGCTGCGCCACCCCGGGGGCACAGGCCTGGGGATTGCTGCCGCAGCAGTTCTCGCCCAGGTAGTCGCGCAGGGCGTGCATGCGGTCGAACCGCGCCACATAGCGCACGAACCGGCCTTCGGGCAGCACCTGCACCAGGTCGGCATGCGCCAGGGTGCGCAGGTGGAAGGAGGTCTTGTTCATCGCCAGGCCGGCGCTGGATGCCAGCGCCCCCACGGTCATGCCCTGCTCGCCGGCCTGCACCAACAGGCGGAACAGGGCCAGCCTGGCCTCCTGGGCCAATGCGGCAAGTGCCGTGACGGCGTCGTTGCTGTTCATTACGATGATCCAAGTAATGTTGGAATAATAAGCGCGTTCGATGACATTTGCATGAACCGCACCGCTGACGTCGCAACAGCCAGTCGGCCAGGCGAACACCGGGCACCGACACCTCCAACCCGGGCGCCGCATGGCATACTGAACCATCCGAACCAAGGCTCACCATGAACCCCCATACCTGGCTGCTCTACGTCGTCACCGTCGGTGTGATTTCCGCCATTCCCGGCCCCAATATGCTGCTCGTGATGAGCCACGGCGCGCGCCATGGCTGGCGCCGCTCCACCGCGACCATGGCCGGCTGCCTGTCGGCGCTGCTGGTGATGATCTCGATCTCGGCCGCGGGTCTGGGCGTGTTCCTGCAAACCTGGCCGCGCCTGTTCGACGCCCTGCGTCTGATCGGCGCCGCCTACCTCATCTACCTTGGCGTCAAGACCTGGCGGGCCGCATCGCATGCCAGCGCCCTGGCCGAACCGGCTCCCGAGGCGGACGACGATGCCCACCGCCTGCACACGCCTGCGGCGCTGTTCCGCAACGGCTTCCTGGTGGCCAGCAGCAACCCCAAGGCCATCCTGTTCGCCGCGGCGCTCCTGCCGCAGTTCATGAGCCCTACGGCACACTGGCTGCTGCAATTCGTCGTTCTCGTCGGCACCTTCGCAACCATCGAGGTCAGTTGGTATTTCATCTACGCCAGCTTCGGTGCGCGCCTGGGTACGATGCTGCGCGGCGCAAAAGTAGCGCGCGCTTTCCACCGCCTGACCGGCGGCATTTTCGTGGGGTTCGGCGCCGCGATGGCGGCTTTCCACAATTGAGTGCACAACATGGCATGACGACCATGTTCGCAGCCCAGGCCTTGAGAACCGCGAGACTCGATCTCCCCGCGACAATGCCAGCGCCATGGTCCGGGCAAGCCTCATGCGGCGCTTCGACCACCCGTGAAGCCAGCGCCCCCAGACTTGTCTGGTCGCAGCGCCTTGCGTGAACGCGCGAGTTCATGGCTTCTCACGGCACCCAAAACAAAGACACCGCCAGGCGGCGGTGTCTTGGATGTCGTGACTTGATGAACTCTTGGTCGGGGCGAGAGGATTCGAACCTCCGACCCTCTGCTCCCAAAGCAGATGCGCTACCAGGCTGCGCTACGCCCCGAACTTAGTTATTTTACCGGGAGATCCGTGGCAGCCCGGGGCATCCGCCTGCGTCACGTCTTGCAACGGGCTGCCAGCGCGTTGCCGTCTAAGATGAAATGTTGGCGCTGCGCCGTGCACGCAAGGTCAATTCCGCTTGATCCTCGGGCGTTCAGGGCTTGACAGCCACTGATCGACACCAATATTCGGCCAATCATTCATGCGACATCCCGGCTTCCGTGCCCTGACCCAATCCGCGCTCGCGCAAGACGACATGGCACTGCTCGAGGTCGTCACGCCGCCTTCTGTCTTGCAAGGCTTATGTCCGGAACCAGCCGGGGCCGTCGTTTCGCGCGGGCAACTCGCCGCGGCCCTGACCCTGGTGCTTTTCGCCCGTCTGGTACGCGAGGTGCCTGAAGCGCAGCGCTACGTGAATGCGGTACGAGAGCGTGGAGAAACCATCACCTTCGACCACGGCGCCGTGCGTACCGTCCTGGCACGCTCATGTGGCGGGCTCCCTTGCGGAGAAGCATCCATCACCCGCGTCCTGCGCCCCCTGGGTTACACCCTGAATGGCCTTTACCCGCTCGAACGCCTGGGCATGACGGGACGCTCCTACCTGCATGCCGACGCGCCGCAGGACATCCCGCAGTTCTTTCTGAGCGAGTTGCATCCGGAGCGGTTCTCGGTGCGTTTTCAACACGCAGTGCACGACGTGCTCGTCACATCCCGCGACCCGCTCGGCGAGAATGCGAAACAGGCATTGGACTGGCTCGAGCGCGACCACGCCGTGCCATGGGAAACTGCATGCAACTTGCTGCCCGATCTTGCGGCGTGCTTCGCCCGCCAGCACGATCTGCCCAGCGAGGAACACTATGAAACTCTGCGCGCGGAGTCGGCCGAGATGGCCTGGATCAGCACCGAGGGGCAAACCTTCAACCACGCCACCGACCGTGTCGCCGACGTGGAGGCGCTTGCAACGCGGCTCAGGGCCGAGGGGTACAAGGTCAAGGACCGCGTCGAGGTCTCGCAATCGGGACGCGTGCGCCAGACTGCGCTGCGCGCCGCACCGGTGCGGCGCGCGCTCGGCGGTGCCGGTGCGCGCGCGGTGCCGGGTTCGTTTTTCGAATTCATCAGCCGGTCCGCCTTGCCTGGAGCCTCCCTGCCTGCCGGCATGGACATGGGCTTCGACGCTGGCAACGCCACGGGCATTTTCAGGATGACCGCACGATGAAACCCTCCCAAGCAAGCCCGACCCGGCTCCCGGCAGCACTTCCCCTGCTGGCCGCGCTGGTCTGCGCCCTCGTCCTGGCTGGCGCACTCTGGCAGCAACACCTGGGTTTTGCGCCATGCCCGCTCTGCATCCTGCAGCGCATCGCCTACCTGGTCGTGCTGTTGCTCGCACTCGCCACAGCCATCCTGTCGCGCCGTCGCGCCGCCGCCAGAGGCGCCGCCGTACTTGCCGTGCTGGCCTGCATGGCCGGTTTCGGCATCGCGGCGAAGCATGTCTGGCTGATCTGGCATCCCGGCCAGACTTGCGGGCTCGACCCCCTGGCCGTCACCATCAACCACTGGGCCATCAGCCAGTGGCTGCCCTGGATGTTCCGCGCCGATGGCTTCTGCGCCGACACGCCTTATCTGCTGGGCCAGTCCCTCCCGCTGTGGTCTGCGCTGGGTTTCGTGCTGCTCGCCGCCCTATTCGTGATCGCCATTCTGAGCACGCCTCGCGCACGCAATCGCAACTTGGCCACCCGCGCGCGTTCGTGACCACCAGGGTCCGCAAGACCCCAGCCGACCTTCAAGCAACCCCAACCGTGCGCCCGGCCGATCTCGCCTGGCAAGCTCCACAATCGTTGACCCGCCAGTATCGGTTCAGGCCGATTGAAGCACTTCGGCCAGCATGCGCTCGACCTGAATCTGCCATGCGGGCAGGGTGACACCGAGCGCGGCCTGAATTCGCGCGCAGTCGAGCCTGGAACTCGACGGACGTGGCGCTGGTAAGGGATAGTCGGCGGTCGCAATGGGCTGCACGGCTTCGGGGATGCAACGCAAGACCGCGCCCTGTGCCCGCGCCCGCTCCAGAACAAAGCGGGCGTAGCCATGCCAGGACGTGCTCCCCGTGGCGGTCAGGTGGTAGAAGCCCGATGCGCCTGACGCCCCGGCGGCGAAGTCCGCGCTGCAGCGCAGGCGGTACAGCGCCAGCGCCGTGACGTCGGCGATGAGTTCGGCGCTGGTCGGAGCACCCACCTGGTCGGCCACCACGCGCAGGCTGTCGCGCTCGCGCGCCAGCCGCAGCATGGTCTTGGCGAAGTTGCCACCGCGCGCGGCAAACACCCAGGAGGTGCGGAACGTGAAGTGCCGGCAGCCGCTGCGCGCGATGGCCTGCTCGCCTTCCAGCTTGGTGCGGCCGTAGACGCTCTGCGGGGCCGGGGTGTCGCGCTCGGTGTAGGGCTGGTCCTTGCGCCCGTCGAACACGTAATCGGTGGAATAGTGGACGAGAAAAGCACCCTGCGCGGCGGCATAGTCGGCCAGCACGGCAGGCGCCTCGGCGTTCACGCGCGCGGCGGCTTCCGGCTCGCTTTCGGCCTTGTCCACCGCGGTGTAGGCGGCGGCATTCACCACGATGTCGGGCCGCTCGCGGCCGAGCAAGGCCCGCAGCGCGGCGAGATCGTTCAGATCGGCCTGGGCGCGGCCGCAGGCCTGCACCATGCCCAGCGGAAGAAGGGCGCGGCGCAGTTCCCAGCCCAGCTGGCCGTCGGCGCCCAGCAGGAGGATGTGCGGCGCCGCCGCAGACACTCCTGCGCCACTCATGTCAAGGCCCCATGTGCCTGGACCTGGACGCCCGCGCCATATTGCCTGCCGACCCATTCCCGATACGCGCCGCTGGCGACACGCTGGACCCAGTCGGCGTGCTCCAGATACCACCGCACGGTCTTGCGCAGACCGCTGGCGAAGGTTTCCTGCGGCGTCCAGCCCAGTTCGCGTTCGATTTTTCTGGCGTCGATGGCGTAGCGGCGATCGTGGCCCGGGCGGTCGGGCACGAAGGCGATCTGCGCCGCATAGCTGCCGCCGTCGGCCTTCGGCGCCAGTTCGTCGAGCAGGCCGCATAGGGTGTGCACCACGTCGAGGTTGCGCACCTCGTTGCGCCCGCCCACGTTGTAGGTTTCGCCCAGGCGACCGTGCTGCAGCACGCGGGCGATGGCGCGGCAGTGGTCTTCCACATAGAGCCAGTCGCGCACGTTCTGCCCGTCGCCATACACCGGCAGGGGCTTGGCCGCCAGCGCGTTGTGGATCATCAGCGGAATGAGTTTCTCCGGGAACTGGTAGGGCCCGTAGTTGTTGGAGCAGTTGGTGGTGAGCACCGGCAGGCCGTAGGTGTGGTGCCAGGCGCGCACGAGGTGGTCACTGGCGGCCTTGCTGGCGGCGTAGGGGCTGTTGGGCGCGTAGGGCGTGGTCTCGGTGAAGGCGGGGTCGGACTCGCCCAGGGAACCGTAGACCTCGTCGGTGGAGACGTGCAGGAAGCGGAACGCGGCCTTGTCGGCGGCGGGCAGCCCGCTCCAGTGGCCGCGCACGGCCTCGAGCAGCTCGAAGGTTCCCTGCACATTGGTGCGGATGAAGTCGCCGGGGCCGTGGATGGAGCGGTCGACATGGCTCTCGGCGGCGAAGTGCAGCACGGCGCGCGGACGGTGCGCGGCGAGCAGTGCGGCCACCGCGGTGCGGTCGCCGATGTCGGTGTGCGCGAAGCCGTAGCGCGCATCGGCCTGCACATCGGCCAGGCTCTCCAGATTGCCGGCATAGGTCAGGGCGTCCAGCACCAGCAGCGGCTCGTCGCTGCAGCGCAGCCAGTGGTGCACGAAATTGGCGCCGATGAAGCCGGCCCCTCCGGTGATGATGATCATGGGAACCTCGCAGATGGGAAGATGGCGCGGGGGCGGCTGTCGCCGTGGCCCAGGGCCTGGCCGGCCGATCGGGGCATTCTATGAAGGCAGGGTACCTGGCTGCCTCCGCGCAACGTCGTCCGGCTTGAAACCATGGCCGCCTGGGGCACAATCCGCGCATGGACAGCAGCGCATGGCAACTCTCGGGCTGGGCTGCCGCCATCGGCGCCGGGCTGCTCATCGGCATCGAGCGCGAACGCAGCCAGAACGCGGCGGAGCAAAGCCCGGCAGGGATGCGCAGTTTCCTGCTCGCGGCGCTGGCCGGCGCCGTGGCCGGCACGCTGGGCCCCATGGCCCTGGGCGTGACGCTGGTCGCCGTGGCGCTGCACAGCTACGCCGGCTACGTGCAAACGCGTGCCCAGGACCCGGGCCTGACCACCGAACTGGCGCTGCTGCTGACCCTGCTGCTGGGCGCGCTGGCGATGCGTGCTCCCGCGCTTGCCGCCGGGCTCGCGGTGCTGGTGTCCCTGATCCTGTGGGCCAAACCCCAGCTGCATGGCTTCGTCCGCGGCGTGCTCACCGAATCGGAAATCACGCATGGCCTGCTGCTGGCCGCGGCGGTGCTCGTCGTGCTGCCACTGCTGCCGGATCGCCCGCTGCCCTGGCTGGCTGGATTGAATCCGCACGCGCTTTGGCTGCTCGCGGTGCTGCTGATGCTGGTGCAGACCCTGGGGCATCTGGCCATACGCAGGTTCGGCAGGTCGCGCGGGCTGGCCCTGGCGGGTCTGGCGGGAGGTTTCGTTTCCAGCACGGCGACCATCGCCGGCATGGCACAGCGCGCCCGCGAGCAGCCGGACCTGCGCGCAGCCTGCCTTGGCGCCGCGCAGCTTTCCAATCTGGCCACGGTCATCGAGCTGGCCGTGATCGTCGGCATCCTCGATGCCGGGCTGCTGCCCCTGTTCTGGCCGGCGCTGCTGGCTTATGGGACGGGAGCCGCCGTCGCGGCGCTTTGGGCGCTGGGATGGAAAATCCCCGAGGCCGACGCCGGCACGCAGGACGCATGGCTGTCGCAGCGCCCGTTCAATCCGCGCAGCGCTCTGCTGTTCGCCCTGCTGCTGTCCCTGCTCCTGCTGCTGGCCAGGCAAGCCATTGCCTTATTCGGGCCTCAGGGCGTGGTACTCGCCCTGGGCCTGGCCGGCTTCGCCGACGCGCATGCGGCGTCGGCCTCCGCGGCCCAGCTCGCGGCAAGCAGTCTGCTGTCCGACCATCAAGCCCTCGCCGCCATGGTCGCCGCGGTCAGTTGCAACGCCGTCAGCAAGGTCTTCGCCGGATTTCTCGGCGGCGATGGCGCGTTCGGCTGGACCGTGGCGGTTTCGCAGGCCGGCCTGCTCGCCCTGCTCTGGCTGGGTGTGCTCGCGCACCTGCCGCTCTAAGAGACTTCCCGGGCGGTGGATCGATAGAATCGAGCGCCTGCAGCCTCATCCGGAAAGAACCCGCGCGGCCGGGCAAGGCGCCTGCGCCATCCTGCCGCAAACCATCGATCCAGCCCATCGCCACGCGTGGGGTAAGCACAGGCGTTCACGGACGCCCCTGACAACATGCCATTGCCCACCACCATCGACACATCAGGCCTGCGCCTGGAATTCACCCGCCACGGGGCCCAAGCTCTGGCCACGGCGGCCACCACCCTGACGGCGCTCCCGTACAGCCCGACAGACCTCGTCGACAACACCGTGCTCAACGGCAGCGAGGGCCGGCCAGCCTGGCATCTGCTCTCGCGCCTCGGCTCCAAGGGAGGCGATGCCGCGGCGCAGGCCGCAGCCGACTTCCTGCATGCCGAACATGCCCGCATGGCCGATTGGGCCGAGCGCCTGAACGCCGACGCCGGAAGCGAGCCGCTCGACATCATCCACCTCGGTGCCGGCGGTTCCGAAACCCCGATGCGGGCACTGTTCACCGCCTTCATGGTGCTGCAGTCTCCGCGCTGCCGCATCCACTGGGTGGCGAATCTCGACGGCGCAACGCTGGACGCCGCGCTCGCAGCCGCCAACCCGGCCCGCACCTGGGTGCTGATCAACAGCAAATCCTTCCGGACGCAGGAAGTCATGCGCAATGCTGCGGAGGTCGTACGGTGGCTCGCGGGCCACCTGGGTGCGGAAGCCGCGCGCAGCCGCCTGGTCGCACTGACGTCCAACGCCGACCTGGCCCAGGAACGTTTCGGCATGCCGCCCGAGCAGGTATTCCGCGCCCTGCCCGAAATCGGCGGACGCTTCTCGGTCTGGAGCGCGCATGGACTGGTGCTTCTGCTGGCCTTTGGACGTGAAACCGTGGAACGGCTGCATGCCGGCGCCCGCGCGATGGACCAGCATTTCCTGGGCACACCGCTGAACCAAAGCGCACCGGGTCTGCTCGCGGGGCTGTCGCATGCGTATCGCGTGCGCTTCGGCCTGCCCCTGCTGTCCATCGGACTGTATGGCGACGCGTTCTCGCACATGCCGCTGTACCTGCAGCAACTGCTGATGGAGTCGCTGGGCAAGTCCACCAGCGCCGACGGGCTGCTGCCGGTGCATGTCAGCGGCCCGGCGGTCATCAGCGGCGTGGGCACGCCGGTGCAGCACACCTATTTCCAGCTCCTGCACCAGGCGGCGGTGCCGGTGTTCCACGAAATCGTCGCCGTGGTGCGGCCCTGGCATGCGCGCCTGCCGGAGCATCTGGCCCTGCTGGCGAACGCCCTGGGCCAGGCCGACGCCCTGTGGAACGGCAAAGACGCATCGAGCTGGCAAACCGAGCTGATGGCCCAGGGCATGCCGCCCGAAGCCGCCGCGCGCGCCGCGCGCCACCGCGCCTGCCCGGGAGGCAGACCGTCCACCTTCATCTGGATGGATCAACTCTCCCCCTACCACCTGGGCGCTTTGCTGGCACTCTATGAACACCGCACCGTGGTGGAGGGCTGGCTGTACGGCATCAACCCCTTCGACCAGTGGGGCGTTGAACTCGGCAAGACCCTGGCGGCGCGCATCGAACATGCCCTGCTGGCGCGGGACGCCCAAGGACTGAGCGTGGAAACCGCGGCATCGTTGCACTATCTACGAGAACAATACGCATGACTTCCAACCAGAACGACAGCCCGGCTGACGCGAACCAGGCCGGACACGGCGCACTCCTGGCCGAGCGGCGGCAGAAGCTCGCGGCGCTGCGCGCCCAGGGACCCGCCTACCCGAACGACTTCAAGCCCGGGGCACAGGCCGCCGACCTGCACGCCGAATACGGCGCGATGGACGCCGAAACCCTGCAGGCCCAGGCCGTGCGGGTCAAGATTGCCGGGCGTCTGATGCTCAAGCGCGTGATGGGCAAGGCCAGCTTCGGCACCCTGCAGGACGGCAGCGGCCGCATGCAGATCTACGTCACCAACGACCACGCCGGAGAGGCCGGCCACGCCGCGTTCAAGCATTTCGACCTGGGCGACATCCTCGGCTGCGAGGGGCTGCTGTTCAAGACGCGTACCGGCGAACTCACCGTGCAGGCCGGCAGCGTGCGCCTGCTGGCGAAGAACCTGCAACCCCTGCCGGACAAGTTCCACGGCCTGGAAGACGTGGAAACCCGCTACCGCCAGCGTTATGTCGACCTCGTGGTGACGCCCGAATCCCGCCAGCGCTTCGTGCGGCGCGGCCAGATCGTCTCGGCGCTGCGCCACGAAATGGAAGAAGCCGGTTTCGTTGAGGTGGAAACACCCATGCTGCACCCGATTCCGGGTGGGGCCAACGCCAAGCCCTTCGCCACCCACCACAACGCGCTGGACCAGCAGATGTTCCTGCGCATCGCCCCCGAGCTCTACCTCAAACGTCTGCTGGTCGGCGGCTTCGAGCGCGTGTTCGAGATCAACCGCAACTTCCGCAACGAAGGCATCTCGG
>JAJXUC010000070.1 GCA_021783435.1 Pseudomonadota bacterium | reverse complement strand
TCAGGCCATCGGCGAAGAGGAAAGGGCCATTCGCACCGACCCGGCGGGGACCGGCAGCGCGCTCATCGGCAGGGTGTTCGGCGCCTTGCGCGGCAGCTGAGACCGTTTGCCGACGCCTCAGCGCGACATCTTGCCGAACGCACGTGCAGGACTCCATGCCAGACTCAGCCTCACCGACCGAGACGCAGTCCGCTCGCGCGCAATGGCTGGCCGGCAGCGACGCGCCGGACGTCCGGCATTTGCAGCTGGCTGGGAACTGGACCGCCCAGGGCCTGGACCCGGCGCCGCGCCTGCGGCTTCCCGCCGGGTGCAAGACGCTGCGCCTGAGTGCAAGCGACTGGCAGTTCGACACCGCCGGTGCGCTGGTGCTGGCACGCAGTCTGCAAGCGTGGATCGATGCTGGCGTGGAGGTCGATCGCGCCGGGTTGGCGGCGCCTCAGAACCAGTTGCTCGACCTCGTGCGGGAACGCATGGCGCAAGCGCCGCAGCGTCAGCCCCGGGCGCATGCCGGTCTGCTCGGCGACATCGGCCGCGCCGGCGTCGCGGCTTGGCGCGAGGGGCGCGAATTCCTCGCCTTCGTCGGGGAACTGGCCTGGCGCGGGCTTCCGTTGCTGGCCAGGTTCTGGCGCATCCGCTGGCGCGAGGTGGTGGCCGAGGTCGACGCGGCGGGCATTCGTGCCCTTGGCATCATCGGCCTGCTGTCCTTCCTGATCGGCATGGTCATGGCCTACCAGGGCGGCGCCACGCTGGCGACCTACGGCGCCAACATCCTGATCGTGAACCTGGTGGCCATCATCACCTTGCGCGAACTCGGGCCGCTGCTCGCCGCCATCCTCGTGGCGGGGCGCACCGGGTCCTCGTACACCGCGCAGCTTGGCACCATGCGCATCACCGAGGAGATCGACGCGCTGCGCGCGCTGGGCCTGTCGCCCTTCGAAGTGCTGGTGTTTCCGAAGGTCCTGGCGTTGGTCATCACACTGCCGCTGCTGTCGCTGTTCGCCGATGTGATGGGGCTGGCGGGAGGCGGCGTGGTGGCGTCGATGGGCTATGGTGTGTCGTGGAGCGAATACATCAGCCGCATTCCGCAGGTTGTGACGGCGCAAACCCTGACCCTGGGGTTGGTGAAGGCGCCGGTGTTCGCCGTGATCATCGCCCTGGTGGGCTGCATGCAGGGCATGCGCGTGTCGGGCAGCGCCGCGGCGGTGGGCCGGGCCACCACGGTCAGCGTGGTGCAGGCCATCTTCCTGGTGATCGTGATCGATGCCGGGTTTTCCATTCTCTACAACCTGCTCGGGCTATGACCGCATCGCGTGGCCGTTCGAACATGGGGGTGTTCCAGCCTGGCGGGGCGGCGCGCAACGCAGGGGTGCGCCCATGAGTGGGGAGATGCCCGCGGTGATCGAGGCCCGCGGCATCGTCAATCGTTTCGGCGACGCGGTCGTGCACGACGGCCTGGATCTGCGCCTTCCACGCGGCTGCATCATGGCCCTGGTCGGCGGTTCGGGCGCCGGCAAGACCGTGCTGCTGCGCACGCTCATCCTGCTGCGCGAGCCGCAGGCGGGCCAGCTCGCCCTGTTCGGACACGACGCGCTCGCGGCGCACGGGCCGGCCCGCCAGCGTCTGCGCCAGCGCATCGGCGTGCTGTTCCAGGGTGGTGCCTTGTTCACCGGGCTCACGGTGCTGGAGAATGTGTTGCTGCCGCTGCGCGAGCACGGCGCGGTGGAGCGCGAATTCCTCGCCGACATCGGCATGCTGAAAATCCGCTTGGCCGGCCTGCCGGCGGATGCCGCGCACAAGTATCCGTCGGAGCTTTCCGGTGGCATGGTCAAACGCGCGGCGCTGGCCCGCGCGCTGGCACTCGACCCCGAGCTGCTGGTTCTGGACGAGCCGACTTCGGGGCTGGATCCGATCGGCGCCGCCGCGTTCGACGATCTCGTGCGCGAGTTGCGCGACTTGCTGGGGCTGACCATCCTGCAGGTCACGCACGACCTCGACTCGATCTGGCGCGGCAGCGACATGGTGGCTTTTCTCGCGCGCAAGAAAGTGCTGGCGCTGGGAACGGCGGCCGAGCTGGCGCGGCGGGACGAACCCGAACTCGCGGCCTATTTCCGACAAGGGCGGTCGCTGGTCTTTGCGCAGCAGGCGCAGGCCACGCAGATCATGGGGACATCATGAACAAGACGGAACGCCGCACGAAGGTGGAATGATGGAATCGAAAGTCAACTACACGGCGGTCGGCGTTTTCATCCTGCTGCTGTGCCTGCTGCTGTCGGCCACCGCCTATTGGCTGGCGGTGGGTGGAAGGCAGCAGAACACCACGCCTTACCTCATTTACGCCACCGACAACGTCAACGGCTTGAGGGATAGCAGCAACGTGCTGTATCGCGGCGTGAGCGTGGGTCGGGTGGCCTCCATCGAGATCGACCCGGCCAATCCCACCCTCATCCGCATCCGCGTTGACATCGACAAGTCCGTGCCGGTGCGCGCCGACACCGTCGCGCAGCTCATCCCGCAGGGCGTGACGGGGCTGTCGGTCATCAACCTCACGGGCGGCGCATCGCCCCAGCCGCTGAGCGCGGCTCCCGGCCAGCCCTATCCGGTCATTCGCTACGCGCCGTCGGTGTTCTCGCGCCTGGAGGGCGGCCTGAGCGACGCCACGCTGATGCTGTCGAAAATCGCCAGCCGGCTGGACATGCTGCTGAGCAATGAGAATCTGCGGGCGCTGAGCCGGACCCTGATGCACGCGGAGCAGATCACGGGGACACTCGCCGCCCATCGGCAGGACATCGCGCAGACCCTGGTGGCCTTGCGTCAATCCAGCCAGGAGCTCGCGGCGCTGGGTGCGCAAGGCCAGCAATTGACCGGCCATGGCGAGAAGCTGCTCGCGCGGCTCAGCGACACCACGGCGCATCTGCAGGGCACCCTGGGCGAGATGGACGCGGCAGCGAAAAGCTGGCGCCAGGCCGGGGAGGGCGCGGCCAAGCTGGGTGCCGCGGGAACGCAGGCCCTGGACCAGTTGCAGAGCCGCACCCTGCCGGGTTTCGACAGGCTCACCGACAACCTGCAGCAGCTCAGCAGCCAGCTCACGGAGCTGATCCGGAGCCTCAAGAGCAATCCGAGCCAATTGCTTTACGGCGTGCCCCAGCCGCCCCCCGGACCCGGAGAACACCGATGAACATCTTCGTGCGGACGTCCGCGCTCGTTTTGGCACTGTGCGGCGCCGGCTGTTCCTTGCCGACGGCCAGCCAGAGGGCGCAACAGATCTATCGTTTGCAGCCGGTCGCGGCCGAGGCCAAGCCGGCAGAACAGTCGCCACGATCCGTCGTCATTCACCTGCTGCCGGTGGCCGCGGCGCCGGGGCTGGGAGGCACCGCCATGCTCTATAGCGAGGGGGCCGGCGATGGCGTGCCACATGCTGGCGGGGCTTCGCCGGGCGAGGGCGCACAAAGGCCGGTCAGGCCAGGCCTCGCGCTGATGCCTTACCGGGACAGCCGTTGGCTGGCGCCCCCCGCCCAGCTCATCGGCGCGGCCATCGCGCAGACCCTGTCGCAGCAGCCCTGGGTCAGCGCGGTGGAGACGAATGTCCGCCTGGCGCCCTCCGTCTGGACCCTGCATTGCGAGCTCGGCCGGCTGGAACACGACATCGACGGCAAGCACGGCGTGGTGAGGCTGGAGCTGACCTGCCAACTCGCCCGCGACGAGCCGCGTGGCATCGTCGCGCATTGGCGATTCGATCAATGGCAACCCGTGGCGACGAACGACGCGCGGCACTATGCCGCCGCCGCGCAAGACCTGCTCGGCCGCGCGTTGCGCGACATCGTGCGGCGCGTGCGCGCGCAGGCGCTTTCAGGCGGGACGCATTGATCCTGTGGCCAGGCGGCCCGGGGGCTGTTTCACCGCGCCCGCTGTCGCGCCTCATGACTGTGCTCCCTTGGCGCTGCGCGCCGTCCCTCCGGGAGGGAATTCGCCTTTGGGGCTTCCCGGTAGGCTCATGGTGGGCACCCCCGCGCTGCGCTTCGCTCATCTTCGGGCAGCCGGGCGATGGGCTCATTGGCCGCGCCTGGCGCAACGGTGGCTGGCCTGACGGGGTTCAAGCGGCAGCGTGCCGGGCCATGATGTCGAGCAAGGCCGCACCGTAGCTGTCGCGCTTCTTGTCGCCCACGCCGGAAATGCTACGCAGCGCGTCGAGGTCGCCAGGGCGCGCCAGGGCAATGGCTTGCAGCGTGCTGTCGGGAAACACGACGTAGGCCGGCACGCCGTGCTCCTTGGCCACGCCGCTGCGCCAGGCGCGCAGGGCCTCGAACAAGGCGAGATCGTCCGCCGCGAGGGCTTGCGCCACCGGGCGCGGCGCCGAGCCCGCGCGGCGCTTGCCCGCGGCTGCCGGTTCCTGGCGCTTGAGGTGGATGCGCCGCGCCCCGCGCAGCACCTCGCGGCTGGCCTCGGTGAGGTGCAGGACGTTGAAATGCGCGGCATCCACGTCGACCAGATGCTGGGCCGCGAGCTGGCGCAGCAGCTGGCGCCAGTCCTGCTCGCTCAGGTCGGCGCCGATGCCGAACGTGGACAGTGCGTGATGGTTGTGGCGCTCGACTTTCTCGCTGCGCTTGCCGCGCAGCACGTCGATGATGTGGGTGGCGGCGAAGCTGGTGCCGCTGGTCTGGCGGCAGCGGTAGATGCACGACAACAGTTTCTGCGCGGACTCGGTGGCGTCGACCAGTTCAGGCGGATTCAGGCAGTTGTCGCAATTGCCGCACGGACCGCTGGCTTCGTCGAAATACGCCAGCAGGCGCACGCGGCGGCAGTCCGCCGCTTCGGCTAGGGCGAGCATGGCGTCGAGTTTGCTGGTGGACAGGCGCTTGTAGGCGTCGTCGGCTTCCGAGAGTTCGATCAGCCGGCGCTGTTGCACCACGTCGGACAGGCCGTAGGCCATCCACGCCTGCGCCGGCAGGCCGTCGCGCCCGGCGCGGCCCGTTTCCTGGAAGTAGCCCTCGATGGAGCGCGGCATGTCCAGGTGCGCGACGAAGCGCACGTCGGGCTTGTCGATGCCCATGCCGAAGGCGATGGTGGCCACCATCACCACGCCGTCCTCGTCCAGGAAGCGGCGCAGGTGGGACGCGCGTTGCGCCGCCGGCAGGCCGGCGTGATAAGGCAGGGCGCGGATGCCGTGGCCGGCAAGCATGACGGCGACCTCCTCCACCGTGTTGCGCGACAGACAGTACACGACGCCGCAGTCTCCGGCGTGTTCGGTGCGGATGAAGTTCAGCAACTGGGCGCGGCCATCGCGCTTTTCCACCACGCGGTAGCGGATGTTGGGGCGGTCGAAGCTGGAGACGAAGGCACGGCCGTCCCGCAGCAGGCGCTCGGCGATCTCCTGCCGCGTCGGCACGTCGGCGGTGGCGGTCAGCGCGATGCGCGGCACCTCGGGCCAGCGCTCGCGCAGCACGGCCAGCTGGCCGTATTCCGGGCGGAAATCGTGCCCCCATTGCGACACGCAATGCGCCTCGTCGATGGCGAACAGCGCGATGCGGCATTGACCCAGCAGACGCAGGCCGCTCTCGCTCAGCAGTCGCTCGGGCGCCATGTAGAGCAGGTCGAGTTCGCCGCGGCGGGCGCGCTGCTGCACGGCCTGGACCGTGGCGGCGTCGAGGGTCGAATTGAGGAAGGCGGCGCGCACGCCGAGTTCCTCCAGCGCTGCAACCTGGTCCTGCATGAGTGCGATCAGCGGCGACACCACGACGCCGATGCCGTCGCGCAACAAGGCTGGAATCTGGTAGCACAGCGACTTGCCGCCCCCGGTGGGCATCAGCACCAGCGCATCGCCGCCGGCCGCGACATGGTCGACCACGTCGCGCTGCATGCCGCGAAACGCCGGGTAGCCCCAGACGTGCTGCAAGAGGTGTTCGGCGTCGGGGCGGGCATCGAGGCGGGCATTCATGACGCAAGCCTAGCAAGACTGGACGCCATGCCAGCCGTTGTGCAGTGCGAGGGATTGGCAGGATGGTTGGGCGGCTGTCGCATCTCGCTGCGCGTTTTACCTTCGTTCACCTGTAAATCAGGCCGACTGGAATACAAACGTTGAGCGTCAATCCAGTTCGCGACGACGGCGAGCCATTTCCCTCTCAAACGGAGATCATCATGGCCAGTGTTCCCCTCGGTGCGGTGACCCCGCCCAAGATCCAGCGCAGCAAGATTCACAAAGAGGCGGGCATCTGGAGCCTGCTGTTCGCCAGTCTCACCGCCATCATCGGCTCGGGTTGGCTGTTCGCGCCGCTCACCGCAGCCCAGCAGGCCGGACCATCCAGCATCCTGTCCTGGGTGATCGGCGGCGCGGCCATTCTGTTGCTCGCCTTCGTCAATGCCGAACTCACCAGCGCATTTCCGGGGATGGGCGCGGTCATCACCTTCCCCAAGCTCAGCCACGGCAGTTTGATGGCCGCGGTGATGAGTTGGGTGGTGTTTCTCGGCTATGTCACGGTGGCGCCGGCCGAAGTGCTGGCGGTGGTCACCTACGCCAATAACTATTTACCCGGCTTCGTCAACGCCAAGACCCAGTTGCTCACGCCCGAGGGCATGGGCGCCAGCGTGGTGCTGCTGGGTGTGTTCGTGCTGATCAATGCCATGGGGGTGCGGATGTTGCTGCGGGTGGGCAACACGATGATGGTCTGGAAGCTCATTGTCCCGATCCTCGCCATCGTCATGTTGCTGGTGTCGTCGTTTCACAGCGGCAACTTCACCGCGCAGGGCTTTGCGCCGATGGGTGTGCAAGGCACCATCTCGACCATTGCCACATCCGGCATCGTGTTCAGCTACCTCGGCTTTCGGCAAGCCATCGAACTGTCAGGGGAAGCCAAGAATCCGCAGCGCGACGTACCGATCGCCATCGTCGGCTCGGTGTTGATTGCGGGAGCGATTTTCGTTTTGCTCGAAGTGGCCTTCATCGGCGCGCTCAATCCGAGCGACATCGCCCAGGGCTGGGCCAAGGTACATTTCACCGGCGCTTCCGGCCCCTTCGCCGGCTTGGCCACCCTGCTCGGTTTGAGTTGGCTGGCGGCGCTGCTTTATATCGACGCGGTGGTGTCTCCGGCCGGGACCGGTCTGGTGTACGGCGGCACGACCGCGCGCGTGGTCTACGCCACCGGCAAGGACGGCCTGTCGCTGCCCTGGTTCGCCAAACTCAATGCGAAGGGAGCCCCCTCGGCCGGCCTCTGGGTCACCTGGATCGTCGGCATGTTGTTCTTTCTGCCTTTCCCCTCGTGGCAGAAAATCGTGACCTTCATCTCGTCGGCCGCGGTGTTGGCCTACGGCGTGGGGCCGGTATCGTTGCTGACCCTGCGCCGCACATTGCCGCTAGGCGCGTATCGGCGCCCTTACACCCTGAAGGGTGCGTGGCTGTGGGCGCCGCTGGCCTTCATCGCGGCCAACCTCATCATCTTCTGGTCTGGCGCCGGGACCGACGACTTCCTGTTCGGCGCGCTGGCGGTGATTTTCGTGCTGTACGTGATCGCGCAGGCTGTTTCCGGCCGTGTTGGCGAACTGCACTGGAAGGGCGCGTGGTGGCTGTTCCCGTATTTTCTCGGGATGTGGGCCATCACCAATATGGGTCCGGTCGAACCCATTGGCGGCAATGGCATGCTGACCTTCTACGAAGGCATGGGCCTGGTGGTGATCCTGAGCTTCATCATCATCGCACTGGCCGTCGTCAGCGGCCTGCCCGAGCCCGAAGAGGCACGCGCTGCGCTACTCGTTGGCGAACCTGAACTGAGTGGCAGCGACACGCCCGGTTGATCGCGCAAACTGACCGTACAAAAAAACCCGAACCGGAGCCTGGATGGCAGGGTGTCCGGGATCTTCCCAGGGCATGTCCTGGTCAGGCCTTGGCTGCGAGCACGAGGCCGGCGGCGTCCTGCGCCACCTTGTGGGATGAAGCCAGCACGGTCTGCTGCTGGCGGCCCAGACCCTGGATGCCGAGTTCGACCTGGTCGCCCGGCAGCAGGTAGCGGGGCGGCTTTTGTCCCATGCCCACGCCGGCCGGCGTGCCGGTGGCGATGAGGTCGCCGGGGCGCAGGGCCATGAAGTGGCTGAGGTAGCTGACGATCTGCGCGACGCTGAAGATCATGTCGCCGGTGTTGCCGGACTGCATGCGCCGGCCGTTGACGTCCAGCCACAGGTCGAGGCTCTGCGGGTCGGGCACCTCGTCGGCCGTCACCAGCCAGGGGCCGACCGGGCCGAAGCTGTCGCAGCCCTTGGACTTGTCCCACTGGCTGCCGCGCTCGAACTGGAACTGGCGTTCCGACACGTCGTGCACGGCGCAGTAGCCCGCCACATGGGCCAGAGCCTCGCTCACCGGCACGTAGCGCGCCTGGCGGCCGATCACCACGCCGAGTTCGACCTCCCAGTCCAGCCGCGTGGAATGCGGGGGCTGCTCGATGGGATCGTTCGGCCCGCTGATGCAGGTGGTCCATTTGTTGAACACGATGGGTTCGCCCGGGATGGGCAGCTTGGCCTCGGCGGCATGGTCGCGGTAGTTCAGGCCGATGGCGATGAACTTGCCGATGCCGACGAAGGGCACGCCGAGCCGCGGCTTGCCGCGTACCACGGGCAGCGCCTGCACGTCCAGTTTGCGCAGGGCGCGCTGGCCTTGCGGGCCGTAGACGTCGGGGCCGATGTCGCGCACCACGTCGCGCAGGCTGCGCAGCCTGTCTTGGTTGTCGATGAGGCCGGGTTGTTCGCGCCCGGAAGGGCCGTAGCGGACGAGTTTCATGAAATGCCTTGTTGTCGTCGGGTGATGATGGGGGAAGCCGGTACGGCTTCGGGAAACTTCAGCGACGCTGGTATTGCGCCTCGCCGAACAGATTCTTGCGGGACTGTTCGTCCAGCAGAGGTTTGCGCTGTTCGGCCAGCACCGCCAGGCCGCGCTGCGCGGCCGGGCGGGCGGCGATGGCGTCGAACCAACGCTTGGCGTGCGGGTACTCGGCCCAGTCCACGCCCTGGTTCTTGGCGCTGCGGCACCAGGGAAAGGCGGCGATGTCGGCGATCGAGTAGTCGTCGCCACCCAGCCAGGGCGATTGCGCCAGGCGCTGGTCGAGCACGGCGTACAGGCGCCTGGCCTCGTTGGTGTAGCGCGTGATGGCGTAGTCGATTTTTTCCGGCGCGTAAATGCGGAAGTGGTGGGCCTGGCCGAGCATGGGTCCCAGGCCGCCCATCTGCCACATCAGCCACTGCAGGGTCGTGTAGCGTTCGGCGCCCGAAGCCGGCAGGAAGCGCCCGGTCTTCTCGGCCAGATAGACCAGAATCGCGCCGGACTCGAACAGCGCCAGGGGCTGGCCACCCGGTCCGTCGGCATCGACCAGGGCGGGAATCTTGTTGTTGGGGCTGATGCGCAGGAACTCGGGCTTGAACTGCTCGCCGGTGCCGATGTTGACGCCATGCACGTTGTAGGGCAGGCCGAGTTCTTCGAGCAGGATGTGGATTTTTTGACCGTTGGGTGTGGGCCAGGAGTAAAGGTCGATCATGGTGGTTTGCGCTGTGAACGGGCAGCGGCTCCAGCGGCCGCTCGCCAGCCGCATTGTTGCGCCGTGCCGGAAATCGTGCCGGCCCGCGTTCAGGGTGCGGGCCGGCGCAGCCAGAGGTCGCGTTCTTCGGCCAGGATGGCGTGCAAGGGTTGCTCCATCGCACGCGTGACCTGGCCCTTGAGCGCGGCCAGCGCAGCGGGCTCGCGCTGCGCCGCAGCCCTTGCGAGTTGCGTCGCCTGCTGCAGGGCAAGGCCGGGTTCGGTGAGTCTGCACACCAGTCCCAAAGCGTGCGCGCGCTCGGCCGGCATGGCGGTGTCGAGCAGGCTCAGTTCGGTGAGCGCGCCGCGCGGAAGGGACTGCGCCGCCAGCCATAGCGCGCCGGCGTTGCGGCCACTCGCCTGGCCGGCGGCCGGTAAGGCGAAGCGGGCAGGGCGCGCGGCGACGATGAGGTCGCATGCCAGCGCCAGCGCCAGTCCGGCCCCGCTGGCCTGTCCCTCGACGGCTGCGATCGTGAGCTTGTCGCTTTCGCGCAGGGCCAGCAGCCAGTCGTGCAGCGCGTCGATGAACGCTGGCGCATTGCCGTCCCACGCAACCTCACCGCCCGGGCGCGCGGGCGCCGGCACGCCGGCGCAGAACTGCTCGGCGCTGCCTGTGAGCACGATGACGCCGAGATCGGGATCGCGCAGTGCGGTCGACAGGGCCTCGATGCCGGCATGCGCCGTCTCCGGGGTCATGGCCGGGCCGGCGCTGCCGAGTTGCAGGTTCAGCACGCAAACGCGCGCGTCGGCGGTTGCAGTTTCGTCGTAGGTTTGGGCCATGGAAAGGGTCTCTTGAATGGGTGCGCGGGGGCCAATGCAGAAAAGCGGATTTTTGCAAAATGCTTCACGAAACCTCGATTTTCGTTTGATGCGTCAAGCGAATTCGCGTCGTATCGACTGATAGAGTCGAATCGCATCGAAATGGCCCGATTTTTCATCAGGATTGTCCACATGTTTCGCCGTCCGGACTTCACGTCGCGCATGCTTCGCCCGCCGACATGGCTCAAGCCGATTCTGACCGCAGGTGCGGTGCTGGCCGCCATGCCTGCGCAGGCCTTGCTGCTGGAGCGGCCGCAGACGTACGCCATTCTCGGGCAGCCCCTGCGTGTGGACATCCCGGTGCGCCTGGATGCTCCGGAACAGCTGGCATCCAGCTGCGTGCAGGCCCAGGCCAATGTTGGCAGCGATGCCCTGCGGCAGGATCTGCTCGTCGTGACCCTGCGGCATCTGGGCAATGCGGAGGACAGCATCCAGGTTCGGTCCACCGTGCCCATGACCGAACCCTATGTCGTGCTCACCGTCAAGCTCGGCTGCCAGTTCCAGCGCACCCAGCAGTACACACTGCTTGTCAACCCGCCGACGCCTGAACTGCCCGTCGTGCCCATCGAAGCCGCAGCAACCGCGGACTTGCCCCGGCACGCGGCGGTGGCCCCGGCGACCAAGACGAAGGTTCGCAATGGACATACCGATGGGATCCTCGCATCGAATCTCCAGGAGGGTAGGCCCGATGCAGCGAGGCAAGCCGAACGACACATGGTGGGCACACGCAAACCTGCGCTCCCCCATCGCGCGCGTTCAAAAACAAGGGAGAGCCGCGCGGCTCCGGTGACACACCCCAAACACGGCAGCGAACTCAAGCTGGACTGGCTGTCGGCCGAGCTTGCGCCATCTTCCCCGCTGCGCCTGAGCCCCGCGTTATCTGTGCCAGGAAAGACGGATGTGCGCAACGTTGCGAAGGCTGTGAGCGGTCCCGGCGCCAGCGTCCCGATGGTTTCGCCAGTGCCCGCCGCGCCCGCCGATCTCGGCAAGAAACTTGATGCGCTGACGGCTCAGATCGAGGAGATCAAGGCCGCGCGCTTGCGGGACGACGGCGAATGGCTCCAGCTTCGGGGGCAGATGGAACAAATGGCCGTGGCGCAAAGCGGCCGCCGCATGCTGATCTACGTCCTGGGCGGGTTGGCAGCAGGTTTCGCTTTGCTCAGTCTGTGGTTATGGCGCGAGCTTGGCCGCCGCGTGACCATCGGGGAGCGGTGGCTTCCGACCGCGGCCCCCGAGGCACCGGCCGATGCCGTGCCAGCCGCTACAGATGAGGCGCGGAGCCTGGAGGGCAGCGGGCCTTCCACCTGGCCTCCGGAACAGCATCAAGGTCATGGCGCCACAACCGAACCCGTACGGACCGTCGCGCAGACCACGCGGCCGGCTGACTGGGGCATGCAGGAAACGGTGGAAAGGAAGGCCTATACCCAGCCGCTTTCGGGCGTGGAATTGGTGCAGATCGACGAGATGATGGATCTGCGCCAGCTGGCTGAATTCTTCATTGGCATCGACGACCCGCAACAGGCCATCGTCGTGATGGAAAAGGCGCTGAACGATGCCAGTGGCGGGTCGCTAGCCTTGCCCTATCTCTATCTGTTCGGCCTGTACCGCCAGCACGGCCGCAAGAACGATTACGAGGCCTTGCTGGTGCGTTTCAGGCATCGCTTCAATGTGCAAATTCCGCCCTGGGACGAACCGCTCGCCGGCCCGGGACGCGATCTTGAAGCCTATCCGCGCGCGCTTGCGCTCATTTGCGAGACCTGGGATCTGCCGCCCATGCTCACCGTGATCGAGCGCATGTTGCTGGATGACCCCAGCAGGCGCCGCGTGGGATTCGAGCTTCCCGCCTATCGCGATCTGCTCGATTTGTACGCCGTTGCCCGCGACCTGAGCCGCAACCCCATTCAGCCCAAGGACCAGCGGCCGGTGCCGGTTTTCGACGAGCATTCCGATCTCGATCTGCCACTGTCCCTGATCTCGCTGTCCCTGGCGCCGCCGGAGGGCGCCAGCAAGCCATCGCAAGTGCCAGCGGGGGCGCTGCGGACTGCGCTGGATTTCACCTTGGAGTCGGATACGCAAGCGCCGCCGGCAACACCGAATGCAGTGTTGCCTTCCGACCGTGAACCGGGCAGGAACCAGGACTGAGCGGGGCTAGAGCCGTGCCAGGCGCTCCAGCGCGGCGTCCAGCGTGGCTTCGCACTTGGCGAAGCAAAAGCGCACGGTGCTGCGCTCGACCGGGTCCGGATGGAAGGCCGACAGCGGAATGGCGGCCACGCCCACTTCGCGCGTGAGCCACTCGCAGAAAGCGGCCTCGGACAGATCGCTGACGGCCGCATAGTCGGCGCACTGGAAATAGGTGCCCTCGCAGGGCAACAGCCGAAGGCGGGTCGAGGCCAGTCCAGCGCGGAAGCGGTCACGCTTGGCCTGGTAGAAGACGGGCAGGTTCAGGTGCGCCTCGGGATGCTGGCGCAGGTAGTGGGCCAGCCCGTGCTGCATCGGCGTGTTCACGGTGAACACATTGAACTGGTGCACTTTGCGGAATTCACGCATCAGGTTGCGTGGCGCCGCGACCATGCCAACCTTCCATCCGGTGACGTGGTAGGTCTTGCCGAAGCTCGAGACGACGAAGCTGCGCGCGGCCAGTTGGGGGTCGGCCGCCGCGCTGTGGTGCGTGGCGCCGTCGAACACCATGTGCTCGTACACCTCGTCGGAGATCAGCACGATGTCGGTGGGCGCGAGCAAGGCGCCCAGGCGCTGCATGTCCTGCGCGGTCCAGACCCGGCCGCTGGGGTTGTGCGGCGAATTCACCAGCATCGCGCGGGTCCGGGGCGTGATGGCGGCGGCGATGGCGTCGAAGTCGGGGCGGTAGTGCGCATCCAGCGGCACGAAACGCGCAACGCCGCCGGCCAGCGCGATCGCCGGCGCGTAACTGTCGTAGGCGGGAGTCAGCACGATGACTTCATCGCCCGGATGCACAACGGCCAGGATGGCGGTGAGCAGGGCCTGCGTGGCGCCGGCCGTGATGGTGATCTCCTCGCCGGGGTCGTAGGCCGCGCCGTGAAGGGCCTCGATCTTTGCGGCCAGGGCTTCGCGCAACAGCGGCACGCCGGCCATCGGCGGATACTGGTTGTGGCCCGCCCGCATCGCGGCGTTCACGGCTTCGGGCAGTTTGGGATCGGGGTCGAAGTCGGGGAAGCCCTGGCCGAGGTTGATGGCGCCGCATTGCTGGGCCAGCGCCGACATCACGGTGAAAATGGTGGTGCCGACCTGGGGCAGCCGGCTGCGCAGCACGGGGCTGGCCGGATGCCGGGCAGCGGATCTGGGGCGTTGAACGGCGGACATGGCGGTGAAATGAAGTTCAGATCGAGAAATTCTCGTCGCTCTGGCCGCGCAGCACCTGCTCGACCAGCTTGCGCGACAGTCGCTGCGACAACAGCTCGGTGAGCACGAAGACGAAGCCGCGCTGGTACACGCCGCGCCTGAACGCGACGCGCGCGAGATTGTGGCCGAACAGCTGTCCGGCGGGCCTGGCGCGGAGCTGGGTGTCGCGCTCCGGGTTGAACGCCATCTCGGCGATCAGGCCCACGCCGAGTTCCAGTTCGACATAGGTCTTGAGCACGTCCGAGTCGGTGGCTTCCATCACGATCTGCGGCGTGAGCCCCTGTTGGGCAAAGGCCTGGTCGATGCGTCTGCGGCCGGTGAAGGCGGGGTCGTAGGTGACGAGCGGGTACCGTGCCAGTTCGGCGAGCGACAGGTCCGCGCAGTCGTTGAGCGGATGGTTGAGCGGAGTCACCACCAAATGCTGCCATTCGTAGCATGGCAGCGTGACGAGCTCCGCATGCTCGGCCAAGCTTTCGGTGGCCAGACCGATTGCGGCCCGCTCGTCCAGCACCGCCTGGGCAATCTGGTCCGGGTTGCCTTGCATCAGGTGCACCTGGACACGCGGGAAACGCCTGCGGAACTCGGCGATGACCTGCGGCAGGCGGTAGCGGGCCTGGGTGTGGGTCGCGGCGATGGTGAGCTGGCCGCTGTCCTGCGCAGCGTAGTTCTGGCCGATGCGCTTGAGGTTGTTGACCTCGCGCAGAATGACTTCTACGCTGCGCAGGACTTCCTCGCCAGGGGCCGTGAGCTTGCGGATGCGCCTGCCATGGCGGCTGAAAATCTCCACCCCCAGTTCGTCTTCCAACTCGATGATGGCCTTGGAAACGCCGGGTTGCGAGGTGAACAGCGCGCGCGCCGCCTCGGAGAGATTGAAGTTGTGGCGCACCGCTTCCTGCAGGAAACGGAACTGGTGCAGGTTCATGGCATGCGGCCGAGGCGAAGGCTGGGAATGGAGGACTCAGCGGAACTGCACGCGCCAGACGAAAAAGCCCAGCGCGGAGCCAGCATAGACCATGTAGGGCAGGGCGGCAGCGAGCCAGGTCGGCCAACTCGCCAGCAGCCCCAGGCGCGACGTGAGGGTGTTCAGGAGAATGAAGCTGATGCCCAGCATGATGCCGCCGAACACCTTCCAGCTGATCTGGCCCGAACGCCCATGGAGATACGCGAACGGCAGGGCCAGCATCATCATCACCACGGCGCTGAGCGGGTAGAGCAACTTGCGCCACAGCGCGATTTCATCGCGCTGCACCGCCTGGCCGTTGGCCCGCAGATGGCCGATGTAGCGCCACAGATCCACCACCGACATGCGATCCGGGCTCAACAGCAGCACATCGAGCACGCTGGGCGAGACCGACGTCTGCCAGGGCAGTTCGGCTTCATGCCGTACGTCCAAAGCCTTGCCGGGCTGGGTCGGGAGCCCGACCGAGGTCACCTGGCGCAGCAGCCAGGTCCCTCCGTTCTGATAGACGGCGCTGACGGCATCGATCGTTTGCAGGAGCTGCGCGCCATCGCCGAGGACATAGATATGCACGCCGCGCAACTCGCCCGAAGCCGTCACGCTGCGGATGTTGATCATCTGGTCGTCCTGCCCGCCCTGCCGGTTGCGCAGCCACAGCCCAGAGCTGAGGTTGGTGCCGAAATGGCCGCCTTGCGAGCGCGCCTGCATGGTGGCGGCGACGCGTTCGGCGATCGGCGAGACGAATTCCCCCAGCGCGAAGATCAGCACCGAGAACGCCAAGCCCAGGCCGAGCAATTGCAGCAGCGCCCGGCGCGGGCTGAGCCCCGACATGCGCATGACGGTGAATTCCGACGAGGCCGCCAGACTCGCCAGCACATATACCGTGCCGGTCAGCGCCGCGATCGGCAGCACTTCGTAGGCGCGGTTCGGCAACTGCAGCGAAACCAGCAGCAAGGTATGCGCGAGCGAGGCGCCGGACTCGGCGGTATTGCTCAGCTCGTTGATCACATCGAGAAAAAACAGCAGTCCCAGAAACACCAGCAGGACGAGGCCGCTGGCAGAAGCGATCTGCAAGAACAGGTAGCGACGCAGGGTGCGCATGGTGCGGGGGTCAGGGCGCCGCAGCCGGCCCGGAAAGGCCGCCGGGCATGGCATGCGCCCCATGGTTGCGGCGCCAGGGCAGCAAACCTTTGCGCAAAGCAAGCCCGAGGAGGAGCACCGCGGCCGTTCCGTGGAGCACGAGCAGCGCGATGGGCAAGCTCAGCTTGCCCTGGTCGATCCAGCCTTGCGTGGCATTCAGGAAGTTGATGTAGGTGAGGTAGATGAGCACCGCCACGATGAGCTGCAGCGCGCGTCCCGCGCGGGGATTGGTGGCTGCCAGCGGAACCGCCATGAGCGCGAGCAGCACCGTGGAGATCGGGATGCCGATGCGCCACGAGAGCTCCCCGAGCCAGGCCGGGACCGTCGACATGGCGAGGGCCAGGGTAGAAATCTCGCGGCTGGGCGTATTGGCAAGGCGCACTGCCGCCGGTAGGGCCGCCGAGGGCGCGGGAGCGCTGAGAGACGATAGGCGGATGCCCATCTGCTTGAAGCCCGTGATCTGGTAGTTGGCCTGTCCCTGTGTATGGCTGTAGCGGTGGCCGTTGGCCAGCATCAGATAGCGCGCGCCGTCGAGATTCTGCAGTTTGGCTGACTGTGCCAGGGTGATCGTTTCCTGGTCTGCGGTCTTGTCGCGAATGAAGATGTTGTGGGCGAGACCTTCCGCATCAGCGCCCTTGCCGATGAAAAAGACCCGTTTGCCGGAGGACGATTCGCGGAACTGTCCGGGCGCCACGCGTGCAAGATCCGAGCGTTGTTCGAAGCGGTCGCGCAGCGCCGCGTTCTGCTGGTTGGCCCAGGGCCAGGCGACGAGCGTGAGGGCGGCGATGGCCAGCACGATGGGCATTGAGAAGCGCAGGACGGTGCGGAAGTACTGCATGGGCGTTACGCCCGCACCAGCCCAGATCACCATCTCCGAGTCACGGTGCATGCGCGAGAAGCTCATCAGCACCGCGATGAACAGGGCCAGACCCAGAATGAACTGGAGATAGGTCAGGCAGGCTAGGCCGATCAGCAGGAACAGGTCCTGCGGATTGGCCTGGCCTTCCGATGCCTGGCCCAGGACGCGGATGAGCATGAGCGTGAGCACCACTGAAAACAGCACGGTGAAGCTGCCGCCGAAATTGCGGGCCATTTCGCGGCGCAAGGAAGTGTCCAGCAGCATCGGGCAGGCGGCGAGATCGGGCGTGGTGGGGGGTGGCCGAGCGGTCGAACGTGGGCGGCGAAGCGCTCCGGAAAGCCAGGTGGAATAATGCAGGCGTCATCAGGAGACCTTATGAAATTTAGCATAGCCCCCCTGAAATCACTGGCCAGTCTGCAGACCGACGCCTTGGTGGTTTTCCTGCATCAGCCAGGTACGTCGTGCGGCTTGGTCGAAGCCGATATGGTGGACCCGCTCGCGGCTGAAGCCGCGCAGGACGGTGATTTCTCCGGCGCGCTTGGCACCACATGCGTGCGCAGCCGCCCAACCGGCCTGGCAGCCAAGAGGTTGATCCTGGTTGGCCTGGGGGCGACTCCCGTATCCAGCGCGAGCTGGCTCAAGGCCGTGCAGGCCGCGGCCGGCGCGCTCAAGACCCTTGCGGCGCGCCAGGTCCACTTGCTGGCGGCCGACGGAGAGGCGATTCTGGCCGAACTGGCGCCGCGCGCCTTCGGCGACGCGGCCTATCGCTACACCGCCACACGCAAGCCCGAGCCTGACAAGGCCTACAAGGTGGAGGCGGTGCATGTGCTGTCCCGCCATTCCCGTCAGGTCGCGGCGCTGAAGGTCCAGCTTGCGCGAACCGAGGCGGTTCAGGCGGGCATCGATCTCACCCGCAATCTGGCCAATCTGCCCGCCAATCACTGCACGCCATCGCATCTGGCCAAGGCCGCGCAGGACCTTGGCAAGCGTCATGGCATCAAGGTGGAGGTGCTGGGCCGAGGCGAGATCGAGCGCCTGAAAATGGGTGCGTTTCTCGCCGTGGCCCAGGGCTCCGAGCAGCCGCCGCGCTTCATCGTGCTGCGCTATGACGGTGCGGGCAAGAAGGATGCGCCGCACGTGCTGGTGGGTAAGGGCGTGACCTTCGACACGGGCGGTATCTCGCTCAAGCCCGCTGCCGAGATGGACGAGATGAAGTACGACATGTCGGGGGCCGCTTCGGTGCTGGGCGCCTTCGAGGCCATCGCGCGTATCAAACCCAAGTTGAATCTGGTGGGTTTGATTCCAGCGACCGAGAACATGCCCGGAGGGCGTGCCGTCAAGCCGGGCGACGTGGTCACAAGCATGTCGGGACAGACCATCGAGATCCTCAATACCGACGCCGAGGGCCGACTCATCCTGTGCGACGCGTTGACCTATGCCGAGCGCTTCAAGCCCGCCACCGTGATCGACATCGCCACGCTCACAGGAGCCTGCATCATCGCTCTCGGTCATATCCACAGCGGCCTGTTCAGCCCGGACGACGCACTAGCCGACGCCTTGCTCGATGCCGCTCGCCAGGCGCAGGACAGTTGCTGGCGCATGCCGTTGGGCGACGACTATGCCGAGGGGCTCAAGACCAGCTTTGCCGACGTGGCCAATATCGCTGGCCGCGCTGCCGGCAGCGTCACGGCGGCGTGCTTTTTGCAGCGCTTCGCCAAGGCCTATCGCTGGGCGCACCTGGATATTGCGGGGACGGCCTGGAAGAGCGGCGCGGCCAAGGGAGCGACCGGCCGACCTGTGGCGTTGCTGGTGCAGTATCTGTTCAACAGCGCCGAGGCCGCGCGCAAGGCATGATCATCTGCAAGGCACGGGTCAGTTCCGGCAGCGCCCGGCGCCTGCTGCGCCGCGGAGGGGGGGCATGAGTTCCGTCGAGTTTCGTGTGGGCGCCGTGGACCCACTGGCTTATGCTTGCGCGCTGCTTCGCGTCGCCGTCGCGAAAGGCGCCAGGCTCGTGGTCCGCGTTGCGCCGTCGCAGATGAATGACCTGGATGCGCGCATGTGGACCTTCTCGCAACACGATTTTCTTCCGCATTGCCGCGCTGGTGATGCCCTGACCCAGCGCACACCGATCGTACTGACCGACGCGATCGACTTGCGAAGCTTCGACGATCGCGATTGCCTGGTGAATCTTGCGCCCGATCCCGCTTCGGGTTGGCAGGCTTTGC
>JAJXUC010000216.1 GCA_021783435.1 Pseudomonadota bacterium | reverse complement strand
TGCCGCAGCTGTAGGAGTCGGCAGGCTGGTTGGTGGGCACCACGGTCACCAAGGCGGTGTAGCCAGCGGGCAGGCTTGGCGGCGGGGGGCTGACGTTCGAGGCGGCGTTCGCCACGGTGTCGCAGGTGCTTGCGGTCTGGCATGTTTGCCAGTAGGTCGCTGCGGTGCCGGTGCCGGGCACTGTCCAGGGCGAGCCCGTGTTCGGGGGTATATAGAACCAGGCTTTGCCGCTGGCGGCGATCTCCAGCGGCACGCTGCCGGCGCTTTGCGCGGTCTGAATGATGGTTTGCTGCATGAGCCGCAGTGCCAGGTCGCTGGCCTGCACATCCTTCTGTCTTTGCATGGTGTTGCCGGTCATCGCGGTTTGCAGCAGGGTGCCGCGCATGGTGAACAACACGCCAAAGAGCAGGACCAGCAGGGTAATGAGCGTGAGCAGCATGACATAGCCCTGCTGGGGCCTGCGTGCCACAGGGCGGTTCAGTGCGGCCATATCTGGTTCCTGATGGCGATTTCGGATTCGAGGACGGAGAAGCGGTCGTTCATGTAGGCCGCAGGCACCGTGTAGTTCACGAAGCTGTCATTGCCCGTGCCCCCGGGGCTCGGGAGCGTGACGATTCCGCCACTGGGCCCTGAATACTTCGGGTCGCCGTGCAGGGTCTTGGTGACGATGGCGAACAGCACGCTGCGTACGGCGCTTGTGTAGTTGCCGGCGACCACATCGGGCCAGGTCAGGTAGTTCGTGACGGCGCCGGAGTTGGTTTCATCGACACCAAAAAGGGCTTGCAAGCTCACGACTCCAGCCGCCACGGGATTGGGCGTACCCACGAGGGTGTCGTTCTCGGCGTTGATCACGGCACGCATCAACATGGGATAGGTGCCGCCATTGCCGTTGCCAAAGTTGCCGATGTAATACGCCACCGACTGTTCATTGCTGGTGCTTTGCGGCCCGAGGTCCGTGAGGCGGGACTGGATGAAATTGGCGTTGCTGAGCTGACCGCCGGCAGGCAGGATGCCTGCGGCCTGAAGCTGCGGGTCGAATGCGGCATACCCCGTGGACGGAAACAGGTTGGTGCTTTTGCTGTTGACATAGGTCGACGATGTGGAGGTGCTTGGGCCGACGTTGGAGATGGGCACGCGGAAGCACACCAGCTTGCCGTTCAAGGGCATACGGAGCAAGGCGGCGTCGTTCGGGTTGATGCCCGTGGTCGAGCCCAGGGGCAATGTGCTGCTGTTCAAGGCGCCTTGGCCTGTGGCGGCCTGGGTCGTCGAGTTTTGCACCACGTAAGTGGCCGGGTTGCCGTTACTCGGCACCTGCAGAGCACTGGTCGTGCCATTGAAGACCACCAAGTCGGTGAATTGGCTGGCACTGCCATACTGACTGGGATCAGGCGTGCCATTCAGGCTGGAGGTGGTCGGCAGCGACAGAGGTTGCGACGCGGCGGACACCGGGTATTGGAAGAAGGTGTTGCCGATGGGGGCCGTGCTGTTGTAGGCGAGGGTGACGCTGCAGCGTGATTGCACGCCCCCCAGCATGAACCCGGCGTTGCTGAGATCGCGTGTGAGCAAATCCAGCGCGGCGCGGGACTGGTTGTCGCGCTGCGTGACGTCGGACATTTGTATGTTCTGACGTGTGAGCGCCGATTGCACGATGAGGACGGACAGCGAGAAGATGAGTCCTGCGACCAGGGCGACCATCAACTCGATGAGGGTCAGTCCACGCTGGCGCGGCTTGGCTTGAAGCGATGAGCGGGCTGGCGTCATGTCAGAATCCCACTTGGTAGTTGTAGGTTTGGCTGCGCAGTCCATTGCCAGGGTTCCACTGAATGTTCAATGTGACGCCGCACAGGGTGGTCGTGGGGCTGGGAGCCGTGCAGGGGTTGCCATCGGCGCCCTGGCCAGGCGTGATGGTGACCTGGGCGTTGGGAAGCCTAGTTTGTGGATTGTTGAACACATTGGCCAGCCAGAACTGGAGACTGGCCGGTGCGGTTGAGACCGTTGCGCTGGTGTACGACACAGCGGCGCTGGTGCCGATTTGTCCAACCAGTCCGGGATCGGCCTGCAACAAGCCCCAGAACTGATTGCCTAGTGCCGCAGAGTCGATTGCGACCTCGTTGCTGGTCTGCGCAGGTACCGCGAGCGAATACACCGAGGCGATGCTGAGCATGCCCAGGGCGAAGATGACGATGGCAACCAGGACGCTGATGAGCGACATGCCTGCCTGGGGTGTTGGATGCGTTCTCATGATGCAGTATCGCTATTGAGGATCACGCTGCCCGATGCGAGCATTTGGAGGGTCCAGGTCTGGCCCGTCCCGGCGGTGACGGTGATGGTGGGCGAGGCACTGATGAAACCTTGCGTGTCAAACGTCAGCGTTTGCGATGTGCCGGTGCTGATGACGCAAGTCACGTTGGGGTATTGCGCGGCGATTTGCGCCGGGCTCATCGAGTGTTCGGCGCTGGTATTTCCGCCCACGGTGGTGGTCCATGTGCAGTTTTGCGGGCCGAGGGTCATGGCCACGGGTTGCTGGCTGGTCACGGCCTGGTTGCGCGCCCAGGCGACGTCCTGGGGGAACTGGTTGACAAGCACGGATGTCTTTCCCGCATCCACCATGTCGACCAGATTAGGCACGACCAGTAGACCGAGGATGGCAGCCACCGCGATGGTGATCAAAAGCTCAATGAGGGTGAACCCCGCCGCACGCTTCATCTCAGCAGTCTCCGGACTGGTTGCGCGCCCAGCATTGCCCGCTCGGGGCGGTCCAGCCTGATGGCACGGTGGGCGTGGCTTTGGTGCCGTTCTCGTCAATCGTGTAGCTCAGGCCGGAAAGGTCGGCCGATGTTCCGGTTGCGGTGATGGTGAAGGTTGTCTGGGTGACGTTGCTGCATGCGAATGTGAAGTCCTTTGCCGTGGCGACGGGCACGGCACAAGTGGTCGCGCCGCCGCCCGCTGGCAGGTAGCTACGGTTGTCCTGGTTGAACTGCTGCATGGCAACGCTCATGCCCGACAGGCCGGAGAACGCTTCGGGCAATTTGCTGCGCGTGACGTAGCCGTTGTAGGCCGGCAGGGCGATGGCCGAGAGGATGGCCACAATCGCCACGACGATCATCAACTCGATGAGGGTGAATCCGCGAGATGTTTTCATGCGATCGACTCCTTGCCGGTGATTGTGGTTGGATCATGCGATCTATGCGGCAAAATCTGGATGAACGGTAGTATTTGTCCGACCAATAGCGGATAAGATTTGTTTTGAAATAAAAATAATAAAATGTCACAAAAATGTGCAAGTAACTGTCCTGTGAACTGGTGTTGTCTGATCTTGCAATCCCACGCTGGCCTGCCGTCCCAGTAACGAGAGGGCCTTTGCGATGGGCTGCTTGTGCCAGTTGATAATCCCCGCATGAACACTCCAACTCTCGCATTCATCGGCGGTGGCAATATGGCCGGCGCGCTCATCGGCGGGCTGATCCAGGCGGGATCGCCGGCATCGGCCATCTTGGTCATCGAACCGCAGGCGACGCAACGCGAGAGCCTGCGGCAGCGCTTCGGCGTCCGGGTCCTCGAGGGGGCCGGGGACGAGCTGGGCGAGGCTCAGACGGTGGTCTGGGCCGTCAAGCCGCAGAGCTTCGCCGAGGCGGCGGCGGCCTGCGCGCCGCATTTCGGCGCCGCGCTGCACATCAGCGTGATGGCCGGGGTGCGCTGCGCCGCGATTGCGCGGCGGGCGGGGGCGCGACGCATCGTGCGTGCGATGCCCAATACGCCGGCGCTGATCGGGCAAGGGATTGCAGGGTTGTATGCCAGCCCGCAGGCGACGGGCGAAGACCGTGCCCGTGCCGAGCGCCTGCTCGATCCGACTGGCCAATGGCTGTGGGTGGAGCAGGAGGCCCAGCTCGACGCGGTGACGGCCCTCTCGGGTTCGGGCCCGGCCTATGTGTTCTACCTGCTCGAAGCCATGATCGACGCGGGAACCCGCATGGGGCTTCCCGCCGAGGCCGCGAAACGGCTGGCGCTCGGCACGTTTTCCGGCGCCGCCGCCCTGGCCGCGCAATCGCCGCTGCCCCCCGCGCAGCTGCGCGAGCAAGTCACGAGCAAGGGCGGCACGACGGCCGCCGCACTGGACGTGCTGGGCGAACATGGCGTCGCGCAAACATTCGGCGCCGCGCTCCAGGCCGCCGCCAAGCGCGCGGCCGAATTGGGCGACCAATTGAACTGAGGTCTGGAGTCTGCCGCGACAGGCCGCGCCGGCAAGGCCCCTGCCTCTGCGCGGCCATAGTCATAGTCAGCCGGAGCTCAACCTCCTTGTGCATGCGCGTGAGGCTGCCTCGGGCCCAATCGCCCGCCGGGCGGCCTG
>JAJXUC010000215.1 GCA_021783435.1 Pseudomonadota bacterium | reverse complement strand
CCTGTCAACGCTTCGCCGGGCACCTCGCGGTGCACGGCGCATGACTCGGGGCCAGTGTGGTTCGCTACGCCTTCACTGCATGGGACTTGCACCCTCTGCTCCTTGCCGGTCTCCCGGCGCACCCGATCCAATCTTGACCAGGGAAGGAAGGCCGGCCGGAGGCCGGCCAGTTGTGGATAAGTGTAGGGTCTACGGCATGGCGGCTCCGGTTAGAAGTCGGGCTCGGGCGGCGGGTTGCGCTGCTGTTCCCGCGCCTTGATCCGGCTCTTGGCGGTCTCCGTGCTGTGGCGGAAGCGGTAGCTCTCGTTGCCGGTCTCCACGATGTGGCAGTGGTGGGTAATGCGATCGAGCAGCGCCGTGGTCATCTTCGGGTCCATGAACACCTTGGACCATTCGCCGAAGGTCAGGTTGGTCGTGATGATCACGCTAGTGTGCTCGTACAACGTGGACAGCAGATGGAACAGCAATGCGCCGCCAGCTTGGCTGAACGGCAGGTAGCCGAGCTCATCGAGGATGACCGCGTCCATGCGTACGAGGCTGGCGGCGATGCGACCTGAGCGCCCCTGGGCTTTCTCCTGCTCCAGCAGGGTGACCAGGTCGATCGTCGAGTAAAAGCGCGCCCGCTTGCCGTGCCGCGTGATGCCTGCCACGGCGATCGCCGTGGCCAGATGGCTCTTCCCGGTTCCCGTTCCGCCGACGAACACGGCGTTGTGCGCGTCCTCGGTGAACGCCATCGTGGCCAACTGCTCGACGAGCTTGCGATCGACGCTGCTGGCGTCGAAGTCGAAGCCGGCCAAGTCCCGATGCACGGGCAGGCGCGCCGCCGTCAACTGGTAACGCACCGAGCGCATGGCGCGGTCCTCGTGCTCGGCCTGCAGAAGATGCTCGATGAGCCAGCGCGCCGTCTCCAGCCCGGCGTTGGGTCCCATGCCCTCGAGGTCAGCCCAGGCGCTGGCCATACCGTGCAGGCGCAGGTCTTTGAGTTCGGAGCCGATCTCACGCATGGTGGATCTCCTCGGCGGCTTGGTCGCGCAGCCGGTCGTAGCGCTGCGTATCGGCCTTCGGTGGATCGACCAGCCCCAAGCTCGAAGTCACCGGCGCTGGGGCGTCCTCGCCGCGCAGCCGGTTCATCACGTTGACCACGTGCTCGACGCTGACGCGCCCGGACGGCGGTGCCGATTGCAACGCCAGTTCCGCGGCCACGACCACGGCCTCGAGCCCGGCCGCGGGCACCATGGCCAGAACCTCGGCCATGAGACGATCGCCGCCGGCCTGCAGCAGCAACATCCGGCGCAGCCTCTGCAGCGGCTCGGGCAGATCGGCGAACGGCGCCCCGTTCCTCAGCGCCCCGGGCTTGCGCTGCAGCAGCGGCACGTAGTGCTGCCAGTCGTAGACGACCCGGCCCTTGCCGTCCACGCGGGCATGGCGCGCGACGACGGCTCCATCCACGACCACCGCGACCTCCCGCGGGTACAGGTGCACGCTCACTCTCTGGCCGGCCAGCTCACAGGGCACGGAGTAGCGGTTGCGCGCCACCGCCACCAGGCACGTCGAGCTCGCCCGCGCCTGATGGTCGACGTAGCCGTCGAACGCCGCCGGCATCGGCATCAGGTGCGCCTGCTCCTGCTGCAGCATCTCGGCCACGGTGAACTCGCCATACTCGGGATGCCGAATCTCATCCCATAGCGCGCGGCAGCGCTGCCCAAGCCACGCGTTGAGTTCATCGAACGAGCGCCAGATCTTCTGGGTCGCCTCGACCCAGATCCGTCGGCGGCTGTCCTGCACATTCTTCTCGACGACCCCCTTCTCCCATCCGCTGGCCACGTTGCAGAAGTCGGGCGCGAACAGGTAGTGATTGCACATCGCCTGGAAACGCGCGTTAACCGCGCGTTCCTTGCCCCGGCCTACGCGGTCGACCGCCGTCTTCATGTTGTCGTAGATTCCGCGCCGGGCAACTCCACCCAGCGCGGCCAGCGCATGGGTGTGGGCGTCGAACAGCATCTCGTGGCCTTGCGACGGGTACGCCACCAGCCAGAATGCACGGCTGGCGCATAGCTTCATGTGCGCGACCTGAACCCGGTAGTACACGCCGCCGACCGTCAGTCCTTCCTCACTCCAGTCGAACTGGAACGCCTCGCCCAGCTCGAACACCAGCGGCACGAACGCCGCCGTGGTCGTCAGCCCCTCGCCGTCGTTCCACGCCCGGATGAAGTCCTTCACCCGGCTGTAGCCGCCTGGATAGCCTTGGCAGCGGATCGCCTCGAACAGCGCCTTGGCCGTGCGCCGCTGCGCCTTCGCCCGGTGCGAATCCGCACGCAGTGCGCCACGAAGCCACTCGGCATAGGGCGCAATCTTCGTCGCCGCAGCCTCGCGCCGCGCGTACTTCGGCTGCGCATCCTGCGGCGCGTTGAGCCACTTCCTGACCGTGTTGCGCGACAGCCCCAGCTTGCGCGCGATCTCGCTCACCGACTTCTTCTCCCGCAGATGCAGCGTGCGGATCTTCGTTTTGATGCCCATGGTGATCACCCTCGTTCCCTGCTCAAAAATCGAGCAGGCTAGGTCAAACACCCTGGTCAGTTTTCGGTCGGCATCAGCCCAAAAAAGTGCTCAGTTTTCGATCGGCGGCAACAATCCTGAAGCTGGCCAGCGCGTTTTTCGCACAGGCGGAGCTCGACCGCCGATTGAAGTCCTGAAGTCATTCGTCGACGAGCATCGCGATCGGTTCGGGGTCGAGCCGATCTGCAGGGTTCTGCAGATCGCCCCGTCCGGGTATCGGCGACGCGTAGCTCAGCAGCGCAATCCGGCGCTGCGCAGCGCTCGCGCCAAGCGAGATGCCGAGTTGATTCCGCACGTCAAACAGGTCTGGCAGATCAACATGCAGGTCTACGGCGCCGACAAGGTCTGGAAGCAGATGAACCGGGAAGGCGCCGCTGTGGCGCGTTGCACGGTCGAGCGGCTGATGCGCCGCCTCGGACTGCGTGGCGTGATGCGCGGCAAGGTCGTGCGCACGACGATCAGTGACGCCAAGGCGCCGTGCCCGCTGGACCGGGTCAACAGGGTTTTCAAGGCTGACAGGCCCAACCAGCTCTGGGTGTCCGATTTCACGTACGTGTCGACCTGGCAGGGCTGGCTGTACGTGGCGTTCGTCATCGATGTCTTCGCCCGGCGCATCGTCGGTTGGCGGGTGAGCAGTTCTATGCACACCGACTTCGTTCTCGACGCCTTGGAGCAGGCCCTGTACGCCCGACAACCCGAGCGCGACGCCACCCTGATTCATCACTCGGATCGCGGGTCGCAATACGTCAGCATCCGCTACACAGAGCGGCTCGCCGAGGCTGGCATCGAACCCTCGGTCGGCAGCAAGGGCGACTCCTACGACAACGCCTTGGCCGAAACGATCAACGGGCTGTACAAGGCGGAGCTGATCCATCGCCGCGCCCCGTGGAAGACCAAGGAAGCCGTCGAGTTGGCGACCTTGGAATGGGTCGCCCGGTTCAACAACCATCGCTTGATGGAATCGCTCGGCTATATCCCTCCGGCAGAAACTGAGGCAAACTACTACCGGCAACTCGCCAGTCAGGCCGCCACCGCGGCATGACTTAAGCCAACCAGCCTCCACGGAACCCGGGGCGGTTCAGCTCGTCCACCGAGCGCGTGGAGATGCCCTGCACGTAGGCTTCCTGGATGACCGCGGTCAGGGCCTTCTCGGCCGTGCGCCGCGGCTCCAGGAATTCGGGGAAGTAGCTCCCTTGGCGCAGCTTCGGGATCTTGAGCGCGACACTGCCGGCGCGCGTGTCCCAGGTGCGGTCGCGGTAGCCATTGCGGCTGTTGAGCCTGACGGCGCTCTTCTCGTCGTAGCCGGCGCCGCAGCGCCCCTCCACGTCGATCTCCATGAGGCGCTGGGCCATGAACTGCACCATCTGGCGCAGCACGTCGACATCGGCCCCCTTCTCAGCGAGCTCGGTCAATGCGATAGTGGCGTTGGTCATCGTGGTTTCCTCAGACAAGGATTGGTGGGTCGCACCTCAACCTTATCCGGACTTCACGATGGCCACCCCCATCTCCAGGGACGACCGGCGCGCGGTGAGCTGCTCCGGGCTACGCCCTTCGCAGCTCACCGCTTCAAAGACTTACACCACGCCCGGGGACATTACCGTGCGCGATGGCGTCATTCAGGGGCTGGGTCCAAGTCCACGTTACAGCGTTACCGTGTAACGGTTGCTCGGGTTACGGCGTTACAGGTTCGGGAGGCTGCAGAAAACCGTAGGCTGCGGACGTCAGCGATTGAGTGCACGGAGGTTGACCCGGTTATCTCCGTTCGGTAGTGTTACGACTATTCCGCGCCGCGATG
>JAJXUC010000214.1 GCA_021783435.1 Pseudomonadota bacterium | reverse complement strand
TGCAGTCTGCCGGGTATCCGATCATCGAGGTCTCGGCGCGCCAGGCTCCGGACGAGGCCGCCGCGATCCTGCGCCAGAAGCTGGACGGACGCATCGGCATGCTCATCGGCGCCTCGGGCGTGGGGAAATCCACCCTGGTCAACGCGCTGGTCCCGGGTTTGCGAATCCAGACCCAGGCCATTTCGGCCGCCCTCAACGCCGGCCGCCACACCACGACCGCCACGCGTTTGTACATGCTGGAAGGCCTTGCCCCGGGCAGCGGCCTGCTCGATTCCCCAGGGTTCCAGGCCTTTGGCCTGAACCAGCTCTCCGTCTCGCAACTGCAGCATGCCTTCCCTGAAATCGCCAGGCTCAACGGCACCTGCAGGTTCAACAACTGCACGCACCGCCAGGAACCCGGCTGCGCCGTGCGAACCGCCGTGGAAGCCGGAGAACTCGCCCCCTCGCGCTATGCCCTGTACCTGCGCGTGCTGCAGGAACTCCTCAACGAGGCGGAAACCAGGCCCACGGCATGAAGCGCCTGTGTTCCGCGCCGAACCTGGTCATTGCCACCCTGTGGGCCGATGCGCTGAACGCGGCGGGCTACCCGGCCCAAGTGTTCTCGCGCTATCTCTCCGGCATCGCGGGGGAGATTCCCCCCGACCAGGCCCTGCCGACGGTCTGGCTGATGAACGAGACCGATCTCGCCGCTGCGCGCGCCTTGCTCGATGCCCTGGAGCGACCGCGGGGAAGCCCGCCCTGGTCTTGCCCGCAATGCGGCGAGCGCCACCCAGGCCAGTTCACGCAGTGCTGGCGTTGCGGGAGGCAACAACTCCGGTTCTAGCGGCGCTGCCGCGACGGGTCCAGACCGCCGCCATCAAGAACAGAGCGATGATGGCGTACACATTCGTGGTCCCCAGCACGTCGCCCTTGTTCCCCGTGAAGCCCGCGCCATAGGGGCCGCCGAAGCCTTCGGCCGTGGACCACAGCACCAGCGAATAGCCCAGGCAGAACAGCAGCGCCAGCCGCAACCACTTCACGGGCAGATGGTGGCTGAACAGCAGGCTGGCCGCAATGACGGTTTCCATCGTGGCAGCCAGCACAGCGAAGGTGTACGGACCGATCAAGTGCATCAGCGCAACGAACAGGCCGATCCAGGCCACGATCCAGCCCGGTTGCCCGGCTTGCGCCGCGGTGAAGAACCCGGTGATGTGGTTCAGAAAACCCGGAAGCCACTTCCAGTAGGCGTCGAACGCCCACAGCGCGCCGAACAGTAGAAACGCCAGGCGCAGGCCGTCGCGCGATGGCGCCCTGGCTTGGCCCTGCCACCAGCTTGCGCCTTGCCAGGCCCTGGTCAGAAGAATCACGGCGAAACCGAGGGCGTAGACAATGGCGGTCCCAGGATCGGTGGCACCCGACGTGTAAGGGCCGCCCAGGCCGCCGATCGTGCTCCAAAGAAACAACTCATACAGCAAACCCAGCCAGCCCAGCAGGGGAAAACCGAGCCCGGTCAACAGACCCAAGGTGAGGAGGGTCTCGATGCCGAACATCAGGGCCAGAGCACGCCCCTGTCCCAGGAACTGGAATACGGCCGCCACGCTGGCAGCCCAATGTCCAAGCCATTCGGGCTGGCCTGGGGCAAGCGCGGCATGCATCATGTCGGGCAAAAAGCGCGCCGCATAGGCCGGCGAGAAATGCAGGACCAGGTTGATCAGAAAAAAGATGCCGAACACCATGCGCACGGCGCCAAGCATCCGAGCCTGGGTGGGGCCGTAGAGTCCGGGGTTGTGCAAGACATGGCCCGCCCGCCAGGACTCTGCCGCGGGGCCGGGGTGCAGGTCCGCGGTCGGCGGCGGGGCCTGGAGTGCAATGATGGTGGTTTTCGCCATGGTTCACCTCGCAGTCGTCCCGTCATGCCGGGTTGGGCCGGCATGACGGGAATTGGTGGACGCGACGAATGATGGCGCAGCGGGCTTAAGGTTGGCTTAGGGCTCGCGGGAACGGGCCGGCTGCCGCGCACTCAAGCCGCGACCTTGCCCAGCAGCAGAAATTCCATCAGGGCCTTTTGCACGTGCAGACGGTTCTCGGCTTCGTCCCACACCACGCTCTGCGGACCGTCGATGACGGCGGCCTCGACCTCCTCGCCACGGTGGGCGGGCAGGCAATGCATGAACAGCGCTTGCGCATCGGCGCGCTGCATCATGGTCCGGCTGACCATATAGCCCTGGAAAGCCTGCAGTCGCGCGGCGTTCTCGGCCTCATAGCCCATGCTGGTCCAGACATCGGTCGTGACGAGGTGCGCCCCGGCGCAGGCCTCGGAAGGATCGTCGAAGCAGCGCAGCTGCGCCTGCTCCGCCTGGCTCACCGGATAGTCGGCGCGGTCGAGATCGACCCCGTACCCCTCGGGTCCGGCGAAATGCACCTTGAAATCGAGAATGGCCGCCGCCTGCAGCCAGGTGTAGAGCATGTTGTTGGCGTCGCCCACCCAGGCCACGATCTTGCCGGCGATCGAGCCGCGGTGCTCGATGAAGGTGAAGACGTCGGCCAGCACCTGGCAGGGATGGAATTCGTTGGTCAGGCCATTGATCACCGGCACCCTGGAATGCGCGGCGAAACGCTCGACGATGTCCTGCCCGTAGGTGCGGATCATCACCAGATCGACCATGCGCGAGAACACCTGGGCCGCATCTTCGATGGGCTCGCCGCGACCGAGCTGCGAGTCGCGCGTGTTGATGTAGATGGCCGCACCGCCGAGCTGGTGCATGCCGGCCTCGAAACTCAGCCGCGTGCGCGTCGAATGCTTCTCGAAAATCATGGCCAGCGTGCGATCCACCAGCGGCTGATGGATTTCATAGCGCTTGAACTTGGCCTTGATCAGCGCGGTGCGCGCGAACAGATAGGCGTACTCCTCGCGCGTGAGGTCGCTGAACTGCAGGTAGTGGCGTGGGCCGGGCGTCGGCGGCATGTTTGAAACTCCCTTGTGCTGTCTCGGTGCGGAATCTCGGTGCGGAATCAGGCCGCGGCTTGATCCGCGGCGAGAAAACGCTCCACAAGCGGCACCAGGATGGCCAGCAGCAATTCGGCTTCCTCCTGGCGAAAAATCAACGGCGGCAGGAGCCGGATGACGGAGTCCTGCGTGACGTTGATCAACAGACCTTGCTCGCGCGCCTGGCCTACCAGCGCCGCGCAGGGACGATCGAGTTCGACACCGATCATCAGCCCCGCCCCGCGCACCGCCACCAGCCCAGGATGCCCCCCAAGCCGCTGGCGCAGCTGTTCCAGCATCCAGGCTCCGATGCGCCGGGCGTTGTCCATCAAGCCTTCTTCCTCGATGATCGACAGCGTTTCCAGCGCAGCCCTGCAAGCCAGTGGGTTGCCCCCGAAGGTCGTGCCGTGCTGGCCGGGGCCGAAGGTCGTGGCGGCCTCGCCGTAAGCCAGCAAGGCGCCGATGGGCACGCCCGATGCCAGCCCCTTGGCCATGGCGATCACGTCAGGTCGCACGTCGGCCCATTGGTGGGCGAACCATTTGCCGGTGCGGCCGGTACCGCACTGCACCTCGTCGATCATCAACAACCAGCCGCGTTCGTCGCAGACGCGGCGCAGGAAGCGCAGGTAGTCGATTTGCGCAGGATTGATACCGCCCTCGCCTTGAATGGCCTCGATGAACACTGCGGCGACACCCGGATGGCGTTCGATGGCCTGGCGGATCGCCCCTTCGTCGTTCAGCGGCACACGCACGAAGCCCTCGACCAAAGGCTCGAATCCTTTTTGCACCTTGGGATTGCCCGTCGCCGACAAGGTCGCCAGCGAGCGTCCATGAAAGGCCCGCTCGTAGACGATGATCTCGGGGCGCTCGATTCCGCGCTTGTGCCCCCACAGGCGCGCCAGCTTGATCGCCGCCTCGTTCGCCTCCAGCCCGGAATTGCAAAAAAATGCCCGATCGGCACCCGAGATCTCGCACAGGCGATCCGCCAGTTGCTCCTGTAAGGGAATCTCGTACACATTCGAGGTGTGGATGAGCTTGCCGATCTGGTCGCTCAGCGCCGCGACGAGCCGCGGGTGGGCGTGCCCCACCGTGTTCACGGCAATACCGCTCAAACCGTCGAGATAACGCTTGCCGTCGCTGCCCCAGACCCAGGCGCCCTGGCCGTGCGTCAGCGCCAGGGGCTGACGCGCATAGGTGTTCATCAGATGGCCGGACATGGATGTCTCCCGAGGACAAAAAACAACAGCCTGCGGCATCGCGTGTTCCATCGCGTGCGCAGGCTTGAGTCGACACATTATAAGAAGCCGCGCGGCGCCTTTCGGCGCGAGAGCCCTTGCTGCGCAGCTGGGCTGCGGACAGCGATACAAGCCGATACGCTGCCCCATCATGCATGGGGTATTTGTTGCGTCGCAACAAATACCGTATC
>JAJXUC010000069.1 GCA_021783435.1 Pseudomonadota bacterium | reverse complement strand
CGCGCGCGCAGACTTTGAACGAGAGCGCGCCAAGCCCGCCGCCGAGCGGCCTCAAGGTTGGGGCGCGCCGCCTTGAGGGGCAGGCACATGTGGCGCCGTGCGGGCTCGCGCCATGAGCGCCGCCATCATCTTCGGGCTGCTCATTGCCCTCATGCTCACCGGCATGCCCATTTCCATCGCGCTGGGCCTGACCGTACTTACTTTCCTGTTCACGCTGACCGACGTGCCGATACAGGCCGTGGCGATGAAACTGTTCACGGGGCTCGAAAGCTTCGAGATCATGGCCATCCCGTTCTTCATCCTGGCCGGCAATTTCCTCACCCATGGCGGCGTGGCACGGCGCATGATCGTCTTCGCCGCCAGCATGGTCGGTCATTGGCCGGGTGGACTCGGCCTGGCCGCGGTGCTGGCTTGCGCGCTGTTCGCCGCGGTGTCGGGGTCGAGCCCGGCCACGGTGGTGGCCATCGGTTCGATCCTGATCCCGGCCATGCTCAAGGCTGGCTACCCGCCACGTTTCGGCGCTGGCGTGGTCACCACCTCGGGTGCGCTCGGCATTCTCATTCCGCCGTCCATCGTCATGGTGTTGTATGCGGTGTCCACCAACGCGTCGGTCGGCGCGCTGTTCATGGCCGGCGTGGTGCCCGGCTTGATGCTGGCCACCATGCTGGGTGTGACGACATGGTGGCGGGCTTGGCGCGGCGGGTATCCACGCAGTCCGCGCGCGAGTTGGGCGCAGCGCTGGAAAGCACTGCGCGAAAGCCTCTGGGGCCTGCTGCTCATCGTGCTCGTGCTGGGCGGCATCTACTCCGGCCTGTTCACGCCCACCGAGGCCGCCGCCGTCAGCGCCGTGTATGCCTTCGTGATCGCGGTGTTCGTCTACAGGGACATGAGGCTGCGCGATGTGCCGCGCGTGCTGCTGGCGTCGGCCAATATGAGCGCGATGCTGCTCTACATCATCACCAACGCGGTGCTGTTCTCGTTCCTGATGACGTCCGAGCACATTCCGCAGACGATGGCGCAATGGCTGCTGGATGCGGGGGTCGGACCGGTGTTGTTCCTGCTGTTGGTCAACATCCTGCTGCTGGTGGCCGGCAATGTGATGGAGCCCTCGTCGATCACGCTGATCATGGCGCCCATTCTGTTCCCGGTGGCGATGAAGCTGGGCATCGACCCCATCCACTTCGGCATTCTGATGGTGGTGAACATGGAGGTGGGCATGTGCCACCCGCCCGTGGGACTGAACCTCTACGTGGCCAGCGGCATCGCCAGGATGGGCATCACGGAACTGACCATTGCGGTCTGGCCCTGGCTGCTCACCATGCTGGCCTTCCTTGGCCTGGTGACCTACTGGCCCGCGCTATCGCTGGCGCTTCCCCGCGCGCTGGGCATGCTGCACTGAACTCCAGGACGTCAGATCTGCTGTCCAGGATTCCAGCCGCTCATTCTCAGGCTGCCTGCCTGCTGGTGCGCTGGCCGTCGATCCAACGTTCTCCCATGTTCGAGCCGAAGTAGTTCACGAGGTGAAGATGCTCCTGCATGGGGGCGTCGAGTTCGACCAGATAGACCGCGATGCCGTATTCGCCTTCCTGTCTGGCGTGCTCGGCGCGGGCCAGGGTTTCGACGCGCTCCTTGTGGCCGATGGCCACGACATAGCTATGGTGCTCGGGCTCACCGTGGTGGAAGGCCTGGGCGAAATACAGATCGCTTGGGGTTGAGGACATGATGGTTTCCTTGCCTGCGGGGGGATTTGTGATGTTGAAATTGTGCAATGCACCAATCATTTTGTCACTGAGCTGTGTCATTTCCACAACCAACCCCATTCTGGAATTCAAGCCAGAAAGGAGTCGGTTGATTATTTATGAAGCATTTGGACGCATGATCGAGCGTCGAACAAGGGCATATTCACATTATATGGCGAGCCACATATACATATAAAGGCTGTTATTCGCACTGGCGTTGAGGCTGGTGCCATTGAGCTTGTTATAGGTCGTATATTGAAGGCCCAAGCGGAGATTCTTTTCCGGATTCGCCCAGTTTTGCCCGAACGGATTCCAGTCGAGTTCCCAGACGACGCCATTACTTTGCACGTTGGATCCAATGACTCCGCCGGTTGCTGCCGTGCCATTGACGTTGAAATATTGAATGGTCGCGCCATAGGTGTTGTGGAACCAATAAGCAACATTCAAGTTCAGCGTTTTCGCGGTATCGCTTGGATAAACACCAAGGGACTGGTCGTAATTGGCCTTCTCCTGCATGTAAAGGCCATTGACCGTCACGCTGTGCACGTCGCCGTTGATGAACTGGTACGTGCCATCGATGCCGACATCATTCACACGATCTGTTCCGGAGCTGCCCGTCGCAGAGGGTGGCTTCATGCTCATCCCGATAAGCCCGCCCTCATAGGTGCTTTGGCCCACGGTGGTCGAGTAATTCGCCCGCAGGTACGGTGCGTATCCCGTGATCCCCCCGTTGCCGCCATGCAGCAAATTCCCCCAATAGGGTGACAGTGAGTGATAGGCGCCGCCCTCGATATACCAGTGGTTGTCGACCAGCGTGTATGCGGTCGTCCCAAGAACGGTACTGCCCAAACCAGCCATCATGGGCGTAAAAGGAACACCGCCACTGATCGGGCTGGTCATGAACCCGTATTGCCATGCTGGCACCGTGTTCCAGACGTCGGAAACGGTCGGGTTGTTGTTCACGGACACGCCAAAGATCCCCGAGGTGCCGCCCAGGGTGTAGTTGTGGGCATAGCGGATGTCCGTGTTGTCCCACGCCAGGTTGGCCGGCTCGGCCGTTTGCGCGTAGGTGGCCTGCCCCATCATCCCGATGTGGTCGGTCAAGCGCCCAGCGAGAAAAATGGAGGCTTGTTGCAAGGCGACGAAGTTGTCGTTGCCATGCATGCCGTTGTAGAAGGGCGTCTGATCCTCGGTCGTGTGCGTAAACGACGACACCAACATCGCAGATAACGGGATGTGGCTCTTTCCATCGCTGAGGGTGTAGCCATCGAGCTTGAAGGCACGACCGAATGGCGTGAGCTGCGGCCCGAAGCCGCCGACGTGGCAGGCAATACAAGCTTGACCGGTTTGCCGGGCGAAGGCGGGCACGGCCTGGGCCGGGGTGCTCAGCAAACCGAGGCTCAAGAGCGACAACAAGGCCAAAAAGACGCTGCGCCACCAGCGGCGGACCGCACTGAACGTTGCGATGAGGCGCGCGTGCGCGGGTACAGAGGGTTTCATGACGGGTCCTTTCTCGATGGTGTGTACGGGTTTTCCCCGAAACCATTCTCGAACCAGGGTCAAATAAAAAACTTGACCCGCATCAAACATCGATGACGCCCTATGTCAGGCGTGCCACGCCGCGTTGCAATGCAGCAACGCATTTGACGGAGGCTTTCCGGACCACCCGCCGCAGGCGGTGAACCCTGGCGTCAAGCCCCTGCCCAGCGCACCAGTTCCTGGGCCGGCATCACACCCGACTGACGCTTGGCTTCTTGGCCGCCGCGAAACATCAGCAGGGTTGGAATGCTGCGGATGCGGTGACGCACCGAAGCCCGCGGGCTGTCGTCCGAATTCACCTTGGCCAGCACGGCGCGGCCCTTGAGGAGCGCCGCGGCCTGTTCGAACTGCGGCGCCATCATGCGGCAGGGTCCGCACCAGGGCGCCCAGAAATCGACGACCACCGGCAATTCGGTCTTGGCGACGAAGCGCTCGAAATTGGCGTCGCCCAACTCCACGGGATGGCCGGTGAGCAGCGCCTGGTGGCAGGTGCCGCATTGCGGATCGTGCTGGAGGCGTTCGGGCGGAACGCGATTGAGGCTGGCGCAATGCGGGCAGACGATGAGCATGATGACTCCAGAGGTGATGTCGGAAAACCCGTGCCTGTTGCGGCTGTCGCGTACCGGCTCCAGGAAACGTCGAGCCGTCCCCGAGTTTCCTTGATCCCCACGGGGGGCGGGGCGGGGCGCCGTCACTGGGACGCTCAACAGCAGTTGGGGCTTGCGCGGCGAAGTTCAAGCCGAGGCTGGCGAAGGCTGCTTGCCGTGCTTGGACTTGTGCCGTGCTGCCATTACAGTGTGCGCAAACAGGAAGGAGCGCTATCGTCATGCCACGCATCGCCTACACCCCGGCCGATCTGGAGCAGCCCGCCGATCTGGTGGACGCCATCCGCAACAGGCGCGGCGGCAAGCTGCTCAATCTGGACCGCATGCTGCTCCACAGCCCGGCCTTCGCGCGCGGCTGGAACGGTTTTCTCGGCGCGGTGCGCAGCGAACTGGACCTCGACCCGCTGCTGCGCGAGTTGGCCATCTGTACCGTGGCGCTGCTCAACCACGCCCAATACGAATTCGCGCACCATGCGCCCGAGTTTCTCGCCGCCGGCGGCACGGCCATGCAACTGGCGGCGCTGGCCGACGTGCCGGGCGCGGTGGACGACGCCGTGCTGTTCTCGCCCGCGCAGCGCGTGACCCTGGCGATCGCCTACGAGATGACCCGCCGCGTGAAGGTCAACGAGGCGTATTTCGCCGCGGCGCGCGCAGCGCTGCCACCGCAGCAGGTGGTCGAGCTGGTGGGCGTCATCGCCACCTACAACATGGTGTCGCGTTTTCTGGTCGCGCTGGGGGTGGACATCGAAGCCACGCTTGTCCAGGAGCCGGATGATGGCCGCGGCGTCACACCCGAAGCGCCGGCCGCGCTGCGGCCGGCGGGAAACGCCTGAGCCGGCCGAGGCGACCGCATTCGGCAGCGCGCGTCCGCCAGTTCCAGATTCGCAAACAACCTCGAACAGGAGTCATCGCTCATGGCGTCATTCATCCAAATGGCGTTGGACCATTTCCCCATCACCCTGCTGCTGCTGGGCTTGCTGGCCGCGCTCGTGTCCCTGCTGTCCACGCGGCGGCAGCGCAACGCCGAGCGCGTGGCGTCCACCCTCTTGCGCTGGTTCCTGGTGTTCTCCGTCGGACTGAGCTTTCTGACCAGCTTCGTCATGCACAGCTTTTTCGGTGCCACGGCGGCGCATGCCATCGGCTGGGCGCCCAGCCCGTTCCAGTTCGAGGTGGGCACCGCCAGCCTGGGCTTCGCGCTGGTGGCTTTTCTCGCCGCTTTCGGCAGCCTGAGCCTGCGGCTGGCCGCGCTCGTCGGCCCGGCCGCCTTTCTCTGGGGCGGCGCAGCCGGGCGCCTGATCCAGGCCCAGCATGTGCAAGCGCAGATCCCCGGCTACCTGGATTCCATGCTCGCTGCCAACCTGTTCATCCCGCTCGTCGGCTTCGTCCTGCTGGCCTGGCAGGCCAAGGCGCAAAGCCGCCGCAGCGTGTTCGCGCGGTCGCGGCTGTAGACGGTGATTCCTCACGGCCGTACGCGCTTAGCCGCGTGTCCGGGCCAGCGCGGCGAGGCGCGGCAGACTGCGCACGGCGCGGCTGCCGTACCAGGCGCACCATTCGCCATCGATGAGGCTCACCTCGACGTGCGAGCCGCGCGCACCGAGCAGGCGGCGGACTTCGCCGGCATGGCTCGGGCCGAAGCGATAGGGTTCGGTGGACAGCAGCACCAGGTCGACGTCGCGGATCCAGGGCGCATCCCAGCTGAACGCGGGGTAGCGCGAGGCACCTGGCGTCTGCAGCCCATCGCCACCGGTGGTCTGCGGCAGCGTATGCCAGCCCACGCTGGCCAGGGTGCGTGAAATATAGGTATCGCGCGCCACGGTCATCCAGGGCTCGCGCCAGATCAGGTAAAGCACGTGCCGCGGCGTCCAGGACTGCGCTTGACAGGTCTGCAAGACGGCGCGCAGGGCTTCGCCTTGCGCGCGGGCCCGCTCGCGCACGCCGGGCTCGGCTCCGAACACGCCTCCGAGCAAGTCGAACAGCGCCAGGTTGTCGTGCGGATCCTGCGGGTGCGTCACCAACACGTGCGGCACGAACGCGCGCAAGGCCTGCACGGTGTCGCGCGTGTTCTCGTCCACGTTGACCAAGACATGGGTGGGCGCCAGTTGCCGCAGGCGGGCAAGATTGACGTCCTTGGTTCCGCCTACCTTGGGCACGTCGCGCACGGCGTCGGCAGGGTGCATGCAGAACCCGGTGCGCGCCACGATCTGCGGGCCCAGTCCGAGGTCGAACAAGGTTTCGGTCAGGCTCGGCACCAGACTGGCGATGCGCGCCCCCCGTCCTGCCGGAGCGAAGGACTGGCCCAGGGCATCCGTGAAGGTTGGGGCCTGGCTGGGGTTTTGCGGTGCGCTCACGATGCGCTGGCGAGCCGTCCGGGCGCTGCCGTCAGGTGCGTGACTTGCGCGGCTTGCGGCCCTGGCCGGCGAGGATGGGGTCGTACCAGGCGCGCGGCAGGATGTGCAGCAGCTTGCTGGCCACGGCCATCGGCCATGGGATGGTGGCATAGGCGCGGCCGGCGTCGATGGCGCGCAGCGCCCGCCGGGCGAAATCATCGGGCTCGATGATGAAGGGCATGGGGAAGGGGTTGCCTGCGGTCATCGGTGTGGCGATGTAGCCGGGGCTGAGGGTCAGCACCTTCACGCCGGAGCCGCGCAGTTCCACGCGCAGGCTTTCCAGGGAGCTGATGAGGGCGGCCTTGCTCGCGCTGTAGGCGGCATGCCCCGGCAGGCCGCGTACCCCGGCGACGCTGGCGATGCCCACCAGCGCGCCGCTGCCACGGGCGCGCATCGGCGCGATGAAAGGCGAGAGCGTGGCCAGCGCGCCGAGCCAGTTGATGTCCATCACCTCGCGCGCTTGAGCCAGATCTTCCTGGTGAGACAAGTCCACGCCCTGGCTGATGCCGGCGTTGGCGACGACCACCTGCGGACAACCCCAGGCATGCAGCAAGGCGCCGGCCTGCTCGCACCATGCGGCGGTTTGCTGCAGGTCGGCGGCAAGCACGCGTATGCGGTCGGGGGTCACCTCCCGTCGCCCCTGCGCGCGCGCGCAGGCCAAAGCGGTGTCTTGGAGGGCGTCAGGCCGGCGTCCGACCAGTACCAGGCGCCAGCCGCGCGCGGCATAGGCGCGGGCGAGTGCTGCGCCGATGCCGCTCGAGGCGCCGGTGACGAGCGCGATCGGCGCATGTCCGGCGCGGGATTGTGGGTGGCGTGTCGGAGCGTGCATGAGGGGGCCTGGTGAAGGTCGGCGCGTGCCGCCGGGTCGGTCTGCGGACGCGCCGCTTCAAGGTCCGGGCCGCGTCACGCTGCCGCTGACCTTGCCCTGCATCGCGAACGTGCCGTCGAGCCCGTTCATTTCCAGGCTTCCGCCGGAAAACACGGACGTGCCGCGCTGCACCGTGCTGGGCTGGTTGGAGCTGATGCGCTGCGCGTTCGGAAAAATGTTGAGGAAGTTGCTGCGTATCGTGAGCTCGGGTACGCCCGGGGCGATGCGGTGCACGACGGCATCGCCCAGCAATTGCACATTGCTGCCGTCGGCGTTGCTGATGCCGGTCTGCGCCCGCGCGGTGGTCACCACGCCCTGGGGACTGCGGGCGCGCATGTCGGGCCGGGTGATGCGCACGGTGTCGTTGCCGGGAATGTGCTGCATGGCCTGGCCGCTGAGCTGGGCCGTGGGTTGTCCTTGGGCGTCGAAGTTGCGCGTGTGGAAGCCATGCAGGAAATAATCGGGTTTTTGCGGCGGCTCGGCCGTATTGCCGCTACCGTGCATGGCGCGCATGGCTTCTTGCGCCACCCACCAGCTGAAGGCTGCCAGCAGCACCATCAGCAGCGGCGGCAGGAAGGCAGTAGCGCGGTGCCAGAGCCGCATCCAGCGTGACATGGCGGCCTCAGTCTCCGGCGATGGCCTGTTCCAGGAGGCCTCGGTAGGCGCCCTGCGCCACCAGCAGAAGATCGCACAGCTCGCGCACGGCGCCGAAGCCGGCCGCCGCCTGCGTGCGGTAATGCACCCGTGCCAACACTTCGGCATGGGCCACTGGCGGGCACGCGGCGAGATGCGCGCGCACCAGCAGCGGCAGATCGGGCCAGTCATCGCCGATCACGGCGGTCTGCTCCCACGGTAGCCCCAGGTCACGCAGGACGGCCTGCGCGCCGGGCAACTTGCTGGAGCGGCCGAGCACGGAGCGTTCCAGCAGGCCGAGTTCGCGCAAACGGGTACGCAAGGCGGGGCTGTCGCGCCCGGACACGACCACCGGCTGCACGCCGCAGGCCGTGAGCAGCTTCAGGCCGTGGCCGTCGAGGGTGGAAAAGCGCTTGAGCTGTTCGCCGCCTTCGCCCACCAGCAGATCGCCCGGGGTGAGCACGCCGTCGACGTCGAGCAGCAGCACGCGCACATCCTGCGCGCGCAGCAGGATTTCCGGGGCGAAGTTCAGGCGCGGTCGGGTATCGAAGGTCATGGCGTCGGTGGCATCACACCACTTTGGCGGCGAACAGGTCGTGCATATTGAGCGCGCCGATCGGCTGGTTGTTCGCGTCCACCACCAGCATCTGATTGATGCGGTACTGCTCCATCATCTGCACCGCCTCCACCGCCAGCGCGTCGGGGCGAATTGTGCGCGGGTCGGGATGCATGGCCTGACCGGCGCTGAGGGCGCGCAGGTCGACGCCACGTTCGAGCAGGCGGCGCAGGTCGCCATCGGTGATCACGCCTCGCAGCGTGCCGGCGTCGTCCACCACGGCCGTCATGCCCAGGCCTTTGCGGGTCATTTCCAGCAGGGCGGCCGAGAACGGCGCGCTGCCGGCCACGCGCGGCACGGCGTCGGCCACGCGCATGACGTCGGCCACGTGGGTGAGCAGCTTGCGGCCCAGCGCGCCGCCGGGATGGGTGCGGGCGAAGTCGTCGGGACCGAAACCGCGCGCGTCGAGCAGAGCTACCGCCAGCGCATCACCCAGCGCGAGCTGGGCCGTGGTGCTGGCGGTGGGGGCGAGGTTGAGCGGGCAGGCCTCCTGCTCCACCGCGCAGTCGAGGTGGATGTCGGCATGGCGTGCCAGGGTGGAATCGGCGCGGCCGGTGATGGCGACGAGCTTGGCGCCCAGGCGCTTGACCAGCGGCACGATGCGGGTGAGCTCCTCCACCTCGCCCGAGTTGGACAGGGCGATGAACACGTCGGCGTCGGTCACCATGCCCAGGTCGCCGTGGCTGGCCTCGGCCGGATGCACGAAATAGGCCGGCGTGCCCGTGGAGGCCAGCGTGGCGGCGAGCTTGCGCGCGATATGCCCGCTCTTGCCCATGCCCGACACCACGACTCGCCCGCGGCAGGCCAGGATGCACTGCACGGCCTGGGTGAAAGCCATCGCCAGCGGCGGCCGGCCGATGCGCTCGGCCAGCGCCAGCACGGCGGCGGCCTCGATCTGCAGGGTGTTGCGGCCCAGCTGCAGGGCTTGTTCGGGGTTGAAAGCGGCGCTCATCGGGCGGCAGTATAGGCAGGCGGGGCAGGCCGCGCCCGGCCGGGGAGACGTCTCAGGCCGCGGGCGGGGCGTGGGCGCGCTCCTGGGTTTCGACCACCTGGCGCAGCCACACCAGCATCAGCACCCCCGGTGCCGAGGCCAGCACAGTGAACAAATAGAAGTGGGGCCAGCCCCAGGCCTCCACCAGATAGCCGGTGGCCGGTCCCACGTAGACCCGGCCCACCGCGGACAGCGCCGACAGCAGGGCGAACTGGGTGGCCGAGAAACGCGCGTCGCACAGGGCGGAGAGAAACGCGACGAAGGCCGCCGTGCCCATGCCGCCGGTGAAGTTCTCCACGCCGACCGCCGCACCCATCAGCAGCAGGTTGGACGGCAGCACCGACAGACCCCAGTAGGCGAGGTTGGACAGCCCCTGGCCGATGCCGAACCACACCAGCGCCCGCCACAGCCCCAGGCGCGCGAGCAAGGCGCCGCCCAGCAGGGCGCCGACGATGGTGGTGGCCAGGCCCATGGTCTTGTACACCAGCCCAACCTCGGCCGGGCTGTAGCCGGCGCCGCGGATCAGGAAGGTGGTGGACAGCGCGCCGGCGAAGGCGTCGCCCAGCTTGTACAGCACGATGGCCACCAGCAGCGCCACCGCGCCGCGGCGCGAGAAGAATTCGCGCGCCGGTTCCACCACGGCTTCGCGCAGGCTGCGCGGCGGGGTGATGTGCCCGGGCGTGGGCGGAGCGAACAGCGTGGCCAGCGTCAGCGCGGCCATCAGCGCGGCCATCAGCGCGTACATGCCGCGCCAGCCGAGGAACTCGGCCGCCAGCCACAAGGCGAGTCCGCCCGACACCAGCATCGCCAGGCGGTAGCCCAGCACCGCCACTGCGGCGCCGGCGCCGCGTTCCTCGGGCGGCAGCAGGTCGGTCCGGTAGGCGTCGATGACGATGTCCTGCGAGGCCGAGAAGAACGCCACCGCCACCGCCAGCAGGCCCGCCGGCAGCAGCCGCGTGTCGGCGCCGGACAGTCCGAGCGACGCGCCGAAATGGGCCAAACCCGGCCAGGCCTGTGCCGCATCCGGTGCGGGAATGCCTACCAGCGCCATTGCGCCCAAACTGGCGGCGAGCATGGCCTGCATCAGCAGCAGCCAGCCGCGCCGTCGCCCCAGCCATTGTCCCAGCACCGGCGGGCGGATGCGGTCCATGCCCGGCGCCCAGATGAACTTGAACACATAGGCCTGTCCGATCAGCGTGGCGAAGCCGATGGTCTTCAGGCTCACGCCCTCCACCGTCAGCCATGCCTGCAGCGTGCCGGCTGTGAGCGCCAGCGGCAGGCCCGACGAGAAGCCCAGCAGCAGCAGCGCCGCCATGCGCCGGTTGCCGAACACCTGGCGCAACAACTGCATGGGCGGCATGGTGTCGGGGCTTGCGGGAGCGGCGGTGGGCATGGGCGAACGTGGACGGCTGAACGGGTTCCAGGCAGGCCTTAGCATAGCCCCCGGCCGCGCCCCCACGTGGGCTCAACACCTTTCACACCATGACCGATTCTTCTTCAAACGCCCAGGATTTCGTGCGCTTCGCCGTTGACAGCGGCGTCATCCGCTTCGGCGCCTTCGTCACCAAGGCCGGGCGCGACACGCCCTACTTTTTCAACGCCGGGCTGTTCAACGACGGCGCCAAGCTCGGTCGTCTGGCCGGTTTCTACGCCGACGCGCTGCTGGCCAGCGGCATCGCCTTCGACATGCTGTTCGGCCCCGCCTACAAAGGCATCGGCCTGGCCGCGGCGCTGGCCGTGGAACTGGCGCGGCGCGGGCGCAACGTGGGCTTCGCCTACAACCGCAAGGAAGCCAAGGACCATGGCGAGGGCGGCAGCCTGGTCGGCGCGCCAGTGGCCGGGCGGGTGGTGATCGTCGACGACGTCATTTCCGCCGGCACCGCCATCGGCGAGTCGGTGCGCCTCATCCGGCAGGCCGGGGCCGAACCGGTGGCCGTGCTTATCGCGCTCGACCGTCAGGAAAGGGCCGCTATCGCCGGCCAGACCCTGGAACAGTCCGCCGTGCAACATGTGCAGGCCCTGCATGGGGTGCCGGTGGTGTCCATCGCCAATCTCGACGCCCTGCTCGGCATGCTGGCGCAGGCGCAGGATCCTCAACTCGCGCAATGGCTACCCCAAGTGCGCGCCTACCGCGCGCGCTATGGCGTCGGCTCTTCGGCGGCGGCGGAGCGCGCGCGCTCCTAGACGCCCGCACATCGCATGTCGCCGCATGGCGACGTGTAGAACACCATGCATTCAACGCTCTGCGGCTTTGTCCTCGCCGCTTGTCGGGCATGGGCGACATTTCCGGGCGAAAACCGCAGCATGAAGCCCGGCGCGCAGTTCAAGCCACGCCGGATGGTGGTGCTTGAAAACGCAAGTCTTTGATCGGGCTGGGGTTCCAGACCTCTGGCACGCGCATTGCACAACGATGCGCAGCAGCGACGCAGCTGCTGGCCATTTCGACCATCAAGGAGCACGCATGAACACCAACTCCCGCCTCGGCAAAATTCTCCCCGCCACTGGGGCTACCGTGTTTTTATTGGCCATGGGCAGCATGCGCGCCCAGGCCGCTGGACTGCAGGGCGAGACGGAGTCGCCATCAGCCACCGTCACCCAACCCGAAGCTCCGCTGGCCAAGCCGGAACAGTCCTCCGCGCATAGCGCCGCCAAGCTCGTGGGCGATTCGGTCATCACCGCCAAGGTCAAGACCGTGCTGTTCAGGGACGAGGCGCTCAAAAGCCTCAAGATCCATGTCGAGACCCGCAAAGGTGTCGTACGTTTGAGTGGGGATGTTGCCGACGCGTCCGAGGCAGCGCGCGCTGTGCGTGAGGCGCAGGCCGTGAAGGGCGTGAAGCTGGTGATGAGCGACTTGCGCGTGCAGGGTTGATCGCCACGTGCCGCCTTCGCGAGGCGGACGCGCCGACAGATCTCGAAGTTCGGGAAGTGTGGGCCCAGGCGTCGTAGGGGCTTTGCTTGGTTACGAATAAGAATGTTTATCATTTGGTAACCACAAGTCACCAGGAATGACATGCCATGATGCGCTTCCCCACATTTTTTCCCGTCCGTCGCGCACGGCTCGCTGCGGTTCTTGGGTTGTTTTCCGCAGCGGCCTGGGCCGGCCCGCAGTGCACCCAGGAGCCTGCGTCGAAGTGGATGGACGCCGCCAAGTTCCAGGCCCAGCTCAAGCAGCAAGGTTATGTCGTCGCAAAGTTCAAGATCACGACAGGCCACTGCTACGAAATTTATGGCCAGGACAAAACCGGCGCCAAGGTCGAGATCTACTTCGATCCGGTGCGCGGGAAGATCGTGAAGCAAGAGCGGCGTTGAGCCTGCGCGGTCATCCGGTCCGCCCAAGATGAAACAGAAGCGGCAAATCCGGGCCGGGCAAAGCCACGCTCGAAGCGCTGTTTCTGGTATGCGGTGCCCGGCGGCAAACGCGGCTCTCGTGCCTTGGCCGATGCGGATCTACCACTGGGCGCTGGCAGTCGGTTGCACGGCGGCCTGGTTGGTCGAGCCGGTCTGGCGCCAGCCGCATCAATGGCTGGGGTATGGATTGGCGGCCATGTTGGCGTGGCGTCTGGCCTATGGAGTCATCGGCCCACGCGACTGGCGTTTTGCGAACTTCGTCGTGTCCCCGTGCCGGGCGTTGCATTACGCACGGCAACTGGTGCGAGGCGACGCTCCGCTGAGCCTTGGCTACAACCCGCTCGCGGCCTGGGCCATCGTGGTCATGATGAGCCTGCTCGGCGGCGTGGCGATCAGTGGTCATCTGCTGACCTTGGAGCGCTTCTGGGGCGATGACGCCCTGGAAAGCATGCATGCAGGGCTCGTGGACTCGGTATGGCTCCTCGTGGGCCTGCACCTGTCAGGCGTCGCCCTGGCGGGCCTGCGCAGCAGGCAGTGGTTGCCGCTCGCGATGATCACCGGGCGCAAGAAGCCGCATTGAGCGGCAGGCTGGGCCGTCGGAGGTTCAGGTGCCGCCGACAAAGGGATTGCTACGGCGCTCCTCGCCAAAAGTGGACTCGGGGCCGTGGCCCGGGATGAACACGGTGTCGTCTCCCATCGGCCAGAGCTTGTGCGTGATGCTGTCGATCAGCTGCCGGTGGTTGCCGCCCGGAAAGTCGGTGCGGCCGATGGAGCCGGCGAACAACACATCCCCTACCCAGCAGCGCCGCGCCTCGGGCTGGTGAAACACCACGTGGCCCGGCGTGTGACCGGGGCAGTGGCGCACGTCGAAGCGCAGCGTGCCGAGCTGCAGCTGGTCGCCATCGTGCAGCCAGCGGTCCGGCGTGAAGGTTTCGGCACCGGGAAAGCCGAACATCTTGGACTGTTCCGGCAGCGCGTCGATCCAGAACTGATCTCCGGGGTGCGGCCCGATGATGGGCACGTTCATGCGGCGAGCGGCCTCGGCTGCCGCCCCGGCATGATCGATGTGGGCATGCGTGAGCCAGACAGCCACAAGTCTGACGCCTTCCTGGGCCACGATGCCCAGCACGCGCTCCAGGTCGCCGCCTGGGTCGGTGAGCACCGCCTCGCGCGTGGTACCGTCCCAGAGAAGACAGCAGTTTTGCGCGAAGGGCGTGACGGGAATGATGCGGTAGCGCAGCATGGATCGATGGCATGAAGTTGTGGGGGTGCCCGATATTGAACACCCGATGCGAGACACGGCGGAACCGCCGATGCGCGAAAGCGCAGATTCTTCACGTTCCCGGAATCAATCATCCAGGGTCGGCTTTGTGTCCGTCCCGGGCAACATCTGCCCGTGGTCAACGCAATGTCGACGCCGCAGTTGATTCCCGTCAAGCCAGCATTTGCTGCGTGGTATTACAAAGAAAACGCGTTTTTGACTTCGCCTTGTACGCGGCAACACGCGACAGGCCACGTTGATCAACATGCGCCCTGCCGTAAAAATGGGAACGGAATTCGGTTTTCGGCGCCAAGAAAAAGGTGTTTGCAATGGAGCGAAGTGCAGTTTCGTCAATGCGCCTGGATTGGTTCCAACAGCGTGAGAACGTGCGCCGGTTGCATTTTCACGAGATTTGGGAAAAAAGCGTTCCCCAGGTTTTTCAGGACGTTCCCATTTATTATCGAAAAGGCAATATTGTTGCAAGTTTAGGGGTCTGGGAAATATGGGTCTGGCAGTTCGTCCGCTCCATCATTCTGAAACCTGGCGATCATGTCCTCGATGTTGCGGCTGGCACCAATGACATTGGCCTTCGTCTGCTCAAGAAACAACCCGACATCCATGTGACTGCTGTCGATCGCAGCCGTGAAATGCAACGACAGGGGCAGGTTCTTGCCAAGCGGAATCAGGTCCGCATTGAAAGCCTGATTCATGATGTGCATGAACTTCCGTTTGCCGACAATTCTTTCGACGTGGTCACGCTCCAGGCCGCGTCGCGGCATTTGCAGCTCGACAAGGTATTTCCTGAAATCTACCGCGTGCTCAAACCCAACGGCAGGTTCTACCATTGCGACATGCTCCGCCCGACTCACCGCACCGTCGAGTGGTTATATCTCCGCTTTCTCAGGATATCCGTGGCCTTGACGGCTTCGGCTTTTGGATCTTCCGCTGCGGCGCGCAATTGCGGCACCTATTTCAGCGACGCGATCCATCATTTCTATACCCCAGACGAGTTATCCGACGTGCTTGGTTTGTGCGGATTTTCGGATGTTCACTGTCGAAAAAGCGTTTGGGGCGGAATGGTCGGATTCCACGCTGCGCGCAAGGCCGTTGCCGAATCGGCGAGCGACAGCGGCGGGCCGCCAGCGCCGGCAGAAGGAAGCTGAGTCAGCGCGAAGCTGAAAGTCCGCGGGCATGCCGGCACCTCGATTGCATTGACGCCCCGCCAAATCGCGGACCGGGACAATCCTGGCGCCGTGCTCAGACGCGGCTTGCTTCGAGTGCGCCAATGAGTGCGTCAGCCGTCGTCACCGTCGCCTGGCGCGGAAAGATTTTGTTGATCAGCACGTCGTGAACTTCCGCGTCGGCGTCGAGGCAGCAGTCGGCGAGGACGGTCAAGCGGTAGTCGGCGTCGGCCGCCTGACGCAGCGTCGACAGCACGACGCCCGAGGTTGCGATGCCCGAAAGGATCAGATGCTGGACGTCGTGGCTGCGCAAGACGATCTTCAGGTCGGAACCCGAGAAAGCCGAAACCCGGCGCTTGACAACGACGACGTCGCCCGGCTGCGGCGCGACGCGTGCGTGAACACGCTGATCGACCAATCTGTCGCTCTCCTTCACCCGCGAAAAACCAAGATTTCTGGGGCTGATCTCGGGATGCCCTGGCCGGAAGGAAACCACCACGTAGATCACCTTGACGCCGGCAGCCCGTGCCGCGCCGGCCAACTTGTCCAAGCGGGTGAGAAACGTTTCGGTCGCGTCAGGGTAGAGCGCCACGATGCCGGGCTGCACATCCATGATGAGCAGCGCGGTGCGGCGGGGATCCAGAGGGTCGATGGACATGGGGATGGTTGCGGGCTTGGGGGCTCCGCGCATTGTCCATCGCCGCGACCTGCGTCGAACAACCGTGCGAGCCGACGTATGCCGGGCGCCTGGTCGCAGGTGTCGCAACCCCCTGCCCTGCGGCTGAACGAGGGTCGTCTTGGGGTGTCGGTATGGACGGTCGCGTTCGCGCCCGCTGTGGGCGCCACGTGGGCCGTACCGAACGGGTCGCCGCTTGCCTGCATGGAATGACCAGTCCGGCTTCAGAACGGCAACGCGTAGTCGATGGACAGCGGGGCGTGGTCGGAAAAGCGCTCGGCGGTGTAGATGGCTTCGCTGCCGGGCTGCGCCAATGCCGCGACACCGGGCGTGGCGAGGTGGTAGTCGATGCGCCAGCCGACGTTCTTCGCGCGTGCCTGACCGCGGTTGCTCCACCAGGTGTACTGGTCGGGCGCGGGATTGAGGGCGCGGAACACGTCGACATAGCCGAGATCGTCGAGCACATGGCTCATCCAGGATCGCTCCTCGGGCAGGAAACCGCTGTTCTTGAGGTTGCCCTTCCAGTTCTTCAGGTCGATTTCCTTGTGCGCGATGTTCACGTCTCCGCACAGGATCACCTCGCCCTGCGCCTTGAGCGCTTTCAGATGCTCCTCGAACACGGCGAGGAAGCGAAACTTGGCCTGTTGGCGTTCTTCCGAACTGGAGCCGGACGGAAAATACACCGACACCAGGGCGAGCTGCATGCCGCCCGGCAAGCGGTAGCGCGCCTCCACATAGCGGCCCTCGGCATCGAATTCAGAGGCGCCGAAGCCGATGCGCAAGGCATCGGGCTCGTGCCGGAAATACAGGCCGACGCCGCTGTAGCCGGCCTTCTCGGCATGGTGGAACGCGCCCTGCAGCCCGCCGAGGGTGCGCAGTTCGGGCTTCATGTCGGTGTCCAGCGCCTTGAGTTCCTGCACGCACAGCCAATCGGGGCGCGCGTGTTCATGCAGCCAGGCGTCCACCCCTTTGCTGGCGGCGGAGCGGATGCCGTTGAGATTGAGCGTGGTGATGCGCAGCGGTGTGGAGTTCATGGGGCGGATTTTAGGAAGCCGGCTGCCCTAGACTATGCGGATCGGTCCCCGGCAGACGCGGCGTGCGCGATGGGCGGCATTCTGCTGCAATAGCGCCTGTTCGAGGTGGTAGCGGTCGAGCAAGCGCCAGCCGGGCCGATCCGCATGACGTTTGATGTTGGCCCATGAAGCGAGGCGATTGGTCGATGCAACTCCGCAGTGCCCTGTTCCTGTCCCTGCTGGCGGCGTCGCTGCCGGCGGTGGCGCGGGCCGAAATCTTCGTGTGCCGCACGGCGAGTGGGGCGACGGTGACGACGGACCATCTCAGCAGCGAATGCCTACGCTACGGCGGCAAGGAACTCAACCCCGATGGCAGCGTGCGACGGCTCATCCTGACGCCGGCGCAGCGCGCGGAGCAGGATGCCGCCGCGCAACAGCAGCGCAAGGCTCAGGAACTGCAGCGCCAGAAACAGCGTGAGGATCGTGCCCTGTTGCTGCGTTTTCCCAATCGCGCGGCTTTCGAGGCGGCCCAGCAAAGCGATCTGCAGACGCCGAAGTCGCTCATCGACAGCGCACGCAAGCGTCTGACGCGCCTGGGCGCGGAGCGCAAGGAGCTGGACCAGGAGGCACAGTTCTACCCTGGCGGCAACTATCCGTTGGAGTTGCGCAGCAAGCTCGAGGAAAACAAGTTGCTGACGCAACAGGAGCAGTCCATGATCGTCGGACAGGAGCAGGCGATGGCACGCATTCGGATCCAATACACGCAGCAGTTGCCGCACCTCAAGACGCTTTGGGCACGCCAGGCGGCGGACCAGGCGTCCAACGCGGAGCCAGACGCTCCCTGACGCCATTGTTCCAGGCGCAGGCGCCCGTCAGGCGGTTCCGAGCGCGGCGCGCAGGGCGTCGCTCACCTGCTGCGGGTTGGCCCGCCCGCCGGTGGCCTTCATCACCTGGCCGACCAGGGCATTGAGCGCCTTGGCCTTGCCAGCCCGATATTCCTCGACGTTCTTCGGGTTCGCGGCCAGCACCGCGGCCACGGCTTCGGCGATCGCGCCGCCATCGCTGATCTGGCGCAGGCCACGGGTTTCGATGATGGCGTCGACGTCGCCGCGCGTTTCTCCATCGCCAGACCACAGCGCGCTGAACACCTCGCGCGCGGTCTTGCCGGACAGCGTGCCATCCTGCACGCGGATGATGAGCAGCCCCAGTTGCTGTGCGCCCACGGGCGACGCATCGAGTTCCAGTTCGGCGCGATTGAGCTGGGCCGCGAGTTCGCCCATGATCCAGTTCGCCGCCAGCTTGGGTGCGCCGCAGGCCTGGGCGCAGGCTTCGAAGTAGGCGGCGTGGGCGCGGCTTTGCGTGAGGTAGGCGGCGTCGATCTCGGGCAGGGCGTAGTCGCGCACGAAACGCGCGGCCATCTGCGCGGGCAGCTCGGGCAGCGTGGCGCGCACCTCTTCGACCCATGCCGGGGCGATGGTCAGCGGCGGCAGATCGGGGTCGGGGAAGTAGCGGTAATCGTGCGAATCTTCCTTGGTGCGCATGGTGCGGGTCTCGCCGCGCTCGGGGTCGAACAGGCGCGTTTCCTGGCGTACCTGGCCGCCGTCTTCGATGCGTTCGATCTGGCGCTGCGCCTCGAAGGTGATGGCTTTTTCCAGGAAGCGGAAGCTGTTGAGGTTCTTGATCTCGCAGCGTGTGCCCAGCGGTTCGCCGGGGCGGCGCACCGAGACGTTGGCGTCGCAGCGGAACGAGCCTTCCTGCAGGTTGCCGTCGCAGATGCCCAGCCACACCACCAGGGCGTGGAGGGCGCGGGCGTAGGCGGCGGCTTCGGCCGCGCTGCGCATCACCGGCTCGCTGACCACCTCCAGCAGCGGCGTGCCGGCGCGGTTGAGGTCGATGCCGGTGGCGTCCTGCCCCTCGAAGCTGATGCCGTGTACCGACTTGCCGGCATCCTCCTCCAGATGCGCGCGGGTGAGGTCGACCCGGCGTACCTCGCCGTTGAACAGGAAGGGCACCTGGCCGCCCTGCACCACGGGAATCTCGAACTGGCTGATCTGGTAGCCCTTGGGCAGGTCGGGGTAGAAGTAGTTCTTGCGCGCGAACACCGACACGGGGGCGATGGTCGCCCCGACTGCCAGGCCGAGGCGGATGGCGCGTTCCACCGCGGCGCGGTTGGCCACCGGCAGGGCGCCGGGCAAAGCCAGGTCAACCGCGCTGGCCTGCGTGTTGGGCGCGGCGCCGAACGCGGTGGGCGCGTCGGAGAACATCTTGGACGCCGTGGACAGCTGCACGTGCGTTTCCAGGCCGATGACGATTTCCCATGGGCTCGACATGC
>JAJXUC010000068.1 GCA_021783435.1 Pseudomonadota bacterium | reverse complement strand
CAGCCACGCCCTTGGCGCCGATCGGGTGGTGGGGCGAGGGGGTGACGGTGTGGTCAGTCTCCCAGTGCGGGGTTTCGACGAAGGTGGGGAGGAAGTAGTCCATCAACGTGTTGCCAAGCAGGTTGCCCTGCGCGTCAAATGGCATCTGCTGGCCCATAGCCACCGCAAAACCTTCCGTCAGGCCACCGTGGATCTGGCCTTCGATGATCATCGGGTTGATGCGCGTGCCGCAGTCGTCGAGCGCGTAGAAGCGACGAATTTTGGTTTCACCGGTGCTGCGGTCGATATCGACGACGCACAGGTAGATGCCGAACGGGAAGGTGAAGTTGGGTGGGTCGTAGTAGTGCACCGCCTCCAGCCCCGGCTCGAGACCTTGCGGTGGTTGGTGGTAGGCCTGCCAAGCGATATCAGCCATGGTCTTGAACTTGGCGTCATCGCCCTTCACCTTGAAGCGGTCGACCTCCCAGTCGAGATCGTTTTCATTCACTTCGAGCATGTGCGCGGCGATCTTCTTCGCTTTCGCGTGGATCTTGCGTGCCGCCATTGCAATCGCGGCACCGGCCACCGGTGTGGAACGGCTGCCATAGGTGCCAAGCCCATAGGGCGCGGTCGATGTGTCGCCTTCTTCCACCTGGATCACCTCGCTCGGAATGCCGAGTTCGGTTGCGATGATCTGCGCATAGGTGGTCTGGTGGCCCTGGCCCTGTGTGATGGTGCCCATGCGGGCGATGGCGCTGCCCGTGGGGTGAATGCGGATTTCGCATGAATCGAACATACCCACGCCAAGGATGTCGCACATCTTCGATGGGCCCGCACCAACCACCTCGGTGAAGGAAACCAGGCCAATGCCCATCAAGGTTGGACTTTCGGGATCGGCGCGCTTGGCGGCCTGCTCGGCGCGCAACCCTCGGTAGTCCACCGCGTCGAGCACCTTGTTCAGCGCGGTGTGGTAATCCCCTGAGTCGTACTCGAAGCCGAAGGGGCTGGTGTAGGGGAACTGCTCCTTGCGAATGAAATTCTTGGCACGGATCTCGGCCTTGTCCATGCCGAGTTGCTGTGCCAGCACGTCCACCATACGCTCGATCAAGTACACGGCTTCGGTCACGCGGAAACTGCAGCGATAGGCCACACCACCAGGCGCCTTGTTGGTGTAGACACCCTTCACGCTGGCGTATGCCGCCGGGATGTCGTAGCTGCCGGAGCAGATGTGGAACAGGCCCGCAGGAAACTTGGTCGGGTCTGCGCAAGCGTCGAACGCACCGTGGTCAGCCACGACGTTCACACGCAGGCCGGTGATTTTGCCGTCGGTCGTGGCGGCGATCTCGCCGTCCATGTGGTAATCGCGGGCAAAGGCTGTGCTGGAGATGTTCTCGATGCGGTCCTCGACCCATTTCACCGGTCGACCCAGCACGATGGAGGACACGATCGCACAGACGTAGCCGGGATAGATGCCAACCTTGTTGCCAAAGCCGCCGCCAATATCGGGGCTGACAATGCGCACCTTGGACTCCGGGATGCCCGAGAGCATGGAAACGACCGTGCGCACCACGTGAGGCGCCTGCGATGTGATGTAGGTGGTCAGCTCACCGCGGATCGGGTCGAAGCTGGCCACACAGCCGCAGGTTTCAAGCGGACAGGGGTGCACGCGCGGGTAATACATGTGCTGCGCCACCTTCACCGGTGCGGCGTCAAAGGCTGCGTCGGCTGCGGTCTTGTCGCCCGCGTCCCAGGTGAAGATGTGGTTATGGTGCTCGCGCCTGCCGTGCGCGCCTTCGGTTTTTCCAGCCAGGTCTTCGCGCAGCACCGGCGCGCCGGGAAGCAGCGCGGCATAGGGGTCAAGCACCGCAGGAAGTTCTTCATATTCCACTTCCACCGCCTCCACCGCGTCGGCGGCGATGTAGCGATCGTCGGCGATCACGATGGCCACCTCCTGCATCTGGAAATGCACTTTTTCGTCGGCCAGCACTGCAGCCACGTCGCCCGCAAGCGTGGGCATCCAGTGCAGCTTCAAAGGCTTCAGATCGTCGGCAGTCAGCACCGCGTGCACGCCGGGGATAGCTAGCGCTTTTTCCTTGTGGATTTTCTTGATGCGTGCATGGGCCACAGGCGAACGCACGATATCCATATGCAGCATGCCAGGCATCTTGATGTCATCGACGTAGTTGCCCTTGCCCTGGATGAAGCGGGCGTCTTCCTTGCGCAGGCGCGAAGCGCCCATGCCGGCCAGCGCGAGTTCGCGCGCTTCTGCGGTTTGTACAGGTGCATTCATGTGCGTGTCTCCATCGGGTTGCTCTGGACGATCCGGGTTCAGGCCGTCGCGGTCTGGGTTTCCTGCAACTTCTTGGCGGCGTACTGCACCGCCTTGACGATGTTCTGGTAGCCGGTGCAACGGCACAAGTTGCCACTCATGCCCATGCGGATCTCGGCCTCGCTGGGGTTGGGGTTCTCCTGTAAAAATCGATAGGCGCGCATCAGCATGCCGGGGGTGCAGAAACCGCACTGCAGGCCATGCTCTCTGTAAAAACCTTCCTGCACCGCGTGCAGCACGCCCTTGTTGGCAAGACCTTCAACAGTCAGCACATCCGATCCGTCGCACTGCACCGCAAGGTGGGTGCAACTCTTGACGGAGCGGCCGTCGATGTCCACGGTACAGGCGCCGCAGTGGCTGGTCTCGCAGCCGATGTGGGGACCGGTGAGGTTGAGTTCCTCACGCAGGAAGTGGATCAGCAGGGTGCGCGGCTCGACCGCCTTCTCGTACGGACGACCGTTGACGTTGACGCTGATGAGTTTTTTGGACATGGTGGTGTCTCCTGCGTTTTATTGGCAACGGGCCCAAGCCTTGGACAACGCGCGTTTGACCATCTGGCCGGCCATTGCAGTCTTGTATTCGGCATCGCCACGCAGGTCTTCGGCGGGTTCGCAGATGGCAGTGGCGGCATCGGCCGCGACCTGCAGCGTGCTTGGCGTCAACGCCTGCCCGAGAAGCGACTGCTCGGCGGCCTCGGCGCGCAGCGCGGTGGGCGCCACGTTGGTCAGCGCAATGCGCACATGCGTGATGCGATCACCCTGTCTGCGCATGACCACCGCGCAGCCGGCAGTGGCCCAGTCGCCTGTCTTGCGCTTGAGCTTTTCATAGGCCCAGCCAGTGCCCTGCGCAAACGCTGGCACGTGAATCTCGCACATCACCTCGTTTTCTTCGAGAAGAGTCATGTAGGTGCCGAGGAAGAAACCGTCGGCGGCCACGGTGCGACGACCCTTGGGGCCTTCCAGCACGAAGGACGCTTCCATGGCGAGAGACAGGGCCGGGTGGTCGTTGCCAGGGTCGCCGTGAGCGATGTCGCCGCCGATGGTGCCGCGGCTGCGTACTTGCGGGTCGGCAATCAGTTGGGCCGCTTCGGCTAACAGCGGCACCTTAGCCTGCAGGATGGGTGACGTGATCAGGTCGTTTTCCACCGTCATGGCGCCGATCACGACCTTATGGCCATCTTCGCGAATACCGCGCAGTTCGGGGATGCGGTTGATATCAATCAGGTGCGTCGGCTCGGCAAAACGCAGCTTCATCATGGGCAGCAAGCTGTGGCCACCTGCGAGCAATTTGGCTTCAGAGCCGAGCTGTCCTAACAGGGCCACGGCTTCCCTCACGGAGCGTGGCGTGTGGTACTCGAAACTGGGTGGAATCATGCTTGTCTCCTGCGGGTCTAGTTGTTGCAATTGACCTTTGTCAAACTGCCCGCCGATCTTACGAAGATTTTTATTCTGATGTAAGTGCGCGTTTTTACAGGGGTTTCCGCATCAAATTTGGTTTTTTTCGCACGTAATGTGCATCTGGCTTCACGAACTGCTCAGATCAAGTCGCGCGCCAAGCGCAATGCAGGAATATCCCTAGATCAGGACATTTGCCGCTGACAGTTCAGTTTTTCAGATACGTTTCATGAGCCCGAGCGCGGCACGCAACTGCGCCACCTCGCTGCGCGACACTGGTATGGGCGCAGGGTGCTTGCCGCGCAGCACGATGTGGGTCTTGCTGCCCTCGCGGCCAAGTTCGACCACAGCCTGCAAGTTGACGATGAAGCAGCGGTGCACGCGCATGAATTGCGCCGGGTCGAGCCGGGACGCCAGGTCGCTGATGCTCAGGTTGCAGAAATGAAAGCCGTCGGGCGTGAGTATCCGTGTGTAATGGGCCTGCGATTCGAGGCACAGCACATCGGCCGTGTCGACAAACGCCACCTTGTGGTTGGCCACCATGGGAATGCGCGAGAGGCGACGGTTGCGCTGTTGCGAATCGACCGGTGCGTCATCCTGGGTGACGACCTGCGTGACGTCGTAGAACACCAGCACAAAACCCGTTGTGGCGCCCAAGTGATTAGCTAGGCGAGTCACCTTGATCAATAACACCTGCTCAGGAATGTTGATGATCATGGCCATTGGCGTTTCGTTGCCGACTGGACATCTCGATGCTTGGTCGAGCAAGAAATTGACCTTCGACTTGGAGCGCTCCGGGTGGAAGGAAGACACGAGTTTGTCGAACGGCTGCTTTTCGCCGATTGGTAGCACCTTGCGGGCGTAGTCGTTCATGGCCAAGACTGTGCGCAGTGCGTCCAGGTGAACCACGCCAACTTCGAACTTCTCGAACAGGTACAAAGCCGAGTTGTGCGTGGCTCTGGCATCCATGTCTTGTCTCCATCTATTTTCCAATGAGCATGGGCTTTTACAAGATTAACCCAGGTGCGATCAGCCTGAAACGACATTCATTTTTGATCTTGGAGCAAACGATGGCGATGCGCAAACGAGATGATGATCTGGTTTTCCCAAAGCGGCAGGTACCGACGCGGCGATCTTTGGGAGGAGCGCAAGGCGCTGATGGACGCATGGTCGGACTATGCCACATCAGCCATTCGCCGCTGACAAGACTTGGGTGTTTGGTTTGAGGGCTGTGTGACCTTTTTCGGTGGTGTGTTGAAGCTTTTTGAGCAGGCCTGGTGTCAAAATGAACAGACTCGACCGAGGGAGCATCATGCCCACGACCCCAACCCTGCGCATCGCCGCGGTCTCGGACATCCACGGCAACCTGGCCGCCTTGCAGGCGGTGCTGGACGACATTGCACGGCGTGGAGCTGACCTCATCGTCGACTGCGGCGACCTGCTCAGCGGGCCGCTGTGGCCGCGCGAGACCGCCGATCTGCTCTTGCGTCTTGATTGGCCGTCCATCACGGGCAATCACGAGCGCCAGCTGCTGGCCTGCGCCCAATCGCCCGGCGGGGCGTCGGATCAATTCGCCTTCGATGCCTGCGAGGACCGGCACATCGCCTGGCTCGCCGCCCTGCCCCCATCCCGCATGCCCGCGCCGAATGTTCTGATGGTGCATGGACGGCCGGGGAATGATCTGGACTATCTGCTGGAAACCGTGAGCCCGGACTCTGGTGCGGCGGGTGCGCGCCTGGCGCGGCCGCAGGAAATCGCGGCGCGGCTGAACGGCCTGGATCAGCCCGAGCTGCTGCTCTGCGGCCACAGTCATCAGCCGCGCGTCGTGCGGCACGGGGCGAGCCTGCTGGTGAACCCTGGAAGCGTGGGGCTGCCCGCCTTCGACGACACGCATGGCGGGTTTCACGTCATCGAAACCGGCAGCCCGCACGCGCGCTACGCGCTATGCGAGCGCCGCGCTGGACGCTGGAGCGCGGCGCTGCTTGCGGTGGATTACGACTGGGATGCGGCGGCGCGCAAGGCGCGTGCCGAAGGCGCCGCGGACTGGGCCGCGTGGCTGGAAAGCGGCCGCGCGATGTAAGCCGTCCGCAGCCGCGTGGCGCGGCGCGGTCAGTCCGTGCTCAGCATCTGCCAGGGCAGATCCCAGGCTCCGGACAAGAGCTTGTCCAGCCAGAACGCGCCGATCACGGTCTTGACGTCGGTGATGCCGCCCTCGCGGACCCAGTTCAGGACCTGCCGCGGTTCCGCCTCGAAGACATCGAGAAACTCATGGGCGTCGAGCTGCTGGCGCCCCGGGGTCAGGTCGCGCGCCAGCACGAGGTGGATTGCCTCGTCGGAATAGGAAATCGCGTTGTTGATGATGCCGATATAGGCCCATTCGCGTGCGGTGTAGCCAGTTTCCTCGCGCAGCTCCCGCTGGGCGCAGACCTGCCAGCTCTCGCCGGGGTCCAGCTTGCCCGCCGGAAATTCGATCATCACGCGGTGCATGGGCGTGCGCCACTGCCGCTCCATCAGCACGCGGCCGTTGGCCAGCAGCGGAATGACCATGACGGCGCCGGAGTGCTTGATGTACTCGCGTTCGGCCAAGGCGCCGTCCGGCAGGCGCACGGTGTCGCGCTGCACGTGCAGGAAGTTCCCGTCGAACACCCGGTGCGAGGACACCGGGATTTCCTGCAGGCCGGCGTGCTCGGGGTCGGTCATGGACTGCGACGGTTGGCGCGTTTAATCGGTGACGTGGCGCGTGAGGTAGCGCGCCACATAACCGGGAAAAGCCAGCACGATGAACATCGAGGCCGACACGGCATAGAACTCCCATTTCTGCGGGTAGATCTGGCCGAGGCGCGATTCGAGCGCTAGCGACAGGCCGCCCACGATGAAGTACAGAACGATCAGCTCGCCCACCCGCATGATCCAGCCCTTGTCGCGCTTGAGCGGAAAGACGAGGAAAAAGCGGTTGGAGAAGAACGGCAGGTTGGCGCCAATGATGGCCAACACCAGCACCAGCCAGACAGCGGACGATTGCATGGATAAGAAATTTCCGGAAAGTGCGTTGTGATGGAAGTGAAACAGGCCGGGATCAGTGCAGCGAGTTGGCGATGGCCTGGTAGCACAGCGTCATCAAGCCGCCAGGGACGATACCCAGGGCCAGCACCGACAAGCCGTTGAGCGACATCAGAACCCAGGCAGTCGGCGATGCCTGCACCTTGTGTTCCCGCGTCGGCGCGTCAAAATACATCGTCTTGATCATGCGCAGATAGTAGAAGGCGCCGACCACGGACAGGATGACCGCGAGCACGACCAGCCAGATGCGGCCTGTGGCAAGCAAGACCGAAAGCACTTCGAATTTGGCATAGAACCCGGCGAACGGCGGCAGGCCGGCAAGCGAGAACATCAGGAAGGTCATGATGCCAGCCAGCCATGGATGCGTCTTGCCCAGTCCGGCGAAATCCTGGATGTCTTCGGCCTCGAAACCCTGGTGGGCCATGAACATGATGATGCCGAAAGTCCCGAGCGTGGTGAGCACATAGATCACGAGGTAGAACAGGGAGGCGCTGTAGGCCACCGAAGCCGAGATGCCGTTGCCGTTGATCATGCCCGACATCAGCCCCAAGAGCATGAAGCCGATCTGGGCGATCGTCGAATAGGCCAGCATGCGCTTGAGATTGGTTTGCGCAATGGCGGCAAAGTTCCCGATGGCCATCGACAACACGGCCAGCACCACCAGCATCTGCTGCCAATCCATGGCCAGAGGGAACAGCCCCTCCACCAGGAGCCGGATGCTCATGGCGAAAGCGGCGAGCTTGGGCGCGCCCCCGACCAGCAGGACCACCGCGGTGGGAGCGCCCTGATAAACGTCGGGAATCCACATGTGAAACGGGGCGGCGCCGAGCTTGAAGGCCAGACCGGCGACGATGAACACGATCCCCATGACCAGCGCGGCGCGGTTGAGCGGTTCGAGCGAAATGGTCTTGAAGGCGACGGCCAGATCCAGCGAGCCGGTGGCGCCGTAGATCATGGACATGCCGTAGAGCAGGAAACCCGACGCCAGCGCGCCGAGCACGAAATACTTCATGGCGGCCTCGGTGGCCAGCGCCGAGTCGCGGCGCAAGGCTACCAGCGCATACAGGGCCAGGGAAAGCAATTCGAGTCCGAGGTAGATGACCAGAAGGTTGTTGCCGGAAATCATCACGAACTGGCCGAGCAGGGCGAACAGCGCAAGGCTGAACAACTCGCCGCCCCACATGCCGCGATCCAGCGCGTAGCGCCGGGCGTAGATCAGGCTCATGCCGGTGGCCACCGTGGTGAACAGCTTGAGCAGCATGGCCATGGGATCGACGATGACCATGCGGTCCATCGCGAACAGATCGAACCCGGCCACGTAGTAAGCCGCGCTCAGCACGACCAGGACCAGCAGGGTGAACAAGGTCAGGCCATAGGCCACGCGATGCTCGGCGCCCTTGAAAAACAGGTCGGCGAGCATGACCACGCAAGCCATGATCAGCAGGAAGATCTCGGGATAGACCGCAATCCAGTTCATCGTGAAGGGGCAGGCTTACTGCAGTTTGGAAGCAGCGACATGCTGCAGGAGTTGGGTGACGCTGGCTTGCATCGGATCGGTGAAGAATTTGGGATACAAGCCGAACCACAGCACGGCGGCCGCCAGGACGCCAAGGATGAGAAACTCGCGGGCGCCGATGTCCTTCAGCGCCGCGACGTGATCATTCGCCACCGGGCCGAAGAACACGCGCTTGACCATCCACAGGGTGTAGCCCGCCGCCAGGATCAGCGTCGTTGCGGCAAGCAGGCCGAGCCAGAAACTGCTCTTGACCGCGGCCAGGATCACCATCCATTCGCCGACGAAGCCGCTGGTCCCGGGAAGTCCGGCATTGGCCATACCGAACAGCACCGCGAAGGCGGCGAAGCGCGGCATGGTGCCGGTCACTCCGCCATAGTCGGCGATCTGCCGGGTGTGCATGCGGTCGTACAGCACGCCGATGCTCATGAACATGGCGCCCGAGACGAAGCCGTGCGAGATCATCTGCACCAGCCCGCCCTGCACGCCGAGGTCGGAGAACAGGAAGAAGCCCAGGGTGACGAAACCCATGTGCGCGATGGACGAGTAGGCGACCAGCTTTTTCATATCGGTCTGCACCATCGCCACCAGGCCGATGTAGATGACCGCGATGATGGACAGGGCGATGACCACCGGCGCCAGTTCATGGCTGGCGTCCGGCACGATGGGCAGCACGAAGCGCACGAAGCCGTAGGCGCCGAGCTTGAGCATGATGGCCGCCAGCACGATGGAACCCCCGGTCGGCGCCTCGACGTGCGCGTCGGGCAGCCAGGTGTGGACCGGCCACATCGGAATCTTGACCGCGAAGGCGAAGAAGAAGGCCACGAACAGCAGGATCTGCGCCATGCGCGACAGCGGCACGGTGTACCAGTCGAGGATGTTGAAGCTGCCGCCCGACTGGAAGTACAGATAGATCAGCGCGACCAGCATCAGCAGCGAGCCGAGCAGGGTGTAGAGGAAGAACTTGAACGCCGCATACACCCGGCGCGGACCGCCCCAGATGCCGATGATGAGGTACATCGGAATCAGCGTGGCCTCGAAGAAGACGTAAAACAGGATGCCGTCGAGCGCGCAGAACACCCCTACCATCAGCCCCGAGAGAATGAGGAAGGACGCCATGTAGAGCGGGACCCGCTCGGTGATGACCTCCCAGCCGGCAATCACGGTGATCACCGTGATGAAGGCGGTCAGCGGGATGAACCACAGCGAGATGCCGTCGATGCCGAGGTGGTAGTGGATGTTGAACGGCTCGATCCAGGGCGCGCGCTCGACGAACTGCATGCCGGCGTCGGCCATGTTGAACCCGGTGACCAGCGGGATGGTCACGAGCAGGCTCAACAGGGCGCCGACCAGCGCCAGCCAGCGCATGGCTGGGGCGTTGGTCTCGCGCCCGAGCAGCAGGATCAGGATGCCGAAGGCGATGGGCGTCCAGATGGACAGGCTCAGCAAGGGTAGCGATTGCATAGGGTTGAACGAAAGCCGCGGGCCCTGTTGGATTTATCGGATGAACCAGCCGGACAACAGCTTGCCCGGAACGAACAGCCACATGAACACCACGACCCCGGCGATCATCGCCAGTGCGTAGTAGTAGATGAAGCCGGTCTGCAATTGGCGGATGAGGCCTGCGGCAATCCCGACCAGGCGGGCGGTGCCGTTCACCACCACACCATCGATCAGCCCGGCGTCGGCGCCTTTCCAGAGGCCCCTGCCGACGAGGCGGGTTCCCGCGGCGATGATGTGCTCGTTGATCCAGTCCATGTAGTACTTGTGGTCGAGCAGGGTGTAGATGGGTTTGAACATGCGCTCCATCGCCGCCGGGAACGCCAGGTTGACCAGATAGCTGTAATACGCCACGGCAACGCCGGCCGCCGCCAGCCACAGCGGCAGCGAAGCGAAGGCGTGCAAGGTCATCAGGAACGGGCCATGGAAATGCTCGGCCAAGTCGGCCATGGCTGGGTGCGCCGCGGCGTCGACCGTGATGGCGCCGTTGAAAAAACCACCGAACAGCAAGGGCTGGATGGTGAAGTAGCCGATGACGGCGGAGGGAATGGCCAGCAGGATCAGCGGCAGCGTGACCACCCAGGGCGACTCGTGCGGCTCGACCGGGGCGTGATGCCCGCCATCATGGCCGTGATCGTCGTGTCCCGGCAGGTCGCGGAACCGCTCCTTGCCGTGGAACACCAGGAAATAGAGGCGGAAGGAATACAGCGCCGTGACGAACACGCTGGCGGTGACCGCGAAGCTGGCGAATCCCGCGCCCGGCAGATGGCTTGCAGCCACCGCCTCGATGATGCTGTCCTTGGAGTAGAAGCCGGAGAAGAACGGCGTGCCGATCAGGGCCAGCGAACCGACCAGGAAGGTGATCCAGGTGACGGGCATGTACTTGCGCAGGCCGCCCATGTGGCGGATGTCCTGGTCATGGTGCATGCCGATGATGACCGATCCCGCCGCCAGGAACAGCAGGGCCTTGAAGAAGGCGTGGGTCATCAGGTGGAAGATGGCCACCGAATAGGCCGAGGCGCCCAGCGCCACCGTCATGTAGCCGAGCTGGGACAGCGTGGAATAGGCGATGACGCGCTTGATGTCGTTCTGGATCACGCCGAGGAAGCCCATGAACAAGGCCGTGATGCCGCCGATGACCAGGATGAAGGACAGCGCGGTGTTCGACAGCTCGAACAGCGGCGACATGCGCGCCACCATGAAGATGCCGGCCGTGACCATGGTGGCGGCGTGGATCAGGGCCGAGATGGGCGTGGGGCCCTCCATCGAGTCGGGCAGCCAGACATGCAGCGGGAACTGCGCGCTCTTGCCCATCGCGCCGATGAACAGGCTGATGCAGATGACCGTGATCAGCATCCAGTCCGTGCCTGGGAAATGCAGCTGCGCCAGCGCGGGTGCCTTGGCGAAGATGTCGCTGTAGTTGAGGCTGCCGGTGTAGGCCAGGGCCAGGCCGATGCCCAGGATGAAGCCGAAATCGCCCACGCGGTTGACGACGAAGGCCTTGAGGTTGGCGAACACGGCCGATGGCTTGGTGTACCAGAAGCCGATGAGCAGATACGACACCAGGCCCACGGCCTCCCAGCCGAAGAACAGCTGCAGCATGTTGTTGCTCATCACCAGCATCAGCATGCTGAAGGTGAACAGGCTGATGTAGGCGAAAAAGCGCTGGTAGCCCGGATCGTCCGACATGTAGCCGATGGTGTAGACGTGCACCATCAGCGAGACGAAGGTGACGATCACCATCATCAGCGCCGAGAGGCTGTCGATCAGGAAGCCGACGTCCATCTTGAGACTGCCGACCTGCATCCACGTGTAGACCGTGCCGTTGTAATGCGCGCCGCCGATGACCTGGATCAGCACCCAGACGGACAACACGCACGAAAGACCGACCCCGGCGATGGTGACAACGTGCGAGCCCGTGCGGCCAATGGTTCGCCCGAACAGCCCGGCGATGATGGCACCCGCCAACGGCGCCAGCGCGATGACGAGCAAAAGGTTGGGATTGAGCGTGCCTGCCATGCCTTAGCCCTTGAGATGATCGAGTTCGTCCACGTTGATCGTGGAGAGGTTGCGGAACAGCACCACCAGAATCGCCAGGCCGATGGCCGACTCGGCCGCGGCCACGGTGAGGATGAAGAACACGAACACCTGGCCCGCCATGTCTTGCAGGTAATGCGAGAACGCGATGAAGTTGAGGTTGACCGCGAGCAGCATCAGCTCGATGGCCATGAGCAACACGATGAGGTTGCGGCGGTTGAGGAAGATGCCCACCACCGAAATAGCGAACAGGATGGCGCCCAGCACGAGGTAATGGGCCAGACTGAGGGATCCCAACATGGCTTACTCCTTGCCTTCGGCTTTCATCTGCACCAGGCGCACGCGATCTTCGCGCCGCACCTTGATCTGCTCTGACACCTGAATCGTCTTGGTGTCCTTGCGACGACGCAGGGTCAGCGAAATCGCCGCGATGATGGCGACCAGCAAAATGACCGCCGCGATTTCAAGCGGGTAGAGATACCGCGTATAGAGCACCAGACCCAGGGCATTGGTATTGGGCAGTTGCGCGAGAGCATGCGCCACTGGGGTGGCCGCCTGGCCCGCGGTCTGCGCCGCCGCGGTCTGGCCACCGATCTGGAACGCCTGCATCAGCACGGCGGACATCTCCAGAATGATGAGTGCGCCGACCAGCGCCGCAACCGGGAAATAGCGCCAGAAACCCTGCCGCAGGCGATCGAGGTTGATGTCGAGCATCATCACCACGAACAGGAACAGCACCATCACCGCCCCGACGTACACCAGCACGAGCACGATGGCGAGGAATTCGGCCCGGAGCAGCATCCAGATCGTCGACGCCTGGAAGAACGCCAGCACGAGATACAGCGCCGAATGCACCGGGTTGCGCGCGGTGATCACGCGGAACGCGGCGAACAACAGGACGACGGAAAACAGGTAGAACAGCGCGGTTTGGATGCTCATGATCGGATGGTTTCGACAGCGCGGGAGAGACTGCGCAAAGCTTGACGCAAGCAAGCCTGCTCGATGCGCTGGCAATGAGGAGAGGCCTCCACAGCCGGGTCAAGTCCGGCCCGGCATGATGGCCGCCTTCAGCGGAATTTGGCGTCGGCCTCCTTGTTGGGGGCGATTTCGTGCTCGTAGCGATCGCCCACGGCCAGCAGCATGTCCTTGGTGAAATACAGGTCCCCGCGCTGCTCGCCGTGGTATTCGAAGATATGGGTTTCGACGATGGAATCGACTGGGCAGCTTTCCTCGCAAAAGCCGCAGAAAATACACTTGGTCAGGTCGATGTCGTAGCGCGTGGTGCGGCGGGTGCCGTCGTCGCGCTGCTCGGATTCGATGGTAATGGCCAGCGCCGGGCAAACCGCCTCGCAGAGTTTGCAGGCGATGCAGCGCTCCTCGCCGTTGGGATAGCGGCGCAGCGCATGCAGGCCGCGGAAACGCGGCGACATCGGCGTCTTCTCTTCCGGATACTGCACCGTGATCTTGCGTCGGAAAGCATGCTTGCCGGTCAGGGCCAGACCCTTGACGAGTTCGACCAGGAAAAAGCTGTTGAAGGTGTCGCGGACTGCGGCCATGGCTGTGTGTTCTCCGTTTCAGTGCCAGATCGACCAGGGCGTTTGCATCCAGGCGCCGATCAGGACCAGCCAGACCAGGGTGACGGGAATGAAGATCTTCCAGCCCAGGCGCATGATCTGGTCATAGCGGTAACGCGGGAAGGTGGCCCGCACCCAGAGGAAGATCGATACCACCAGGAAGGCCTTGACACCGAGCCAGATCCACCCGGGAATGAAGCCGAGGAAAGCCACCGGGGCATCCCAGCCGCCGAGGAACATGATGGTGGCAAGGAAGGAGACCAGGATCATGTTCGCGTATTCGGCGAGGAAGAACAGCGCGAACGACATGCCCGAATATTCCACCATATGCCCGGCGACGATCTCGGACTCGCCTTCGACCACGTCGAAGGGATGGCGGTTGGTTTCGGCAATGCCGGAAATGAGGTAGACGACGAAAATCGGCAGCAGAGGCAACCAGTTCCAGGACAGGAAGTTCAGCCCCATGCCGGCAAACTCGCCCTTCTGCTGGCCGGCCACGATTGCGCTCAGATTGAGGCTGCCGGAGACCATCAACACGATCACCAGACAAAAGCCCATGGCGATTTCGTAACTCACCATCTGCGCCGACGCCCGCATCGCGCCGAGAAAGGCGTATTTGGAGTTGGACGCCCAGCCGGCGATGATGATGCCGTACACCTCCAGCGAGGTGATGGCGAGGATCAGCAGCAACCCCGCATTCACGTTGGCCAGCGCCACGTCGGGCCCGAAGGGCATGACCGACCACGCGGCCAGCGCCGGCATGATGGTCATGATGGGCCCGAGAATGAATAGGAACTGGCTGGACTTGGTCGGGACGATGATTTCCTTGAAGATGAACTTCAGGCCGTCGGCGATGGGCTGCAGCAAGCCATAGGGACCGACGCGATTCGGGCCGATGCGGATCTGGATCCAGCCGATGAGCTTGCGCTCCCACAGCGTGAGATAGGCCACGGCGATGAACAGCGGCAGAACGATGGCGACGATCTTGATCACCGTCCACACCACCGGCCAGGCCACGGGCCCGAGCAGATGCAGGCCACCGAGGTTGAAAGCGTCGAACATGGGTCAGACCTTGTGGACGGAGACGGCGCCGAACAGCGCACCGAGACTGGCCGTGGCAGGATGTGCCGCCGGGATTCGCACCACGCCGGCAGCCAATCCGGCATCCAGCCTGGCCGGCAATTCGGCGGAGAACGAGCCTTGCTCGACCTTGACGCGATCGCCCGGCTGCAGGCCCATGTGCTCCCAGGCATCGGGCGGCAAGGCTATCTGCCCAGCCAGGCGCGCATCGCGCGTTTGCTGCAGCGATGGCGCACGGCGCACGATGGCGTCGCTGGCGTAGATGGGGACTTCGCTCAGGCGCTCGAATCCGGCATCGCCGGCCGGCACATGGCCGTGACCCGATGCGAGGGTTTGCGGCAGCGGCGGCGCCTCAGACCGGGTCAGGCGCGCGGGAATATCCACACCCTGCAATGCGGCCTCCCGCACGGCCTCGATGGCGTCGTACTCGAAACCGGCCAGACCGAGCTGGTCGGCCAGGACGCGCAGGACCTTCCATGCCGGGCGCGACTGGCCGGCCGAGGCCACGACCGGGCCAAAGGACTGCAAGACACCTTCGCAATTCACGTAGCTGCCAGCCGTTTCGCTGAAGGGCGCGATGGGCAGCATGACCTGGGCATAGTCCATCGCGCCATGCTTGTAGGCGCTCAGGGCCACGACGAAGGCGGATTTGCGCATGGCCTCAAGGGCTGCGGCTCCGCACGACGTGTCAAATTCGGGCTCGACGTTCAGCAACAGCATGGCGGCAGGCGGCGCATCCAGCATTTGCGCCGCGTTCAATCCACCACGGAGCGGTCTTGCGCCCGCAAGATGCGCGCCGACCGTATTGCCCGCCTCCACGGTATAGCCGAAGCTGGCTCCGGTGTTGTCGGCAATCCAGCGCGCCAGGGCTGCCAGTTGAGCGGCACCGGGATGCTGGGCTGCGGCGTTGCCAAGCAGCACGGCCTTGCGTTCCCCCGCGATCAGGCTTTGCGCGATGCGCTGGGCGGCTTCGCCAGGACGCGCGTCCGAGACTGCTGCGGGGCGCCCGATGCCCTTGGCGTCGGCGACACCCGCTGCCACTTCGGCCAGCAGGGATGCCCAGGCACTGGGGGCGGCCACGAGCCGCGCATGCACGGGCATGAGCAAGTCGTCGTCCGCCGCGTGCAGCACGCTGAGCTTGCAGCCTGATTTGCAAGCGCGGCGCAGCTTGGCGGCGAGGAGGGGATGATCCTTGCGCAGGAAGGAACCGATGATGAAGGCGGACTGCAGACGCCGCACATCGGCGATGGGCAAGCCCAGCCAGGGAATGCCGTGGTCGACGGCATCGCGCGAGAAGTCGGCATGGCGCAAACGGAAGTCAATGTTCTCGCTACCCAGGGCGCGCACCAGCTTGCCCAGCAGGAACAGCTCCTCGAGCGTGCTGTCCGCGGTGGACAGCGCCCCCAGGGCCTGGGCTCCATCCACCTCGATGACGCGGCGCAAACCTTGCGCGACATAGCCCAGCGCGGTGGGCCAGTCTGTCTCGCGCCACTTCCCGTCGTCGCGGATCATGGGCTGGGTCAGGCGTTGCGAGCTATGGAGCCCTTCGTAGCTGAAACGGTCGCGATCGGAAATCCAGCATTCGTTGATGGCCTCGTTGTCCTGCGGCACAACGCGCATGACCTTGTTGTTCTTCACCTGCATCACCAGGTTGCTGCCCAGGCTGTCGTGCGGACTCACGGACGCGCGGCGCGTGAGTTCCCAAGTACGCGCGGCGAAGCGGAAGGGTTTGCTGGTGAGCGCACCGACCGGGCAGATGTCGATCATATTGCCCGATAACTCGGAATCGATCGAGCCTTCGAGGAAGGTGGTGATCTCGGAATGCTCGCCGCGATGGGCCATGCCGAGCTCCATGATGCCCGCCACTTCCTGGCCGAAACGCACGCAGCGGGTGCAGTGGATGCAGCGGGTCATCTCCTCCATCGCCACCAGGGGGCCGGCGTTCTTGTGGAACACGACGCGCTTTTCTTCGTGATAACGCGAAGCCGACGCGCCGTAACCGACCGCCAAGTCCTGCAGCTGGCACTCGCCACCCTGATCGCAGATGGGGCAGTCCAGCGGGTGGTTGATGAGCAGCAGCTCCATCACCCCCTTCTGGGCCTGCACCGCCTTGTCCGAATGGGTGCGCACGACCATGCCCTGCGCCACGGGCGTGGCGCAGGCCGGCAGGGGCTTGGGCGCCTTTTCCACGTCGACCAGGCACATGCGGCAGTTGGCCGCGATCGACAGCTTGGGGTGGTAGCAGAAGTGCGGGACGTAGATGTCGAGCTTGTGCGTGGCGTCCATGACCATGGAGCCCTCGGGCACCTCGACCTTGCGTCCGTCGATTTCCAGTTCAACCATGTCGTGTCAACCTCGTGTGCAGGCTCTGCGGCTTGGCGTTGATGGCGTCAAACATACGCGGGAACCATACAGGTCTTGTGTTCAATGTGATGCTCGAACTCGGCGCGGAAATGCTTGATGAAGGATTTCACCGGCATGGCCGCCGCATCCCCCAGCGCGCAGATGGTGCGCCCTGCAATGTTGTCGGATACGGAGTTCAGCAATTCCAGATCCTCGGCGCGGCCCTGGCCGTTCTCGATGCGGTGAACCATGCGGTACAGCCAGCCCGTGCCTTCACGGCATGGCGTGCACTGCCCGCACGACTCATGCTGATAGAAGTACGACAGCCTCAGGAGCGACTTGACCATGCAGCGGGTGTCGTTGAGCACGATGACGGCGCCGGAGCCGAGCATGGAGCCGGCCTTGGCAATGGAGTCGTAGTCCATTGTGCAGTCCATGACGATGTCCGCCGGCAGCACCGGCGCGGAAGACCCGCCGGGAATCACGGCCTTCAGCGCCCTGCCCCCGCGCATGCCCCCGGCCAGCGCCAGCAGTTTGGAGAACGGCGTGCCCATCGGCACCTCGTAGTTGCCCGGCAGCGCCACGTCGCCCGAGACCGAATAGATCTTGCTGCCGCCGTTGTTCGGCTTGCCGACCTCGAGATAGGCCTGGCCCCCGTGGCGAATGATCCACGGCACCGCGGCGAAGGTCTCGGTGTTGTTGATCGTGGTGGGCTTGCCGTACAAGCCATAACTGGCGGGGAACGGGGGCTTGAAGCGGGGCTGCCCCTTCTTGCCTTCGAGCGACTCCAGCAACGCCGTTTCCTCGCCGCAGATGTAGGCGCCGAAACCGTGCGAGGCATGTAGCTGGAAGCTGAACGAACTGCCAAGAATGTTGTCGCCGAGAAAACCAGCGGCACGCGCCTCTTCCAAGGCCTCTTCGAAACGCGCGTAATCCTCGAAAATCTCGCCGTGGATGTAGTTGTAGCCCACGCTGATGCCCATGGCGTAGGCGGCAATCGCCATGCCTTCGATCACGATGTGCGGATTGAAGCGCAGGATGTCGCGGTCCTTGAAGGTTCCGGGCTCGCCCTCGTCGGAGTTGCACACCAGATACTTCTGACCGGGAAACTGGCGCGGCATGAAACTCCACTTCAAACCGGTGGGGAAGCCGGCGCCACCCCGCCCGCGCAAGGCCGAGAGTTTGACTTCGGCGATCACTTGCTCTGGCGTCATGCCCGGGCCGCCGTCGGCGCCGAGAATCTTGCGCAGGGCCTGATAGCCGTCACGCGCGGCATAGTCGCGCAAGCCCCAGTTCCTGCCGTCCAGCCCGAGCAGGATCTGCGGATTCAGATGACGGCCATGGAAGCAGGTTTCCAGACCGGTCGATGCTCCAGCCTTCATACCGCCCCCCCTCGTGCCGCGTCGGCCCTGAGTTCGTCGATCAGCGCGTCGAGTTGGGCGTGATTCAGATAACTGCACATGCGGCGGTCGTTGACCAAGGCGACCGGAGCATCCCCGCAGGCACCCAGACACTCGCTTTCCTGCAGCGTGAACAGGCCATCCGGTGTGGTCTCGCCCAGGGCTACGCCCAGCTTCTCGCTCAGATACTGGGCCGCTTGCATGCCACCGCTCAACTGGCACGGCAGGTTGGTACAGACGTTCAACTTGTAGCGCCCCACCGGTTTGGTGTTGAACATGTTGTAGAAGGTCACCACTTCATGCACGGCGATGGCAGGCATGCCGATGTAGTCGGCGACGTCGCGCTCGGCATCGGGCGAAACCCAGCCGCTTTCCTGTTGCACGATGGACAACGCAGCGATGACTGCCGACTGCCTCTGATCGGCAGGGTATTTGGCCAATTCGCGATCGATGCGCTGGCGGGTCGATTCAGACAACATGGGATTCACCGGTCAATTTCGCCGAACACGATGTCCATCGTGCCGATGATGGCCACGGCGTCGGCAATCATGTGACCACGCGACATTTCGTCCATCGCGGCAAGATGCGCAAAGCCAGGGGCGCGGATCTTCAGACGGAAGGGTTTGTTCGCGCCGTCGGACACGAGATAAATGCCGAACTCGCCCTTGGGATGTTCCACCGCCGCATAGGCCTGCCCTTCGGGCACGTGGAACCCCTCGGAGAACAGCTTGAAGTGATGAATGAGTTGTTCCATGCTGGTCTTCATCTCGACCCGCGATGGCGGAGCCACCTTGTGGTTGTCGGTGATGACCGGCCCTGGATTGGCACGCAGCCAGGCTACGCACTGCTGGATGATGCGATTGGACTGGCGCATTTCCTCCATGCGCACCAGATAGCGGTCGTAGCAATCGCCTTCCTTGCCCACGGGGATATCGAAGTCCATACGATCGTAGACGTCGTAGGGCTGGTTCTTGCGCAAGTCCCAGACGATGCCCGAACCGCGCAGCATGGGGCCCGTGAAACCGAGCTAGATCGGA
>JAJXUC010000067.1 GCA_021783435.1 Pseudomonadota bacterium | reverse complement strand
CCTCCACGCCTCGGACCTGTCGGCGGACGCCATCGAGCTGGCACGCAGGAACACCGAGAGGCTTGGCCTGGGCGACCGCGTCGCACTGCACACCGGCGACCTGCTTGCCCCCTTCGACACACCGGAGTTCCGCGGGCGCATCGACATGATCGTGTCCGCGCCGCCCTACATCTCCGCGGGCAAACTCGACAGCATGCCCGCGGAAATCATCGGCCACGAGCCCGCGCTGGCTTTCGACGGCGGGCCGTTCGGCGTCGGCATCCTGATGCGCCTGCTGCGCGAGTCGCCCGCCGTGCTGCGTGCGGGAGGCTGGCTCGGCATCGAGGTCGGCCTGGGCCAGGGCCCCGCCATGCTGCAATTGCTGAACAAAAGCGCGAGCTTCGACACCGTCGACACCGTGTGCGACGCGCAAGGCCAGATCCGCGTGCTGTTTGCCAGGAAATTCGGGAATGGCTCGATCCCTGCCTGAGCCATGGGCCGAGCCGGAAGCTTATCGCGTCGAGCCGGCCGATCTCGACGCCGACGCGCACGGCATCATTGCCCTGTGGTCCTCGAACCTGGGACACGCCGAGCGCAGGCAAGGCAAGTTCGAGTGGTTCTATCGCGGCAATCCGGCAGGCCGGCCGATGGTCCTGCTCCTGCGCCATGCGCAGAGCGAAGTTCCGGTGGGAACCGTGGGCATCGGTTTGCGCGCCATGCGCTGCGGCACCGCGTTCCTGTCCGCCGGGCTGATGGGCGACTTCGCGGTCAATGCCCAGCACCGCACCCTCTTCCCGGCCCTGACCTTGCAACGCGCCGTGCTGGAACGAGGCCTGGCAAGCCATCCCGTGCTGTATGGCTTCCCCAACGCCAAGTCGCTGCCGGTGGTCAAGCGCGCCGGGTTTGCGGTCATGGGCCATCTGGGGCGGTATGTCGGCGTGCTGCGCACATCGGACCACCTCCCGTTCGCGCTGCCCACGGCGCTGCGCAGATTCGTCGGCGGCGCGCTGGACGCCATCCTCCATGCGGCGCGTCTGATCGGGCCTTCCCTGCTCGATCGGGACAAGCACGATGCGCAGTGGCTGAGCCAGCCCGATGACCGGTTCGACGCGCTGTGGGCGGAGCAGGCTGCGGATCGCACCATCATCGGCACGCGCGATCGCGCCTTTCTGCACTGGCGCTTCGTGCAAAAGCCCTCCCGCCACTATCGGCTGTTTACGCTCACGGCCCGCGTCCCCCAGGGAGGCGCGGGGCCGCACCCAGGCGCGGATGCGCTGCGCGGCTACGCCGTGTGCGAGCCCGTGGGCGAAACCCTGTACGTGCGGGATTTTCTTGTCGCCCCCCTCTGGCAGCGCAACCTCGCGCGCCTGTTTCGCGCGTTGATGCGCGAGGCGGCACGACAGGGTTACGCGCGCATCTCGATGGAATGCCTAGGGCCCGACACGGTCTTGGACGCCTTGAGCATGGCCGGCTTGCGCCTGCGCGACGCCAGCAGCCAGCCCGTGATTCTGGCAACGACCCCGGAAGGCGCCGCCTGCCTGGCAGGCAAGGACTGGTACCTCACCAACGCTGACGCCGACGAATAGCCGGCGCCGCCGGGAGCCTCCCGGAGTCCCTTACTCCTTGGCGTGGTTGATGGAATAACGCGGAATCTCGATGGTGACATCCTGGTCGCTCACGATGGCCTGGCAGGACAGGCGCGAGGTGGGTTCCAGGCCCCAGGCACGGTCGAGCAGGTCTTCCTCGCTTTCGTCCGGGTCCCCCAGGGATGCGTAGCCCCTGCGCACGATGACATGGCAGGTGGTGCAGGCGCAGGACAATTCGCAGGCATGCTCGATGGGGATGTCGTGCTCGAGCAAGGCCTCGCAGATGGACGTGCCGCGCTCGGCCTCGACGGTCGCGCCATGCGGGCAGTATTCATGGTGCGGCAGGATGGTGATCACGGGCATGACTCAGGACTCGGTCGGAATGACGGAAGCTGGCGCCGGGGCATCAGTCATCAGACTGCTGACGCTGCGCCCCGCCAGGGCGCGCTGAATGCTGCGATTCATGCGCTGCGCGGCGAAAGCCTCGGTCGCATGCGCCAGGTGCTCGGCAGCCGCGCGAATCGCAAGGTGGTCGGTATCGCCCATTTTTTGCGCCAAAGCAGCCATCGCGGCGTGAATGGCATCCATGTCGGTTTTCGTGAGCAGATCGGAATCCTCCTGCATCGCGTGACGGGTGGCATCAAGCAGGCGCTCGGCGCCCACGCGCTCTTCATGCAGGACGCGTTGTTGGGCATCAGCATCCGCGGCGGCGAAGCCTGCCTGCAGCATTTCGGCGATCTGCACATCTGACAATCCATAGCTCGGCCTTACGTCCACTTGGGCCGCCACACCCGTGCTTTGCTCACGGGCGCTCACTTCGAGCAAGCCATCGGCGTCCACCTGGAACGTGACCAGCACGCGCGCTGCCCCGGCCGTCATGGGCGGTATGCCGCGCAGCTCGAAACGCGCCAGGGAGCGGCAATCGGCCACCAGTTCACGCTCGCCCTGCACGACATGGATGGACATGGCGGTCTGCCCGTCCTTGAAGGTGGTGAACTCCTGCGCGCGCGCCGTCGGGATGGTGGCGTTGCGCGGGATGATGCGCTCGACCAAGCCGCCCATGGTCTCCAGGCCGAGTGAAAGCGGAATCACATCGAGCAGAAGCGGGTCGTCATCACTGTGGTTGCCGGCCAGCGCGTGCGCCTGACGTGCGGCGCCGATGGCGACCACTTCCTCCGGATCGAGGTTCACCAGGGGCGGGCGGCCAAAAAACTCCTGCACCGCCTCGCGCACCACCGGCATGCGCGTGGAACCGCCCACCAGCACAATGCCGGAGACGGCGTCGCGCGACATCTGCGCATCGCGCAGCACCTGTTGCAGCAGGGTGATGGTGCGCCGGGTCAGTTCGGCCGTGCACCGGGCGAGTTCGCTCCGGGTCAGCGTCTGGTCGATACGCAGGCCGCCCGGCAAATCAGCCAGCACCCGCACTTCGGGCTGGACGCTGAGTTGCTCCTTGGCGGAACGGGCCACGCGCTGCAGGACGCGACGCGCCCGCGCATCGAGCCCGGCCAGGCGGCCGCGCCGCGCCAGCTCGGCGGCCACCAAGGCGTCGTAGTCGTCGCCGCCGAGGGCGGTGTCGCCGCCCGTGGCCATGACCTCGAACACGCCCTTGGTCAGACGCAGGACCGACACGTCGAACGTACCGCCGCCCAGGTCGTACACCGCATACACGCCCTCGGCGGCCTGGTCCAGGCCGTAGGCCACCGCCGCCGCAGTCGGCTCGTTGATCAGCCGCAGCACGTTGAGGCCCGCCAGCTGCGCGGCATCCTTCGTCGCCTGACGCTGCGCGTCGTCGAAATACGCTGGAACGGTGATCACCGCGCCGGCCAGATCGGTCCCGAGCGCGGCCTCGGCGCGGGCTCTCAGGACGCGCAGGATGTCCGCTGAAACCTCCACCGGGGTTTTGGTGCCCTGCGAGGTCTGGATGGCGAGCAGGCCGGGCCGGTCATCGAAAACGTAGGGCAGATGCAAACCTGGGTCGAGATCGGCAAGATCACGCCCCATCAGCCGCTTGACCGAGGCGATGGTGTTGCGCGGATCATCGCCACCCAGGGCCAGTGCGTCCCAGCCCACCACAGGCGGAGCGTCAGGTCCGTATCGCACCACGGAGGGAAGCAACACGCGGCCCTCGGCATCGGGCAGGCACTCGGCCACGCCGCTGCGCACGACGGCGACGAGGGAATGGGTCGTCCCGAGATCGATACCCACGGCCACGCGGCGTTGATGCGGGTCGGGAGACTGGCCCGGTTCGGAGATTTGGAGCAAAGCCATGCGGCAAAAAGCGCGTTGCGACGCGCGGTTATGTCGGCAAGCCTCAGGCTGCCGGAGTGGAAAGGTTGGAGCCTGGGTGTGGGAGCAGCGAGGCGAGGTCCTGCCGGAACTTGTCGATGAACATCAGCACCCGCACCAGGGCCGCGGCGTCCTGGGTGGACTGCGACGGCAGTTCCGGAACCTCAGGGCTTGCCCGCGGAGCCTGGTCCAGAAGCGTGACCAATCGCAGCAATGCCTGATCGCGTGCGCGCTCGACCTCGTCCACCATGGCCTGCAATGCGCTGGCGTCTCCCGCCTCGCGCACTTCGTCAAGCCGCTCGCGCCACTGCAGCTGCTGCGTCAGGAATTCGGTCGGCATGGCGGTATTGCGTTCCGCGTCGATGGCCACGCCACGCAATTCGCACAGATACGCCGCACGCTGCTGCGCATCCTTGAGTGTGCGATACGCGGTGTTGACCTGGGTCGACCACTGCATCGCCAAACGCTTGTCCGCAGGGCTGGCATTGACGAAACGGTCCGGATGCACGGCAGCCTGCAATTGCCGCCATGTCCGGGTCAGCGCGTCCGTATCGAGCGTGAACCGCGCGGGCAGTCCGAACAGGGTGAAATGGTCTTGACTGAAATCGACGCGGCCTTGCACTTCGAGCGGTTCGTGGAAGGGCATGGGCGAGGAGCGATGCTTGGGGACAGGCCCGTTGACCCGCATCAAACCCGGAACGATTCGCCGCAGCCGCAGCGATCGCGTTCGTTGGGATTGTTGAACTTGAAGCCCTGTTGGAGACCTTCGCGCACGAAATCGAGTTCAGTGCCGTCGAGATAGCTCAGGCTCTTCGGGTCGATCAGCACTTTGACACCGCGGCTTTCGAACACTTGGTCCTCGGGAGCAGCGGTATCAGCATATTCCAGCTTATACGCCAGACCGGAACAACCCGTGGTCTTGACGCCCAAGCGCACGCCGACGCCCTTGCCGCGCTGAGCCAGGTAGTTCCGCACATGCTTCGCGGCATTTTCGGTCAGGGTGATGGACATGATGAATTCTCCCGCGCTCAGGCCGCCTCGGCGCGCTCGCGGCCACCATCGGCGGCCCCTGCGGTGCGCGACTGGTAGTCCTTCACCGCGGCCTTGATCGCGTCTTCGGCCAGGATCGAGCAATGGATCTTCACGGGAGGCAGCGCCAACTCCTCGGCGATCTGGGTATTACGGATCCGCAGCGCATCGTCCAGGGATTTGCCCTTGACCCACTCGGTGACCAGGGATGACGATGCGATGGCTGAACCGCAGCCATAGGTTTTGAAGCGTGCATCCTCGATGATGCCCTGCGCGTTGACCTTGATCTGCAGCTTCATCACGTCGCCGCATGCCGGGGCGCCGACCATGCCGGTGCCCACGGTCGGATCGTCCTTGGGAAATGCGCCGACATTGCGTGGATTTTCGTAATGCTCGATGACTTTCTCGCTGTAGGCCATAGTGATCTCCGGTTGGGGCTGGCGACTCAGTGCGCCGCCCATTGAATGGTGCTGAGGTCGATGCCTTCCTGATGCATCTCCCAGAGCGGGGAGAGTTCGCGCAGCTTGGTGACCTTCTCCTTCAGCAGCCTGACGGCATAGTCGATGTCGTCCTCGGTGCTGAAGCGTCCGATGGTCATGCGCAACGAGGAGTGCGCCAACTCGTCGCTGCGGCCGAGCGCGCGCAGCACATAGGAAGGCTCGAGGCTGGCCGATGTGCAGGCCGAGCCGCTGGACACCGCGATGCCCTTGATAGCCATGATCAGCGACTCGCCCTCGACGAAGTTGAAGCTGGCGTTGACGTTGTGCGGCACGCGACGCTCGAGGTCGCCGTTGATGTAGACCTCCTCGATCTCCTGCAGCCCTTGCAGCAGTCTGCTCTGCAGCATGCGGATGCGTTCGATCTCGGTGCCCATCTCCAGCTTGGCGATGCGATAGGCCTCGCCCATGCCCACGATCTGGTGCACCGGCAGGGTGCCCGAACGCATGCCGCGCTCGTGCCCGCCGCCATGCATCTGGGCCTCGATGCGCACGCGCGGCTTGCGCCGCACGAACAGTGCCCCGATGCCCTTGGGTCCGTAGGTTTTGTGGGAAGCCAGACTCATCAGATCGACCGGCCAGTTCTTCAGATCGATGGTGACCTTGCCGGTGGCCTGCGCGGCGTCGACGTGGAAAATGATGCCGCGCTCACGGCAAAGGGCGCCGATGCCCTGCACGTCCTGGATCACGCCGATCTCGTTGTTCACCAATAGCACCGACACCAGGATGGTGTCAGGTCGCAAGGCCGCTTTGAAGGCGTCGAGATCCAGCAGGCCATCGGCCCGCACATCGAGGTAGGTGACCTCGAAACCCTGACGCTCGAGTTCGCGGCAGGTATCGAGTACGGCCTTGTGCTCGGTTTTGAGCGTGATGATGTGTTTGCCGCGCCCCTGGTAGAAATGGGCTGCGCCCTTGAGCGCGAGATTGATGGATTCGGTCGCGCCCGAGGTCCACACCAGTTCCTTGGCGTCGGCACCCACCAGATCGGCGACTTGCGCACGCGCCCTCTCGACCGCATCCTCCGCTTCCCAGCCCCAGGCGTGGCTGCGCGATGCCGGGTTGCCGAAATGCTCGCGCAACCAGGGAATCATCGCATCCACGACGCGTGGATCAACCGGCGTCGTGGCGCCATAGTCCATGTAAATGGGAAAATGCGGGGTCGTCGACATGATTCAGTCTCGGTACGGGCGTGACGTATTCAAAAATGGGAAACAAACAACAAACGATGAGGCACCCGATCAACCCATGTTTTGTGCCAGGTTGAACACCGAATTCGGCGCTTTGACCTTCACCGGTTTGCTGACAGGCATGGGCGCCACGGGTTTGCGCACCACCGCCACCTCCTCGATGGACACGCCCTGGGCAAGATTTTGGTCCACCATGGTCTTCAGGTTCACCGAATCGAGGAACTCGACCATGCGGGTGTTGAGCGCGGCCCATAGGTCATGGGTCATGCAACGGCCCTCGCCGTCCTCGCCGTGACAATTCTCCTTGCCGCCGCACTGGGTGGCATCCAACGGTTCGTCGACCGCGATGATGACATCCGCGATGCTGATTTCCTCGGGCTTGCGCGCCAGGCTGTAGCCGCCGCCCGGGCCTCGCACCGACTCCACCAACTCGTGGCGCCGCAGTTTGCCGAACAGCTGCTCGAGATATGAGAGTGAAATATGCTGGCGCTGGCTGATGCTGGCCAGGGTGACGGGCCCCAGATGCTGGCGCATGGCCACATCGATCATGGCCGTCACGGCAAATCGTCCTTTCGTCGTTAGTCGCATGGTGTTCTCCAAGTGGAAAGCGGATGACCGTCGCAATCGCCAAGTCAACTGAAACGCACCCGCTCAATACCCGACGAATTCAGTAGGAATTATAACACAACCCTGAGTAAATTCGTCGACCAATAGGGCCATTCCGCATGGCAAGCCTCGAACCGCCTGTCTATCCTGCCGTGAAACCGTGGCGCCTAGTGAACTTGAGAGTCCGCGGAAAACCCCAAGTTCCACTCAAGATTCCTGAATTCCAAATGCCGGGAACCCGCGTCGCGACGGGCCGCCCCCTAGAATCCAGCGAATCCGCCATAAAAAAAAGCGCCATCAAGATAAAAAATCGATGAGACTAACTTTGCGGCAACTCGATGTGATGGTGGCCATCGCACAAAGCGGCAGCACGACCGAGGCCGGCAGGAATCTGGCCCTGTCACAATCGGCGGTGAGCGCGGCATTGGCCGAATTGGAATCGCAACTCGGCACGCGGGTATTCGACCGCGTCGGCAAGCGCGTCGTGCTCAATGACTGCGGAAGATTGCTGCTGCCGCGCGCACTGGCCCTGCTGGATCAGGTCCGTGAAATCGAAACCCTGTTCGCCGACGGCGCCGCCGCCCTGCGCGTGAGCGCGAGTACAACCATTGGCAACTACCTCATGCCGGCAGTGCTGGGTGCCTACCAGCGGCAATGGCCGTTGGCGCAAATCCAGCTGGAAGTGCGCAACACCCAGGACGTCATCCAGAACGTGGCCAACTACGAGGCGGACATCGGTTTCATCGAAGGCGCCTGCCATCATGATGAACTGGAAATCCACCCCTGGCTGATCGATTTGCTCGTGGTCGTCGCGGCTCCCGACCATGCCCTGGCGCAGCGACCGCCCTCGCGAGGCGAATTGGCGGCTGCGCGCTGGATCCTGCGCGAACCGGGTTCCGGCACGCGCGAGACCGTGGAGGCTCTGTTGCTGCCCCATCTCCAGCGCTTCGGCTCCACCATGCACTTAGGCAATTCCGAGGCCATCAAACATGCCGTGGCGGAGCAACTCGGCGTGAGTTGTTTGCCCCTGCGGGTCGTGCAGGACTTTCTCGATAGCGGACGGCTGGTGCGCGTGGATGCGGCGTTGCCGGCGTTGAACCGCACGCTGTACCGCATCCATGCCAAGCGCAAGGTATTCTCCCCTCCGCTACAGCGCTTCATCGACCATTGCGGCAGTTGGCCCCAGGCTGCGGCTTGATGTTTCGCCGCGGACCGTTGAAGCAGGATGCCTTGCGACGGCGTATTCCCCATCGCTCCGCGTCTGCGATTCACGACCCCGAACCCGAACCATGTCCATCTGCACGAACCCAACCCCGGCTACTGGTCCCGCACCCCGTCTGACTTCGCTCTCGCATGGTGGAGGCTGCGGCTGCAAGATCGCACCCGGCGTGCTCAGCTCCATCCTGCAGCAAAGCCCCCTCTGGCCAATGCCGAGCGAACTGCTGGTCGGCATCGAAACCTCCGACGATGCCGCCGTGTACCGGCTCAACGACGAGCAGGCACTGATCGCCACGACTGATTTTTTCATGCCCATCGTCGACGATCCCCACGACTTCGGCGCCATTGCCGCCACCAACGCGATTTCGGACGTCTATGCCATGGGCGGGCGCCCCATCATGGCGCTGGCGCTGGTTGGCATGCCGATCAGCACGCTGCCGCTGGAGACCATCGGCGCCATCCTGCGCGGCGGGCAGGATGCCTGCGCGCGCGCAGGCATCCCGGTCGCCGGTGGACATTCGATCGATTCGATCGAACCCATCTACGGCCTGGCCGTGATGGGCATCGTCCACCCAAGAAACATCCGACGCAATCGCGAAGCGCGTCCGGGCGACGCCCTGGTGCTCGGCAAACCCCTGGGCGTCGGCGTGCTGTCGGCTGCGCTCAAAAAAGAAAAACTGGATGCGCCTGGCTACCGTCGCATGATTGAAACTGCCACACAACTCAACACCCCCGGGCCCTTGCTCGCGGCATTGCCGGATGTGCACGCCATGACGGATGTCACGGGCTTCGGCCTGCTCGGTCACACCCTTGAAATGTGCCGCGGCGCCGGCCTGGTAGCGCGGATTCACGTCAACAGCGTCCCGCTGCTCGACGATGTGCGCGAACTGGCCGCGCAAGGCCTGATGACCGGCGCCTCGGAGCGCAACTGGGCCAGTTATGGGCAGGATGTCGACCTGCACAGACACGACCCGATCACGCAGGCCCTGTTCACCGATCCCCAGACTTCGGGCGGCCTGCTTGTGAGTTGCGCGCCCGGCAGCGTGGAAGCCGTACTGAAGATTTTCCGCGACGAGGGTTTTGCCCACGCCCGCGTCATCGGGCATATGCAAGAAGGCCCTGCGCGCGTGAAGCTGGACTGAGCTGCCGGCAGCACTCCGGCGGCCTCGTCAGAAAGTGACGACGAGGCTCCACACGAGCCCTTGACCGGGCTTCACACAAATGTGTTTTGCCCCAGACACACATGTTCACGGGGGTTATCCCGTGCGCCCCTTGTTTGTTACATCCATATACTTCGAGATACAAAACTCAATGCGAAGCGGGCTGCCATGACCTGCTCGCGCGTTTTTCGACACAAGGAGACTCCGTGAATCCGCTGCTCAGTTTTTCCCGCCTCGTTGACTGGATCAACGACAAGGCCGGAAAGCTCACATTTGCCCTCGTTTTTGCCTCGGTGTTCATCAGCGCCGGGAATGCCGTCGTGCGCAAGGTTTTCGACTACAGCTCCAACGCCTGGCTGGAAATCCAATGGTATTTGTTCGCCGGCGTCTTTCTCCTTGGCGCCGGTTACACCTTCCTGCATAACGAGCATGTGCGCATCGACGTCATTTCCAGCCGCATGTCCAAGCGCGCGCAGATCTGGATCGACATCCTCGGCATCTTGTTCTTCCTGCTGCCGTTCTGCTTCATGACAGTACGGCTCTCCCTGCCCGTCGTGACCAATGCCATCGCATCGGGAGAAATGTCGTCCAACGCCGGCGGGCTGATGCGCTGGCCCGTCTATGTGCTGCTTCCCATCGGCTTCTCCTTGCTGGCTTTGCAAGGTCTGTCGGAGCTGATCAAGCGCATCGCCTTCCTGATGGGCATCGCCCCGGACCCCACGCTGCGCAAGGGCGAGAAGACCGCCGAAGAAGAACTGGCCGAATTCATGCGCGAAAAAACCGCACGCGAACTGGCCGAAGCCGGCAAGCAGGTCTGAGGGGGGAGCATGGAATTCTTGATTGCCAATATCGCGCCGATCATGTTCGGCGCCCTCGTCCTCTTCCTTCTCGTCGGCTTTCCGGTGGCGTTCAGCCTGGCCGCCTGCGGCCTGCTGTTCGGCTTCATCGGCGTCGAACTCCATCTCATGCCGCAGGCGCTGCTGGAAGCCATTCCGCTGCGCATCATCGGCATCATGCAGAACGATACGCTGCTGGCCATCCCCTTCTTCACGCTCATGGGATTGATTCTGGAGCGCAGCGGCATGGCCGAGGACCTGCTCGACACCATTGGTCAGCTGTTCGGCCCCATCCGCGGCGGGCTGGCCTACGCCGTCATTCTGGTCGGCGCGATGCTGGCCGCCACCACCGGGGTCGTCGCGGCTTCGGTCATCTCCATGGGGCTGATCTCGCTGCCCATCATGCTGCGCTACGGCTACGACCGGCGCGTGGCCAGCGGCGTGATCGCCGCCTCCGGCACGCTGGCACAGATCATTCCGCCGTCGCTGGTGCTCATCGTGATGGCCGACCAGCTCGGGCGCAGCGTGGGCGATATGTACAAGGGCGCGTTCGTCCCCGGCTTCGTCCTCACCGGCCTTTACGTCGTCTACATCTTTGCCGTGACCATGGTCAAGCCGCAGTGGGCGCCCGCCCTGCCCGCCGAGGCGCGCACCATCCGCGAGCCGGACGGCAGCTCGGGGCTGCGCTCGCTCGGCCTGCTGTTCACCGCTTGCGTGGCCCTCGGATTCGGCTGGGCGCACGGGTATGACACCTTCCTGACCTGGCGCGACAAGCAGCCCATGACCGCTCCGCTGGACGAAACCATCGTCGTCTCGCTTTCGGTCGCCGTGCTGTTCGCCCTGGCCATCGCACTCGTCAACAAACTGCTGCGCCTCGGCCTGCTGTCGCGCATGGCCGAGCGGGTCACCTTCGTCCTGATCCCGCCGCTGCTGCTCATCTTCCTGGTGCTGGGGACCATCTTCCTCGGCATCGCCACGCCGACCGAAGGCGGCGCGATGGGCGCGATGGGTGCGCTGATCATGGCCCTGGCACGCCGGCGGCTCGACTTCAAATTGTTCACCCAGGCCCTGAACACCACGGCCAAGCTGTCGACCTTCGTGATGTTCATCCTCATCGGCTCCACGGTGTTCAACCTCGTCTTCCAGGGGCTGGACGGGCGGGTCTGGGTCGAGCACCTGCTGACCAATCTTCCCGGCGGACAGCTCGGCTTCCTGATCGTGGTGAACATCCTGATCTTCGTGCTGGCCTTCTTCCTCGACTTCTTCGAACTGTCGTTCATCATCATCCCGCTGATCGGCCCGGTCGCGGAAAAGTTGGGCATCGACCTGATCTGGTTCGGCGTGCTGCTGGCGGTGAATATGCAGACCTCGTTCATGCACCCGCCGTTCGGCTTCGCGCTGTTCTACCTGCGCAGCGTGGCGCCCAAGGACGATTACACCGACAGGGACACCAAGAAGCCGATCGCCAAGGTCACCACTGGACAAATCTATTGGGGTGCCGTGCCCTTCGTGCTGATCCAGATCGTGATGGTTGCCTTGGTCATCGCGTTTCCGGGGCTGGTGACCGGAACGCTGGACCATCGCAAAGCTGTGGACCTGGACAAGGTGCAGATTGTCGTGCCGGAAGACGACCAGAGCTACAAGCCCAGCGCCCCGCCGGACTTCGGCGCGTCCGATGCGGGATCCGCCGCTCAGGCCGCGTCGGCGGTGCCGAGCGCGGCATCGTCGGCCCAGGAGGACGCCAACGACATCATGCGGGCGCTGCAGGCTGCGCCCCATGCGGCATCGGGAGCCAAGCCCTGAGACGCCAGCCGCATGGGACGCAGCGGAGCCTGCTCCGCTAGGGCGTTGCTTGCCGCGACGCGATTCACCCCGCGTCGCGGACTGGAACGACCCTCGCGCGCTCAGGCGATCTCAGGTTCCTGCGCATACGCGGCCACCGGAATGCAAGCGCATTGCAGGTTGCGGTCGCCCCAGACGTTGTCGATGCGTCCGGCGGGAACCCAGTACTTGTGCGCGCGCAGCGCGGGAACCGGAAAGGCCGCCTGCTCGCGGCTGTAGGCATGAGGCCAGTCCGTGCCCAGCAGAGCAGCGGCCGTGAACGGCGCCGCCTTGAGCGGGTTGTCCTCGCGTGGCCAGCTTCCCCGTTCCACCTGCCCGATCTCGGCGCGAATGGCGGTCATGGCCTCGATGAAACGGTCCAGCTCGGCCAGGGATTCGCTCTCGGTCGGCTCGATCATCAGCGTGCCCGGAACCGGGAAACTCATGGTCGGCGCATGGAAGCCGTAGTCCATCAGGCGCTTGGCGACATCTTCGTTGCTGATGCCGCTCGCGTCCTTCAGGCCGCGCAGATCCAGAATGCACTCGTGCGCCACGAAACCGCCTTCGCCCGTGTACAGCACCGGGTAGTGCGGCGCCAGGCGCTTGGCCAGGTAGTTGGCGCTCAGGATGGACACGGCACTGGCCGCCGTGAGGCCGTCCGCGCCCATCATGCGGATGTACATCCAGGTGATCGGCAGCACCGAAGCGTTGCCCAGTGCGGCGGCGCTGACCGCGCCGACCGGACCTCCGGCCTGGCCGCTGGCGGCGTGGCCCGGAAGGAAGGGGGCGAGATGCGCGCGCACGGCCACCGGTCCGACGCCCGGACCACCGCCACCGTGGGGGATGCAGAACGTCTTGTGCAGGTTCAGGTGCGACACGTCGGCACCGAACTCCGGCGGACTGGCCAGGCCAACCATGGCGTTCATATTGGCGCCATCCACGTAGACCTGGCCGCCGTGCGCATGCACGACGTCGCAGATCTCGCGCACGCGCGGCTCGAACACGCCGTGAGTCGATGGATAGGTGATCATGCACGCGGCCAGCCGGTCGGTATGCTGGGCCGCCTTGGCGCGCAAGTCGTCCAGGTCCACGCTGCCCTGCGCATCGCAAGCCACCACAACCACCTGCATGCCGGCCATCTGCGCCGAGGCCGGGTTGGTGCCGTGCGCTGAAGACGGGATCAGGCACACGTCGCGCTGCGCGTCGCCGCGGCTCGCATGCCATGCGTGGATCGCCAGCAGGCCGGCGTATTCACCCTGCGAGCCGGCGTTGGGCTGCAGGCTGACCGCGTCATAGCCGGTGGCTTGCGCCAGCCATTGCTCCAGATCGGCAGCCATGCGCGCATAACCGCGGGTCTGGTCGGCCGGGGCGTAGGGGTGGATGGTGGCGAATTCGGGCCAGGTGATCGGAACCATCTCGCTCGTGGCGTTGAGCTTCATGGTGCACGAACCCAGCGGGATCATGGCCCGGTCGAGGGCGATGTCCCGGTCCGCCAGGCGGCGCAGGTAGCGCAGCATTTCGGTTTCACTGTGATAGCGGTGGAACACGGGATGGGTGAGGAACCCGCTGGTGCGCCCGAGTTCGGCCGGATAGCGGAGCGACACGCCCTTGGCATACGCGTCGAATGCGCTGCCCTCGGCCTTGGACGCCCCGCGCGCGGCGGCAAAGACACCGAGCAAGGCCAGCAGATCGTCACGGCTGACGGTTTCATCCAGGGTGACGCCCACGCGGCCGGCATCCACATGGCGCAAGTTGATGCCGGCATCCACGGCCGCGGCGTGCAGCCGCGCCGTGTGCGCGCCGCTCAGCACGGTCAGGGTATCGAAGAACTGGGCATGCTGCAGCTCCCAGCCCTGTGCCCGCAAGGCATCGGCCAGAATGGCGGCGTAGGCATGCACGCGCCGAGCAATGCGGCGCAGGCCCTGCGGTCCGTGATACACCGCGTACATGCTGGCGAGTACGGCGGGCAGAACTTGTGCGGTGCAGATATTGCTGGTGGCCTTTTCGCGCCGGATATGCTGCTCGCGGGTCTGCAGCGCCAGGCGATAGGCCGGCTGGCCGTGGGCGTCCACGCTCACGCCGACCAGACGTCCCGGCATCTGGCGCTTGAGCGCGTCGCGCACCGCCATATAGGCCGCGTGCGGCCCGCCGAAGCCCAGGGGCAGGCCGAAGCGCTGGGTATTGCCCACCGCGATGTCGGCCCCCAGTTCGCCGGGCGGCACCAGCAAGGTGAGCGCCAGGATGTCCGCCGCCATGATGACCAGCCCGCCACGTGCCTTGACCCCGGCAATCAGCGCCCGGTGGTCGTGGACGCCGCCGTCCACGCCGGGGTATTGCAGCAGCACAGCGAAATGCTCCGCCTGCACGGCCTGAACCGCCGGCCCCACCACGACCTGCACGCCGATCGGCGCGGCGCGGGTGCGGATGACTTCGAGGGTTTGCGGCAGCACATCGTCGGCCACGAAGATGCTGCGGCTTGCGCTCTTGCCTGCGCGCAGGGCGAGCGTCATGGCCTCGGCCGCCGCAGTGGCCTCGTCCAGCATGGACGCGTTGGCCACGTCCAGCGCCGTGAGGTCCGTCACCATGGTCTGGAAGTTGATCAGCGCCTCCAGGCGGCCCTGGCTGATCTCGGGCTGATAGGGCGTGTAGGCGGTGTACCAGGCCGGGTTCTCCAGCACGTTGCGCTGAATCACGCCCGGCATATGGGCATTGGCATAGCCCTGGCCGATGAAACTGCGCATCACGCGGTTTTGCGCGGCGATGCAACGCAGTTCGGCCAGGGCCTGGGACTCGTCCGCGGCAGCCGGCAGGCTGAAACTGCTGCGGCGGCGGATGCCCGCGGGGATGACATCGCGCATCAGGGCGTCCAGATCGGGCTGGCCCAGCGCGTGCAGCATGTGCGCCTGCTCGGCCGCGCTCGGGCCGATGTGGCGGCGCTGGAAGGCGCGCGCGTCTTCCAGTTCGGTCAAGGTGGGTTCGGTTTGCATCAACATGGCGGACATCGTTGTGGAAAGCGGCCCATGCAAGCGGTCTGCATCCGCAGACGGTGCGCGGGCATCGGGCCTGCTGGCTCAGGCGCCCTGCAGCAGGCGGTCGTAGGCGGCCTGGTCCAGCAAGGCGTCGATCTGCGCGGGGTTGCTGGGGCGCATCTTGAAAAACCAGCCGGCTCCCTGCGGATCGGTGTTGGCCAGCGAAGGATCGGCCACCAGCGCGTCGTTGCTGCCAATGATTTCGCCGGAGACGGGCACATACACATCCGCCGCGGCTTTCACGGACTCGACCACGCCGGCCGCGTCCTTCGCCGCGAAGGTCTTGCCGACGGCGGGCAATTCGACGAACACCACATCGCCCAGGGCATCCTGCGCATGCGCGGTGATCCCCACGGTGACGGTGCCGTCGGCTTCGAGGCGAACCCATTCGTGGTCAGGCGTGAATTTGAGGGTCATGGTGAACTCCAGTGCGATCAAAGGGAAGAAGGAAAAGGCAGGACTGCGGTTCAGTCGCGCACGTAGCGCTGCGGCACGAAGGGCATAGGGCTGACCCGCATGGGAACTTGCTTGCCGCGCACCATCCCGAACAGCCGCGTGCCGGGGTCGGACGCCACGGTTTCGACATAAGCCATGGCGATCGGCATGTTCGCCGTGGGCGTGAGGCTGCCGCTGGTGACGCGGCCGATGACGCGGCCTGCAGCATCCACAAGCTCGGCACCTTCGCGCACCGGCACGCGTTCCTCGGCGACGAGGCCGACGCGCCTGCGCGCCACGCGCGCGGGGGCGTCAAGCTGAGCAAGGATTTTTTCCGCTCCCGGAAAACCGCCGGCGCGCGCGCCGGCGCTGCGGCGCACCTTCTGCATGGCCCACTGCAGGCTGGCTTCCACGGGCGTGGTGTGGGTGTCCATGTCATGCCCATAGAGGCAAAGCCCGGCCTCCAGACGCAGGCTGTCGCGCGCGCCGAGACCGGCCGGCAACACGCCGGGCAGTTCGAGCAAGGCTCGCGCCAGGGGCTCGGCATCCCATGCATGCACGGAAATCTCCACCCCGTCTTCCCCGGTATAGCCGCTGCGGCTGGCGAAGATCGGATGCCGTCCGATGGCCGGGGGAAGCACGAACCACGCGGCGTCCATGAACCGCAGCTTGTCCACGCCTGGCAGCAGCGTCTGCAGGACCGCCACGGCAGCGGGGCCCTGCAAAGCCAGCAGCGCCTGATCGGGCATCGCCTCGATACTGCAGCGGGAGCCGATGCGTTCTCGCATCCAGGCCAGATCCTGCGTTTTGCACGCCGCGTTGACGATCAGGAAATACTCGCTTCCATGCCCATCCGCACGCGGGCGGTGGGTCAGCATCAGATCATCCAGGATGCCACCGGCATCGTCGGTGAAATAGCCGTACCTTTGGCGGCCCAAAGCCAGGCCCGCCACGTCGATCGGGATCAGGCTTTCGAGGGCGGCCGCCGCATCGGAACCCGTGATGCGGATCTGACCCATGTGCGAGACATCGAACAAACTGGCCGCTGCACGCGTGTGGCGGTGTTCGGCCATGATGCCGGCCGGGTATTGCACCGGCATGACGTATCCCGCGAAAGGGACCATCTTGGCGCCCAGCAGCTGATGCACCATGAACAGCGGGGTTTGAAGCAGGACAGACTCGGCAGGCACGGACACGCGGAACTCCATGTGGGCGGAAATTCACCAGGGCAGTCCTGGTGACGACGCCCCGCTGTCCTTGGTACCTGAGAGATTGACCGGGCGCCATCGGCACTGCGGCTTGCCCCTTCGGTGGGTACGGCGCCGATGCGCGTACCGCTCTCCAGTGAGGTTGACCCGTAAGGGTTGCGTCAGTCCTTTTGCCTGAGCGGTACACCCTTGCATCGAGCGGGTTTACGCCTTCGGCGGCCGAAAGGCTCGACGCCTTTCAACTCTCTCCTGACGCGGCGCAGTTTATCGCATTCCACCCGGCTCATTTGCGCGTGCGCATGCCGAGGAACTTGCGCGAGCGTTCATTGCGTTCCTGCTTGCGGGCGTCCATCTCGCGCATCGCCCGCTTTTTCGAGATGGCGAACATCGGGTCGACGATTTCCCACCACAGGAACGCGATGGCCAGAGGCACGCCGATCCACCACCACGACAAGGTGGCGAACGGACCAATCCCGGCCAGCTTCAAACCCAGTAGCACGATTGCAACAATCAGGACCCACATCGCCACTCTCCCTCTATTCAAATCAAAATTCAACCGTTTATTACACGTATCGACAACCTCGTCGGTTAGCATTCTGCTGCTGTTGCGCCTTACATGCAGAGCGTGTCAACCGTGCGCATGCGGTCGCGTTATAGCGTATAGCTTCGCTCAACCTTGGAGATCTGGAATGAAGAAGATTGTGATTGCTGTCGGTCTGGCTGTTGCCGCCGTGTCCCAAGCCTACGCCGCCGACATGATGGCCCTGGCCAAGTCCAAGAATTGCCTGGCTTGCCACGCGGTCGACAAGAAGCTGGTTGGCCCCTCCTATCAAGACGTGGCCGCCAAGTACGCCGGCAAGCCCGGTGCGGAGGCCACCCTGGTGAATGCCGTTCTGCACGGCGTGTCCGGCGTGTGGGGTCCGGTCCCCATGCCTGCCAACCCCCAAGTCACTCCGGCGGAAGCCAAGGAACTGGTGACCTGGATTCTGAGCATGAAGAAGTAATTCTTTTTCCAGAAGCCACAACAAAAACGGGAGTGCCATGGCACTCCCGTTTTTTTCCGTTGCGCCTTTTTGCGCACGTGCAGGTGAAAATGCATCACGCCGACAGCCTGTGAGGTGCCATGGAGGCCACGGCATCAATGGCTGATTGCCGTCTTGCGTCCCTGTGGAAAACTCGAAATCGTGATCGAGGGATCGACAAGTTCGCCGTCGCGGTTGAAGCGGATGTCCGTCTTGGTCACACCGTCGTAGCCGAGATTACGGATGAAAGGCGCGTAGACCCTGGGGTCGGTAGAGTCAGCTTTCATCATGGCATGCGCCAGCACCATGGTGGCGTCGTAGGCATAAGGCGAATACAGCTGAAAAACATGCGCGCCGAACTCCGCGACGAAACGTTGCTTCCATGCTTCGCCGCCCGGCATTCTCGACACCGGCACGCCTCCGTCGGCACAGATCACGTCCGAGTCTGCCGCGGCCCCGGCCAGCTTGCTGAACGCCGGCGTACAAATCCCGTCGCCACCCAGGAAATGCGCCTTGATTCCCATCTCGCGCATCTGTCGCAGCAGTGGGGCAGCCTGCATCGCCATGCCGCCGAAGAAGACGACGTCGGGATGCGCGGCCTTGATCCTGCCCAGCATGTCGGCGGTATCGCCGCTTGCGCCCAGCGTTTCGCGCTCCAGAATTTGCAAGCCGCCTTGTCGAGCCACGCGCTCAAACGCATGCGCCACGCTGCGCCCATAGAGGCCACCATCATCGATGATGACGGCGGTCTTCGCCTTCAATCCTTTCTCGGCATACAGCGCGACGCCGGCGCCTATCGCGTCATCATTGGCGATGATGCGATAGAAAGTGCTGAAACCCTGCTGCGCAATCGCAGGATCGCTCGATGAAGGCGTGATCTCGGGGATGCCGGCCTCGAAGTAGATCGGCGCCGCGGCCGCGGTGCTGGCGGAATCCAGATGCCCTACTACGCCGTTGACATGCGCGTCGACGAACTTCCGAGCGACACGCACGGCCTGAACGGGATCGGCGCGGTCATCCTGGGCATCGATGCGCCAGATCACCTTCTTGCCACCGATCACGATGTCCTGCTTGTTCAGATCGTCGATGGCCATGCGCACACCATCGGTGTTGTCCTCCCCGTACACGGCAAGCGGGCCCGACAAGGGTGCGGCGCTGCCGATCACCACCGTGACACTACCCGCCCCATCTCGTTTTTCGGCCTGGCTCGCCGACTGGCTGGGAAGGGCCTCCGCCGCGCGCATGAACACCGTCCATACAAGGCTGCTGGCAAGGAGGAAGGCGAAACTGGATGCGCGAAGTCTGGAAGTCATGGAAGGCGTCATGGCTGGTCATTGTGTCGCATGTACGACTATGCATCGGAAAGCAATATGGAGCAAACCTGGCGTCGGGCGTTTGCGTCAAGTGGGCTCGGCGCAAACGAAAAAGGCCCAGATCCGAAAAAGATCTGAGCCTTGGATTGGTGCGCCCGGCAGGATTCGAACCCACGACCCCTTGGTTCGTAGCCAGAATTGCATTAGGCTTGCAAGCCAATGATTGCAAGGTTTCCAAGTTTTTG
>JAJXUC010000213.1 GCA_021783435.1 Pseudomonadota bacterium | reverse complement strand
GCGCGGAACAGCCGGCCTTGTTTTTCCTCGGGGACGTGGCGCAGCAGGCGCGCCGACAGCATGGGCGTAAAGGTCAGCGAAACGAAGGCCGAGATGACGATGGCCACCGCCAGGGTGATGGCGAATTCGCGGAACAGCCGGCCCACCACGTCGCCCATGAACAGCAGCGGGATGAGCACGGCGATGAGCGAGAAGGTCAGCGAGATGATGGTGAAGCCGATCTGCGCCGCGCCCTTGAGCGCGGCGCGCAGCGGCGGTTCGCCGGCCTCGATGTAGCGCGCGATGTTCTCGATCATGACGATGGCGTCGTCCACCACGAAGCCGGTGGCGATGGTCAGCGCCATCAGCGTCAGGGTGTTGATGGAGAAGCCGAACAGGTACATGGCGCCGAAGGTGCCCACCAGGGCCAGCGGCACGGCGGTGGCCGGGATGAAGGTGGCGCGCGCGCTGCGCAGGAACACGAAGATCACCAGCACCACCAGCAGCACGGCGAGCAGCAATTCGAAGGTCACGTCCGAAATCGCGGCGCGGATGGTCACGGTGCGGTCGGACAGCACCGACAGTTGCGCCGCCGCCGGCAGCTGCGCCTGCAGGCTGGGCAGCATGGCATGAATGCGGTCGACCACCTGGATGACGTTGGCGCCGGGCTGGCGCTGCACATTGATGACGATGCCCGGCTTGCCGTTGACCAGCGCGGACAGCCAGTCGTTCTCGGCCCCGGTGTCGATGTGCGCCACGTCGCCCAGGCGCACCGGCGCGCCCCTGTTGTAGGCGATGATCATGTCGCGGTACTGCTGGGGCGACTGCAACTGGTCGTTGGCGTTGATGGTGAACGACCGCTGCGGCCCGTCGATGCTGCCCTTGGGCGTGTTGACGTTGGCCAGGCCGATGGCGGTGCGCACGCTGTCGAGCGACAGGCCCAGCGCCGCCAGCTGCCTGGCGTTGACCGTCACCCGCACGGCCGGCTTGTGCCCGCCCGACAGCGTGACCAGGCCCACCCCCGGCACCTGCGAGAGCTTCTGGCTCAGCCGCGTGTCGGCCAGGTCATAGAGCGTGGTCAGCGGCAGCGAACCCGAGGTCAGGCCCAGGGTGATGACCGGGGCGTCGGCCGGGTTGACCTTGGCGTACACCGGGGGCTGCGGCAGGTCGGTGGGCAGGAAGCTGCCGGCGGCGTTGATGGCGGCCTGCACCTCCTGCTCGGCCACGTCCAGCGACAGCGAGAGGTCGAAGCGCAGGGTGATGACCGAGGCGCCGCCTGAACTCACCGACCACATCTGCGCCAGCCCCGGCATCTGGCCGAACTGGCGCTCCAGCGGCGCGGTGATCGAGGACGTCATCACGTCCGGGCTTGCGCCGGGATAGAGCGTGGTGACCTGGATGGTGGGATAGTCCACCTCCGGCAGCGCGGCCTGGGGCAGCAGTTTGTAGCCGACGAAGCCGGCCACCAGCACCGCAACCATCAGCAGCGTGGTGGCGATGGGCCGCAGGATGAACAGACGCGAGGGGCTGGGCCGGTCCGCGCCGGCCTCGGCACCGTCGTCCCCGTCGGGCGGTGGTACCGCGCCCTCGCCGTGGGCGGGTGAAGCCGGATGATCCGGTGGCGTGGCCTCGCGCATGTTCAATGCGCCCCGCCGGCAGCGGCTGGCTTCGCCTTGCCGTCAGGCCGGCCGGCATGGGCGCCGGAGGCCACCGGCCCCGGCATGGCCTGCCGCGCCTGCACCACGCGCACCTTGCTGCCGTCGCGCAGGCGGTCGAGGCCGTCGGTCACCACACGCTCGCCAGGACGCACGCCGGAGACGATCTGCGTCAGGTTTTCATACGCCGCACCGGTGACCACCTTGCGCAGCGCCACCTTGTCCCCGGCGCCGATGACGTACACGTAGGTGCCCGGCGCGCCCACCGCCACCGCCGTGCTCGGCACCACGACCGCGTCGGGAAGGGTGCGCACCAGCAGGCGCACGTTGACGAACTGGTTGGGGAACAGCGCCAGGTCCTTGTTGTCGAACTCGGCGCGCAGGTTCAGCGTGCCCGTGGAAGTGTTGATCTGGTTGTCGGCCGCCACCAGCTTGCCGGTGGCCAGCAGCTTGGTATTGCGCGCGTCCCAGGCCTGCACTTCGAGTTGCTTGCCATGCAGCAACTGCCCCACTACCTCGCCGATCTGCTGCTGCGGCAGGGCGAAAGTCACGTCCACCGGCTGCACCTGGGCGATGACGGCGATCGGCGTGGCATTGCCGCCGCCACTGCCGGCGCTGGTTCCGCCGCCGCTGTTTGCGACAGTGACGGCGCCCACCGCGCCCGAGGTGGTCACCATATTGCCGGCGTCCACCGGGCGCAGGCCGGCCAGGCCGGCCACCGGGGCGGTGATGCGGGTCCAGCTCAGTTGCAGCTTGGCGTTGTTCAGCGCGGCCTTGTTCGCATCCAGCGTGGCCTTGAGCTGGGCCACCGTGGCGCGCTGGTCGGACACCTGCTGCGCGGCGATCGAGTCCTGCCCGAGCAGGGTCTCGTAGCGCACGAGATCGCGCTGCGCCCCGGCCAGCTGGGCCTGGGTCTGCTCCACCTGGGCCTGCGCCTGGGCCACCGCGATCTGGAACGGGCGCGGGTCGATCTGCGCCAGCAGTTGCCCGGCCTTGACCATGCGGCCCTGCTTGTAGTCCACGCTCTGCAGGAGTCCGGCCACGCGCGGCATCACGTTCACCAGGCTGCGCGGCGTGACCGTGCCCAGCGCCGTGAACCAGACCGGCAGCGGCAGGGCCTTGGCCACGGCCGCCGTCACGGGCTGCGGGCCCTGCTCGCCGCGCCCCATGCCGCCCGGGCCTTTCTGTGCATGGCCCACGTCGCCCAGGCGCCACCACAGGCCGCCGGCGACGAGCAGGGCGACGATGGCCAACAGCCACCGGCCGCGTCGCGAAGCGGGCTGCGTGATGGCAACGGAATCCGAAGCGGGAGTGGGTGCGGTCATGGAGAGGAGTCAGGACACGGTGCGGAGCAAAGCCGGGGCATCAGCCAGGCAACCAGAACTTGCGTTGACGAAGCTGCCGCATTGTGCAATTCGCGGCGGGGCGTGTCGCGTTCTGGGGATTTTCGTGGACATCGCCGCGACGAAGCCGGGTCGCGGTGCCTGGGCGAATCTTGCCTGCGGGATGTAACGCCGGCATGTGTTGGACATGTCGAAATATTGCTGGCCCGCGTTCTTCAGCGGCACACAAGCCAGTTCCCGACCACGGATTCAGGCCTTCGGTTTGGCCTTGCGCTCGTGTTTCCAATACACCTCGGTGCTGGCTTCGCTGCCGGCGCGGTTGAGGGTGCGCGCCAGCACGAAGAACAGGTCCGACAGCCGGTTGAGATACTGCAGCGGGAAGGCGAGCGCCATGCCCTCGCCCTGCCCCGGCGCGGCATCCGGCAGCAGGGCGACCACGGCGCGCTCGGCGCGCCGCGCCACGGTGCGGCAGACATGCGCCAGGCTGGCCGCCCGCGTGCCGCCGGGAAGAATGAATTCCTTGAGCGGCGGCAGCACGGCGTTGTACTGCTTCAGCGCGGCGTCCAGGCGCTGCACCTGCGCCTCCTGCAGCAGGCTCATGCCCGGCACGGCGAGTTCGCCGCCGAGGTCGAACAGATCGTGCTGCACCTGCAGCAGCACCTCGCGCAAGGGCTCCGGCATCGCCTCGGTGAGCAGCAGGCCGATGTGGGAGTTGAGTTCGTCCACCTCGCCCAGGGCGTGGATGCGGGCGTCGGCCTTGGAGCGGCGCGAGCCGTCCCCCAGGCCGGTGGTGCCGGCATCGCCGGTGCGGGTGGCGATGGCAGTGAGTCGGTGTCCCATGATGATGGCTCCCAGTTGGCAAGGCTGCGACAGGCGCGGCAAGCGCGTATTCTTGCCCAAGCCGCGCACACGACGCGCCGAGGAGACCGCCATGAACGCCCCCACGATTGCCCAAGCCCTGTCCCGCCCGACCCCGCCCGCCTGTCTGGAAGCACTTGCCACGCGCTTCGGCGCCGCCTTCAGCACCGCGCTGGCGGTACGCCAGCAGCACGGGCGCGACGAGTCGCCCTTCGACGCGCCGCCACCCGCCGGCGTGGTGTTCTGCGCCAGCACGCAAGACGTGGCCGACGCCGTCAAGCTCTGCGCCGCGCACGATGTCCCAGTCATCGCCTACGGCGCGGGGTCGTCGCTGGAAGGCCAGTTGCTGGCCATACACGGCGGCATCAGCCTGGACCTCACGCGCATGAACCGCGTGCTGCGCGTTGCCGCCGAAGATCTCACCGCCACGGTGCAGGCCGGCGTCACCCGCCTGCAGCTCAACGACGAGTTGCGCCACACCGGCCTGTTCTTCTCCATCGACCCCGGAGCCGACGCCACGCTCGGCGGCATGACCGCCACCCGCGCCAGCGGCACCAACGCCGTGCGCTACGGCACCATGCGCGAGAACGTGCTGGCGCTCACCGTGGTGCTGGCCGACGGCCGCGTCATCCGCA
>JAJXUC010000066.1 GCA_021783435.1 Pseudomonadota bacterium | reverse complement strand
GCGTCCTGCGGCCACAGCGCATCCAGCGCGGCGGCCATCGCCCCGCCGGCCTTGCCGGCGCCGAGCACCAGGGTGCGGCCCTTGGGCGGCTGGGGCAGATAGGCCGCCATCACCCGCTGCGGCTGGGCGCGGGCCACGGCGACGTCGAACAGCGCGCGCAGAAAGCCGACCGGGTCGGTCTGCGAGCGGGGAAGATCGTGCATGGCGGCGACTTTCCTTAGAGCGGAGTGAACGGATCCAGGCCGCCGCATGCGGCTTCAGGCATCGGGCGCGATGGTGTGGTTGCCCATGATTTCGATCGCCCGGCACAGCGCGGAATGGTCCAGCCCGTCCATGCCGTGGGCGGCGCAGGCCGAGAACAGCTGCTGGGCAATTGCCGTGTTGGGCAGCGACAGGCCGAGCTGCTTGGCCCCCTGCAGCGCGAGGTTCAGATCCTTCTGGTGCAGGTTGATGCGGAAGCCCGGCTGGAAGGTGCGTTTGACCATGCGCTCGCCGTGCACTTCGAGAATGCGCGAGGAGGCGAAGCCGCCCATCAGCGCCTGGCGCACCTTGGCCGGATCGGCGCCGGCCTTGCTGGCGAACAACAGCGCCTCGGCCACGGCCTGGATGTTGAGCGCGACGATGATCTGGTTGGCGACCTTGCAGGTCTGGCCGTCGCCGTTGCCGCCCACCAGGGTGATGTTCTTGCCCATGCGCTGGAACAGCGGCAGCACCTTGTCGAAGGTTTCCTGCCTGCCGCCGACCATGATGGTGAGCGTGGCGGCCTTGGCGCCGACCTCGCCGCCCGACACCGGCGCGTCGAGGTACTCGCAGCCGAGGCCGTTGATCTGCTTGGCGAAAGCCTTGGTCTCCATCGGCGCGATGGAGCTCATGTCCACCACCGTCTTGCCCGCGCTCAGGCCCTCGGCCACGCCGCCGGCACCGAACAGCACCTTCTGCACGTCGGGCGTGTCGGGCACCATGATGAACACGATGTCGGCCTTCTGCGCAACGTCCTTGCCCGAGGCGCAGGGCTTGGCGCCGGCGTCGAGCAGGGCCTGTGGCACGGCGCCCACGGTGTGTGCGTGCACGGTGTGGCCGGCCGCCAGCAAATGGCCCGCCATGGGTGCGCCCATGATGCCCAGGCCGATGAATCCGAGTGTTGCCATGTCGATCTCCGTTCGTGGTTCTGTGAGGGTTGGCTTCAGAGCGCGCTCAGCCAGCCCAGACCCGCCGTGGTGGTGGTCTTGGGCTTGTATTCGCAGCCGATCCAGCCGGCGTAGCCGATGGCATCGAGATGCTGGAACAGGAAGCGGTAGTTGATCTCGCCGGTGCCAGGTTCGTTGCGGCCGGGATTGTCGGCCAGTTGCAGGTGGCCGATGCGGGCGAGATGCTTCTGCATGGTCGCCGCCAGCTCGCCTTCGGTGCGCTGCATGTGATAAATGTCGTACTGCAGGAACAGGTTGTCCGAACCCACCGCGTCCATGATGGACAGCGCCTGCGCCGTGCGGTTGAGGTAGAAGCCGGGAATGTCGTAGGTGTTGATCGGCTCGATCAGCAGCCGGATGCCGTGGGGCTCGAGTTGCTCCGCAGCGAAGCGCAGGTTGTCGACAAAGGTGCTGCGCAACACAGCGGGATCGGCGCCTGCCGGCGCCTTGCCGGCCAGGCAGTTGAGCTGGGTCACCCCCAGCACCTTGGCGTAGTCGATGGCCTTGGCCACGCCCGCGCGGAACTCGGCCACGCGTTCGGGCAGGCAGGCGATGCCGCGCTCGCCGGCGTCCCAGTCGCCCGCGGGCAGGTTGTGCAGCACGATCTGCACGCCGGCCTGCTGCGCCTTGTCGCGGATGTGCTCGGCGCCGTGGGCGTAGGGGAACAGGAATTCCACGCCCTTGAAGCCGCATTTCGCCGCCGCCTCGAAGCGGTCGAGGAAGGGCAGCTCGTTGTAGAGCATGGTGAGGTTGGCGGCGAACTTGGGCATGGCTTCAGGCCTCCACGGGGGACAGGTCGAGGATGGGCTCGAATTCGGTGACGTTGTCGATCTCGGTGCCCATCGAAATATTGGTGACGCGCTCGAGGATGATCTCGACCACCACCGGCACGGCGAACTCGGCCATCCAGGCTCGCGCCTGCGCGATGGCCTCCTGGATCTTGGACGGGTCGCGCACGCGCACGGCCTTGCAGCCCAGCCCCTCGGCCACCTTCACATGGTCCACGCCGTAGCCGTCGAGCTCCGGCGCGTTGATGTTCTCGAACGACAGCTGCACGCAGTAGTCCATGTCGAAATTGCGCTGCGACTGGCGGATGAGGCCGAGATAGGCATTGTTCACCACGATGTGAATGTAGGGCAGCTTGAACTGCGCGCCCACGGCCAGCTCCTCGATCAGGAACTGGAAATCGTAGTCGCCCGACAGCGCGACGATCTCGCTCTTGGGGTCGGCGGCGCGCACGCCCAGGGCGGCGGGCAGCGTCCAGCCCAGCGGGCCGGCCTGCCCGGCGTTGATCCAGTTGCGCGGCTTGCCGACCTTGAGGAACTGGGCCGCGGCGATCTGCGACAGGCCGATGGTGGTGACGTAGCGCGCGTTCGCGCCGAAGGCCTCCACCATCTCCTGATACACGCGCTGGGGTTTGATGGGGATGTTGTCGAAATCGCTCTTGCGCAACAGGGTCTGCTTGCGCTGCAGGCAGTCGGCGGCCCAGGCGGAGCGGTCCTTCAGCTTGCCCGCCGCCTTGCGCTCGCGCGCCACCGCGACGAAGAGTTCCAACGCCGCGTAGGCGTCGGACGCAATGCCCAGGTCGGGCATGAACACGCGGCCGATCTGGGTCGGCTCGATGTCGACGTGCACGAACTTGCGGCCCTTGGTGTACACGTCCACCGATCCAGTATGACGGTTGGCCCAGCGGTTGCCGATGCCGAGCACGAAGTCGGACGCCAGCATGCTGGCGTTGCCGTAGCGGTGGCTGGTCTGCAGCCCCACCATGCCGGCCATCAGCGGGTGGTCGTCGGCAATCGCGCCCCAGGCCATGAGCGTGGGCACCACCGGCACGCCGGTCAGCTCGGCGAACTCGACCAGCAGATCGGCGGCGTCGGCGTTGATCACCCCGCCGCCGGCGACGATGAGGGGGCGCTCGGAGGCTTCCAGCATGTCCAGCGCACGCTCGATCTGCGCACGGGAAGCGCGCGGCTTGTGCACCGGCAGCGGCTGGTAGAGGTCGGGATCGAACTCGATCTGCGCCACCTGCACGTCGAACGGCAGGTCGATCAACACCGGGCCGGGCCGCCCCGAGCGCATGAGGTGAAACGCCTGCTGGAACACGCCCGGCACCTGCGCCGGCTCGCGCACGGTCACGGCCATCTTGGTCACCGGCTTGGCGATGGACTCGATGTCCACGGCCTGGAAGTCTTCCTTGTACAGCCGCGCGCGCGGCGCCTGACCGGTGATGCACAGGATGGGAATGGAGTCGGCGGTGGCCGAGTACAGCCCGGTGATCATGTCGGTTCCCGCCGGCCCGGAGGTGCCGATGCACACGCCGATATTGCCCGGCGCGGCGCGGGTGTAGCCCTCGGCCATGTGCGACGCCGCCTCCACATGGCGCGCCAGCACATGGGCGATGGAGCCGCGCTTACGCAGCGCGCTGTAGAAGGGGTTGATGGCGGCGCCGGGCACGCCGAAGGCCTGGTGGATGCCTTCTTTCTCGAGAATGCAAACGGCGGCTTCCACCGCGGTCATCTTGGGCATGGAATATCTCCTGAGCGGCCATGCCGGATGCATGGCGCAGTCGCACGCCAAGGGCGGCGCGGTTTCAGGAAACTTTATGAGCGACGCACCCGAAGATAAACAGGCCTGAAGGACAAGGATTTCAAACTTGTATGGGGGTAATGAACGCCAATGTTCCGTTCAAGTGAGCCGGAGCGGTTTTCTCGCCACCTCATGAGACCAGCGTGGCGCCTTAAGCCCAGCCGGATGGCGCCCAGCTTTCCATCAGCTTGAGCCGGGCAGCGTGCAGGCGCCGCGACATCAGCGCGGCGAAGATTTTCATCAGCGCGTAACCCAGCGCCGGATCCTGCTCGCACTCCTGCAGAATGGCCTTGCCGTCGAACACGAGCAGTGTCGAGTCCGTCTGCGCCCGGGCCTCGAAGGTCCACTGATACGGCGGAATCAGCCACGACCAGCCGATGACCTCATCGGCGCCGAGGGTCTGCACGTCCAGCGCGGGGCCGTTGATCGCGGGCACCCTGATCTGCACGGTTCCCTCGCGCAGGACATAAAAATGCTCGGCGGCGTCGCCCTGGCTGAATAACAGCTCGCCCGCCGGCAAGCGCTGTTCCTTGGCATGACCGACCAGCCGCCTCAATTGCTGCGCGCCGAGCGCCGAAAGAATGGTCCGCGTTTGCAGATCGTTCACGAGATTGGCTGCGTGCATGAATCGGCCCCCTTCCCAGTCCGCTGATATCCCACATTGAATCCCGGTCCGCAGCTCCATGCTTTGTCCGGCGTCAAACACAGTCACAGTCGCGCGATCTGGTCTCGGCGCTGGCGCGTGATCGCGGCTGACCAGGGGCCATCATGGATGCCGCGCCTGGCCGGAGCCGACATCCGCGCGATGGATGGAAACTGTTACACGATTCCGAGTCTTGATACTCAAGTGCTGCCATGTGCGTCCGTTAGGATATGTGACGAACGTGTTCATTCACGACCCAATGTCATGGCGAACGCTCAGGGGACCACAATTGGACAAAAACGGCTTGAATCGGCGGACCTTTCTGTTGAGCGTGGGAGCATCGAGCATTCTCGCCGCCTGCGGGGGCGGCTCGAGTGGAGGTGGCTCTCCGGCTCCGATGTGCGCGGGCGGCGGCTCCAGCGCCACGGCGCGCGTCCCACTGACCATCGATGCCACGCAGACCGATCTTCCATGCGGCACCCCGGTGTATGCCTACATCGTCGGCGAAGTGCAGACGAGTGCTGGCAACATGCAATATCGCCTCGACGCCAGTGGTACGCCTTACCCCATGGGCACGGCCGACAACACCCAGGCTGCCGGCACATTCCCGGGTTCGACAGGGCTCACCGGAAACGACGCGACGACGCTCGCGGCCAACTATCCGCAGAATTGGGCTGACTACAGCATTCCCGTCTCGCTCACCACCAAGACCGTCATCGACCTCGCCAACCTGAACACGAGCACGCTCCCGGGCCTTGGCACGGGCACGGCGGCCTTCAGCGGGCGCATCTACATTTCAGTGGGCGTGCCGAGGTTGCCCTTCACGGTGCTGAGCAGCACGCAATACACGGCGCCCGTTCCCCTGGGTTATCCGGGACAGCTCACGCTGTTCGACTGGATCGAGTTCTCTTACGACAGCGCTGGCAATTTCAACGGCAACACCACCCAGGTGGACCAGTTCGGCTTCCCCCTGCTGCTCGATGGCACGCCGGGCGGCACGCAGCAAGGCGCTTACACCCAGTCTCGCGCGGCCATTCTGCAAAGTGCGGCGGCACTGGGCAATCTGAACCCTGATTTCAACAAGTCCGTGGCGGTCAACGCGCCATCCGCCTATCCAGCCGGAATCACCACCTTGCGCGCGCTGTCGCCGAAGACGATCGTCGCCGCGAATGGCTACAACGGCTCTCTGCTGACCTATTTCGATCAGACGGTTCAGTATTGGTACAGCCAGTGGACCGCGACGAATCCCTTGGTGACAAATGACCTCTCAACCGGGCAATACAGCGGTTATGTGCAGCCGGCTGGCTTGACGTTCTCAGGCGCAACAGGAACCTTTGTCGTTGGTGGCAGCGGCACCCCTGGCATTTCCTCGCTCGATATCTGGCAATGCGCCGGTTCTTTGGCAACCGGCAGTGCCGCCGCCAAGAACGTGCAGAAAATGATGGCGGCCGCGTTCAACCGTGGCTTCATGTCAAGCTCCCTGGACGACGCCACTTGCCAATCGGCTGCCGGCAACTTCTACCCGCAGGGGACCGTCTTCAATCCTTGGGCGCAGCTGTTCCACCAGGTCAGTGCCAACGGCCTGGCCTACGGTTTCCCTTACGACGACGTCTGCAACCAGAACCCCTCGATCGGCCTGACGGCAACCCAGTCGGTGACGGTGACGCTGGGCAAATTCTTCAGTTGAGCCTGAGTTGGCGAACACGTGGTGGTTGCGGTCAGGGGAGCTAGTGACGTCTCCTTGTTCTTCCGCGACGGTGGGTGACTTGTCTGCCACCAGGCATCTGCCGGCGCTGCTCAGCGTCATCGCGGGAAGCGTCGATACCATCGGCTTTCTCGGTCTCGGCGGCCTGTTCACCGCGCACGTCACGGGCAACCTCGTCATCCTGGCCGCGCATGTCGTGAGCGGCGACCGGGCGACCATGGCGCCGATGTTGTCGGTTCCGGTGTTCATGGCGGTGCTCGGCTTGACGAGGCTGCTGGTCGGACGTCTTGAAACCGCCGGGATGGCCACACTGCGGCCCTTGCTCGTCCTGCAGTTTCTGCTGCTCGCGGGTTTTCTTGCGCTTGGCATCGCAGCCGGCCCCGGCGTCGATCCGAATGCAGCGATCGCCGTCATGGCCGGGATGCTCGGCGTCTCGGCGATGGCGGTGCAAAACGCCCTGGTGCAAATCTCGCTGAAAGGTGCCCCCTCGACGGCGGTCATGACGACCAATATCACGCACTTCATGCTGGACGTGGGCGAGGTCCTGCTGGGGCGCGAGCCGGCCAGTCTTGCAGCGGCGCGCACCCGGGCGATGCGCACCTGGCCGGCGATTCTCGGGTTCGCGTCGGGCTGCGGCCTCGGCGCTGCGTGCGAGGCGGCCTTCGGCCTTCTGGCACTGGCGCTGCCCACGGGCCTTGCCCTGCTGGCCTGCGCGCGGTGCAAGGCCGCAAGGCCGATCGAGGAGCTGCAAGCATGAAACGCGCTGTTTCGAAAGCGCGGCATGACAGATCCATCGCCTGGCATGTCCCAGGCTCTGCTTGCATGCACTGAAACAACGACACACGGGAGAAGACATGCCAGACGTACGTCAAGAATCGGACAGCTTGGGTGTGGTCGAGGTGCCGGCGGACCGGCTCTGGGGGGCGCAGACACAGCGCTCGCTGGAACACTTCAGCATCGGCACGGATCTGATTCCGCGGGAAATGATCACGGCCTATGCCACGCTCAAAAAGGGCGCCGCGAGCGCAAACCACGCGAGCGGGAGACTCGAGGCGCCGGCTTTCAAACTGATCGTTCAGGTCTGCGACGAGATTCTCGCCGGCCAGCATCACGACATGTTCCCGCTGCATGTCTGGATGACGGGCAGCGGCACGCAGTTCAACATGAACGTGAACGAGGTGATCTCGAACCGCTGCTGCCAGCTCGCCGGAACGCCGCTGGGCAGCAAGGCGCCGGTGCATCCCAACGACCATGTCAACATGGCGCAGTCGTCCAACGACTCGTTTCCGTCCGCGATGTACATCGCCACCGCCGTCAATGCGACGCAGCGGCTGATTCCCGCGGTGCAGGCGCTGCACGACGCCATCGCGACGAAGGCGGAGGACTGGAAGGACATCGTCAAGATCGGGCGCACCCATATGCAGGACGCCACGCCCCTGACGCTGGGCCAGGAATGGTCCGGCTACGCGGGCATGCTGGCCGACAACATCGGCCGGCTCGAGGCGGCGCTGGGCGGCGTCTATCAACTTGCGCTGGGTGGCACGGCCGTGGGTACCGGCATCAACTCGGCGCCGGGGTTCGCGGAAAGCGCCGCGGCCGAAATCGCACGGTTGACCGGGCTGCCCTTCGTCAGCGCGCCCAACAAGTTCACCGTGCAGGGCGCGCACGACGCGCTCGTGCAGTTCTCGGGCACGATGCGCACGCTGGCCGCCTCGCTCTACAAGATCGGCAACGACATTCGGCTGATGTCCTGCGGCCCGCGCGCCGGTTTTGCCGAGCTGATGATTCCCGAGAACGAACCCGGTTCGTCCATCATGCCGGGCAAGGTCAACCCGACCCAGGCCGAGGCCCTGACGATGCTCGCCGTGCAGGTGATGGCCAACGACGTGGCGGTCGGCTTCGGCGGCGCCAGCGGCTATCTGGAGATGAACGTCTACAAGCCGCTGATCATTTTCAACATCATGCACTCGATCACGATCCTGCGCGATGGCTGCACGAATTTCCGCAAGTTCCTCGTCGAGGGAACGCAGCCCAACCGGAAAAAGATGGCCGAGTACGTGGAGCGCTCACTGATGCTGGTGACGGCGCTCGCGCCGGTGATCGGTTACGACAAGGCGTCCAGGATCGCCCACCACGCGCAGGATCACGACCTGACGCTGAAGGCGGCCGCGCTCGAGCTGGGTTATGTGACCGAAGCCGAATTCGACCGTATCGTCGACCCGGCCAAGATGGTCAGGCCCTACGTCGCAGCCGCACGGACATGACGCTTTGGCCACTCGGGGCTCGCGGGCCGCAGCGCCGGCTTTCTTGTTTTCATTCCATCCATCTCAGGGGGTTTTGATGATCAACACGGCCAAACGCGGCATGGAAGTCCTGCACGATCCGGCGCTGAACAGGTCCACGGGTTTCACCGAGGCCGAGCGCCAGGAGCTTGGCCTGGTGGGCCTGGTTCCGGACGTGACGGAATCGATCGAGACCCAGTTGCAACGTGTCATGTTGCAGCTCAAGGAGAAGGCCACGGATCTCGATCGGTTCATTTACCTGATGAGCCTGCTGGACACGAACCAGACGCTCTTCTATCGCACGCTGATGTCGGATCCCGCGCGGTTCCTCGAGATCGTGTACGACCCCACGATCGGCGAGGCCTGCCTCAAATTCGACCACATCATGCGACGCCCCCTCGGCATGTATTTGTCGATCCGGCGCAAAGGGCATGTCAAGGAGGTGCTGCGCAACTGGCCGGTCAAGGATGTGCGCTTCATCTGCGTCACAAACGCCGGCCGCATCCTCGGACTGGGCGACCTGGGCGCCAACGGCATGGGCATCCCGATCGGCAAGCTGCAGCTTTACACGGCAGCCGCGGGGGTGCCGCCGCAGGGGCTGCTGCCCATGTACCTGGATGCCGGCACGAACAATGCGGCCTATCTTGCCGACCCCCTCTACGTCGGCCTGCGGCAAAAGCGCCCGCCGACCGCCGAACTCTACGCCTTCGTGGATGAATTCGTCGACGCCGTTCAAGAGGTTTTTCCGAACTGCTGCCTCCACTTCGAGGACTGGACGGGTGTCGACGCCATCGCCCTGCTGGCCCGCTACCGCAACAAAGTCTCGTGCTACAACGACGACATTCAGGGCACCGCCGGCGTCACGCTTGCGGGCCTGATCAACGCGCTCAAGATCACCGGCGGCGAACTCAAGGGACAGCGCATCCTCTTTCTGGGCGCCGGCTCCGCCGCCATTGGCCTTGCCGACCTGATCGTCTCGGCATTGGGGCAACAGGGCGTCGCGCCTGAGGTGGCGCGGCGGCAAATCCGTCTTTTCGACACCCAAGGCCTGGTGGTTGCGGGTCGCCCCAATCTTCCCGCGCACAAGTTGCCCTACGCACACCCATTGGCCGCCAGCAAACCGTTCGATCACCTGGATTTGGCGACCGAATATCCGGAGATCGTCGCCGCGATCGACGACTTCAAGCCCACGGCACTCATCGGCGTCAGCACCGTCGGCAAGTTGTTTTCCAAGGACGTGGTGCAGGCGATGTCGCGCCACAATGCGCGCCCCATCATCTTCGCCCTGTCCAACCCGACTGACAAGCATGAATGCCTCCCCGAGGACGCCTACGCCTGGTCCGAGGGCAAGGTGGTTTACGCCAGCGGTGTGCAATTCCCGCCGGTGCATCGGGCGGGGCAAACCTTCCTTCCCTCCCAGGCGAACAACCTGTACATCTTCCCGGCGGTCGGGATGGCCATCTACGCGACCAACGCGAGGCGCGTGACCGACGAGATGTTCATCGAGGCGGCCCATGCCGTCGCGGATCAGGTGTCCGCCGAGCAGTTGAAACTCGGGATGCTGTTCCCGCCCCAGTCGAACATCCTGGAGGTCGAGATCCAGACGGCAGCGCGCGTGGCAAAGCTGGTTTTTGACGCCGGTCTGGCCCGCGTGGACCGCCCGGCCGACCTGCTGGCCTTCATCCGAGGGCATGTCTACGCGCCGCAGTACAAGTAGTGCGTGCCGCGCCGGCTTTGGGGCGAACGCTGACTGAACCTGGCGATCGCTGATGCGCTGCATCGCCAGGTCTCTACGGCACTTGCCCGCCCCGTGCGCTGCACGCACGTAGGGCCTGGAGCGCGCGTTTACTGCATGTCCAGATCCGCCTCGATGGCCTGCGCCCCAGCCTTGGCGCATGCCTCGTCGGTTTCGCCCGAGGGTGCGCCGCTGACACCGATGGCGCCATACAGCACCCCTCCTGCTGTGATCGGCACTGCGCCGGCCGAGAACAGCAGGCCCGGCACATGCGCCAGGCTGCTTTGTGCCTGCCGATCGAGCGCCGAGGTCGGCGCGTTGAACGACACGGCGGTGTAGGCCTTGAGCCGGCTCACGCGCACGGTGAGGTCGGGCGCCAGCACATCGCGCAGCATGACCTGCGGCTGGCCGCTGCGGTCGACCACCGTCACCCCGACTTGGAGGCCCTTGGCGCGGCAGGTCTCGATCGCGGTCTGGGCCGCCTTGAGCGCGGTTTCCAGCGTCAGCCGCCGGATGCCGATGCTCAAGGGCGGCGCGGCATGGACTGTGCCGATGCCAAGCAGGGTCATGCCGAGAACCGCGATCGCGGCATGACGTTTCTGGGTTTTCATGCTTGTCTCCTCATGCTCAAGATGCGCATCCGATCGGCGTCGGTCCGGCGCCGCGAACACCGCGCCGGGCTTTGCCGCATTCATCCCACAGTCTCAGGGACGGACCGGCGCGGCGGTCACGACTCGCTCCACAATTTGCCGCCCGTAGCCCAGTGTGACTTGGGCACTTCGTTGAGGATGATGTCCACCGCTGCGGGCGAACACTTGAGGGTCTCGACCACGGCCTGGGTGATGTTCTCGACGAGTTCTTTTTTCACCTCGGGGCTGCGGCCCTCGAACATGTCGATGCGGATTGCGGGCATTGCGGGTTCTCCGTCTGGCCGGCGGGCACGATGCCCGCCACGCAGACCGGATTATGGACAGGTTGTCCGAATCGCCGCCACAGCATCTAGGGCTTGGCGCCCTGCTTCACCCACTGCGCGATTTCGGCGCGCTCGGCATCCGTGATCCGCGTGACGTTGTTCAAGGGCATGGCCCGCGTGACCACCACCTGCTGGTCGATGCCCCGGGCGTGCGACACGATGGCCTGTGCCGAGTCCAGGCGCACGCCCTTGCTCGCCGCGGCCCCTGCGTGGCACATCAGGCAACGCTGCGCGACGATGCGCTGCACCTGCGCGAAGCTCACGGGCTGCTTGAAAACCTGGGCCGGCTGCGGCTTGGGTGCCAATGCCACGGCCACGGCCAGAATGATGGCCACCGCCATGCCCCAATACTGCCACTTCCACACGCCCTTGTGCTTGAGCACGAAGAACTGGCGAATGAGGGCGCCGGCCAGCATCATCAGCACGAGAACCAGCCAGTTGTTGGGTGCGTCGTAGACGAAGCTGTCATGGTTGGACAGCATGGCGAACACCACCGGCAGCGTGAAATACGTGTTGTGCACGCTGCGCTGCTTGCCGCGCTTGCCGTCCAGCGGATTGGGCGGCTCTCCCGCGCGCATGGCCGCCACGACCCGGCGCTGGCCCGGGATGATCCAAAACAGCACGTTCGCACTCATCATCGTGGCCAGCATGGCCCCGGTGATGAGAAAGGCTGCGCGCCCGGCGAACAGGTGACAGGCCAGCCACGCTGCGGCCGCCACATACCCAGCCACGAGCAGGCCTACGTTGCGGTCCCCCTTGGGACTCTGGCCCAGAAACCGGCAAATGGCGTCATAGACGAACCAGCCGATGACCAGAAAGCCGATGGCTGTGGTTCCGGCCAAGACTGGCGACGACCAGGCGTACACCTGCGGATCGACCAGGACGATGCCGGCGTTGTACAGATAGAGCACCGACAGCAGCGCAAAGCCGGACAGCCATGTGGCGTAGCTCTCCCAGTAGAACCAGTGCAGGTGCTGTGGCAGGGTCTTCGGTGCGACCAGGTATTTCTGCGGGTTGTAGAAGCCGCCGCCATGCACGGCCCACAGTTCGCCGTCCACCCCCTTGGCCCGGGTGTCGGGATCCTTGGGCGGCTCCAGGCTGTCGTCGAGCCAGACGAAATAGAACGAGGCGCCGATCCAGGCGATGGCGGCGATGACATGCAGCCAGCGCAGCAGCATGCCAGCCCAGTTCATGGCATAGGGAAGGAGTGTGGCAAACAGGTCGTTCGTCATGTTCTTGTCCGTGCATCACATGAAAACGACTTCCGCCACGGCAGGCACTGCGAAAGTCTCCAAGGCCGCGTGCCGTCGCAAGCAACGGCGGTGACGCTCTGCGGCGGCCCGGGCGCCAGATGGCATCGATGCGGACGCCACCGGCGCTTGCCTACATTGTCCTGGCCGGCGTTTCACAAGAAAACGCCGGGGCGCTCAAAAGTGATATTCCACCCGGATCATCGGCGTCGAGGCTTTGGCACCGGGCACGCTGGATGCGGGGTTGCCGAACTTGTTGCGCCAGTACTGGTACTGCAGACCGGCCCACAGCTTGTTCTGCGCGCCGTACAACGCCTTGCCGACGTCGTACATCACCTCGGTCGAGAGCAGTGTTTCCGGAACCGTGCCGTAGCCCTTGGCGCCGATATGGTCGAAGTAGCCGCTCCACTTGAAGCTGCCCCCGGCGAATGGAATGCCCCAGTCGGCCGCCAGCACGTAAGTGGTGTTGAAGGTCACGTCGCCGCCTTGCGGATACGGCGAAAAGCCGTTGTGATTGCTTTCCTTGTACAGCTCCAGCCCCACTTCGGCAAAACCGGGAACGTTGAGGCCGACCATGGGGCCGATGCGCAGCTTGCGCACGCGCGGCGCGAAGGTGGTGTTCTTGGCCGAGTAGTCCACGCCGAAGGCGAGCTTGACGTCGTTGATCGGCCCCCAGGCGATCTTGTTGCCGCTGATCTGGTCATAGGACCAGGTTCGGCGGTACACCGCATACAACTCCTGCGCGCCTGCTGCGGCGCAGAAAGGTGAATTGGCGCCAGCGGCGCAGGCTTCGGGATCGCTGGCATCCGACATCAGCACGTCGAGATTGAAGAAATTCGTGCCCCAACCATCTCCCCCGGCATAGGAAAACCCAAGAATGCGCTTGGCGATGTCCTGCGTGTAGCCGGGTTCCGCGAACTTGGTGCCGTAGGCCGCATGCACCCAGGCGTCGCTCCAGGTTGCGGCCTGTGCCGCAGGCAAACCACCGGCGACAACACCGGCCAATGAAGCGGCCGCCAGCACGGCCTTGCCCTTGTTGTTGAAACTCATCATGCTCGCTCTCCTGCAAACCACGTTGAATGAATCGTCTGCCGCCCCTGCGGCAGACGCCCCCCCTGGCGAAGCCGTGGGTTCGTGCTCCACCTTCAACTGCCGCGATAGGTGGAATAACTCCATGGCGTCACGAGCAAGGGCACGTGGTAGTGCGCGCCTGCATCGCCGACACCGAATTCGATGGGGACCTGCTCCAGGAAGGCCGGTTGTTCCACGACGCCCCCCTGCTCCCTGAAGTAGGCGCCAATATGGAACACCAGCCGGTAGCGGCCGGGCGCGAAGCCGGCGTCCTGCAGCAGCGGCGCATCGCAGCGGCCGTCAGCATTGGTGACGGCGGTGCTCAGTTCAACCCAGACCCCAGCCTGCTCGCGCGACACCGTGATGCGTACGCCCGCCGCGGGTTTGCCGCTTGCGGTGTCGAGGACATGTGTGGTCAGTTTGCTCATTTTTTGCATACAATCATTTAATTTTTTGTATGCTATTTGAAGAGAAGCCGAAATACAATGGTTCAGCCAAGCAATTTTGTCGCGACGCAGCAACGTGTTCAGACAGCCCTCGGGCAAGGATGCCACCGAGTCATGCAAGTGCCGTGCCAAAGGGGGAACCCGCGTTGCGGCAACCATGCAGAGACGCGCGAACCTCCATGCACCTGTCTCGCGCGCCTCTGAATTGCTACGCTGCACGATCATGAGCCCAACACCACGCCTCACACCGCCGCACGAGAGGACAAGGATATGAGCGACGCCACGTTGCCGCGCGCCAAATCGCGCCGGGCGCCTGCGCCGCAAGCCGGGGCCGTGCCTGCAAGGGAGCCATCACGCCCACCACTTGCGGAGGCTGATTCCACGCAGACCATCGTGGCCGCCATCACCGCGGCCATCATCGAACACCGGCTCGCGCCGGGCGCCAAGCTCACCGAGCAGAAAATCGCCGGCATCTACGGCGTGTCGCGCACCATCGTGCGGCAGGCGCTGTTCCAGCTCTCGCGCGACCACCTCATCGCACTGGAGCCCTCGCGCGGCGCCTTCGTCGCCTCGCCCTCTGTGGAGGAGGCCAGGCAGGTGTTCTCAGTGCGCCGCATGCTGGAACAGCATCTGGTCGAAGAGTTCTGCGCCAAGGCCACGAGCGCCGACTTTCGCGCTCTGCGCGCGCACATGAAGCAGGAGCAGACAGTGGTGAAGCGGGTCGACGTGAAAGGCCGCACGCGCCTGCTCGGCGACTTCCACGTGCTGATGGCCGAGCGCATCGGCAACCAGGTTCTGGCGCAGATCCTGTCCGAGCTGATCTCGCGCTGCGCCCTCATCACGCTGATGTACCAGTCGTCGCGCGCGGCGGAGCATTCGTCCAACGAGCATCTCGAAATCCTCCATGCGATGGAAGCCCGGAACGTCGAACGCGCCAAGGCGCTGATGGAAGCGCACCTGTCCGACACCGAGAACAGCCTGCTCTACCAGCCGCGCACCGCCACCGCCGACTTGCTGCAGGCCCTCAACCCCGCACGCGGCGCCTGATTCAGGGGAGATGCGATGACCACGCCGCCCCCTGGCCACTACCCCCGCGACCTCGCCGGCTACGGCCGCAACCCTCCGCACGCCCGCTGGCCGGGCGCGGCGCGCGTGGCGGTGCAGTTCGTGCTCAATATCGAGGAAGGCGCGGAGAGCAGCGTGCTCCACGGCGACGCCGGCAGCGAGCAATTCCTCTCGGAGATGTTCAACCCGCCGAGCTTCCCGGCCCGCCACCTGAGCATGGAGAGCATCTACGAATACGGCGCGCGCGCCGGTGTCTGGCGGCTACTGCGCGAGTTCGAACGGCGCGGTCTTCCCATCTCCATCTTCGGCGTGGGCATGGCCCTGCAGCGGCTCCCGGACGTGGCGCGCGCCTGCGTCGAACTCGGCCACGAGATCGCCTGCCACGGCTGGCGCTGGATCCACTACCAGAACGTCGACGAAGCCACCGAGCGCGAACACATGCGCTTGGGATTGCAGGCGATCGAACAAGTCAGCGGCGCACGCCCATTGGGCTGGTACACCGGGCGCGACAGCCCCAACACCCGCCGTCTGGTGGCCGACGACGGCGGTTTCGCGTACGACAGCGACTCCTATGCCGACGACCTTCCCTATTGGCTGCAGGTGCGCAAGACCGACGGCCGTCTTGCGCCGCATCTTGTCGTTCCCTACACCTTGGACGCCAATGACATGCGCTTCGCGCTGCCGCAGGGCTTTGCCCAGGCCGAGGACTTTTTCATTTACCTTCGCGACAGCTTCGACGCGCTGTATGCCGAAGGAGCCGAGGCACCGAAGATGATGTCGGTCGGCATGCATGCCAGGTTGCTCGGCCGGCCCGGGCGCATCCGCGCGCTGCAGCGCTTTCTCGATCACATCGAGCGCCACGACCGCGTCTGGGTAACCCGGCGCATCGACATCGCCCGGCACTGGAAGGACGCGCATCCCTTCGACCCCGCCACCGCCTTCGTCTGGAGCTGAACATGCCGAATGGCCCAGAACCCCAGGCCGGCGAACGGCTTCTCGCGCAGCTCAACGCCGCTGGACGCGAGGACTTCACCGCCGCGCTCGCCCGGATCTACGAGCATTCACCATGGGTTGCCGAACGGGCCTGGGATCTGCGCCCTTTCGCCTCGCTGGCCTCACTCAAGCTGGCGCTGGTGCACGCCGTGCGGGAAGCGGGCCACGCGCAGCAGCTTGCGCTCGTGCGCGCGCATCCTGAACTTGCCGGCAAGACCGCGCTGGCGGGCGATCTCACGCCTGAATCGACCGGCGAACAGGGCTGCGCGGGGCTCGCGCACTGTTCACCCGCAGAGTTTGCGCGACTCCACGATCTGAACGCCTCGTACGCGACACGCTTTGGCTGGCCCTTCATCCTCGCCGTGCGCGGTCCACGCGGCACAGGCCTGACGCGCGGGCAGATCATCGCCGCGTTCGAGCGCCGCCTGCACAACCCTGACGACGCCGAATTCGCCGAATGCCTGCGCCAGATCCACCGCATCGCCGAAATCCGGCTGAACGAAAAGTTCGGCTTCGAACCCGCGCTAGGCAACGCGGTGTGGGACTGGTGCGAAGCCCTGGCCGCCCACAGCGAACCCGAATGGGCCGCGAACGGCCAACTCACGGCGACCTACCTCACCGACGCGCACCGTGCCTGCGCGCGCGACATCCAGTCCTGGATGCATGCCTGCGGCTTCGACGACGTGGCCATCGACGCGGTCGGCAATGTCGTGGGCATTTATCACGGCAGCGATCCGCAGGCCCGGCGCCTGCTCACCGGCAGCCACTACGACACGGTGCGCAACGCCGGCAAATACGACGGCCGCATCGGCATTCTCATTCCCATGGCCTGCGTGCGCGAACTGCGCCGCGCGGGGCGGCGCATGGCCTATGGCATCGAGGCGGTCGCCTTCGCCGAGGAGGAGGGGCAGCGCTACAAGGCCACGTTCCTCGGCTCGGGCGCGCTGGTCGGCGCGTTCGCCCCCGCGTGGCTGGAGCAGCGCGACGCAGCGGGCGTGACCATGCGCGACGCCATGCTGCACGCCGGCCTGCCCGCCAGCCTGGATGCCATCGCCGCGCTCAGGCGCGACCCGGCGCGCTATCTGGGCTTCGTCGAAGTTCACATCGAACAAGGCCCGGTGCTGAGCACGCTGGACCTGCCGCTTGGCATCGTCACCTCGATCAATGCCAGCGTGCGCTGCGTCGGCGAGATCTGCGGCCTGGCCAGCCACGCCGGCACGACGCCAATGCGCCAGCGCCACGACGCGGCCTGCGGGGTGGCCGAGATTGCGCTGTACATGGAACGCCGCGCCGCCGCCGACGGCGATGCGGTGGCGACCATGGGCATGCTGGACGTGCCGGGCGGATCGATCAACGTCGTGCCGGGGCGCTGCCGTTTCAGCCTGGACCTGCGCGCCCCGAGCGATGCGCAGCGCGACAGCCTGCTGGGCGATGTGCGCGCAGAACTGGCGGCCATCTGTTCCCGCCGCGGCCTGCGCTTCACGCTCGAGGAAACCATGCGCGAGCGTGCCGCTCCCAGCGCCCCTGCATGGCAGGCGCGCTGGGAGCGCGCCGTGCAGGCGCTGGGCCTGCCGCTGCACCACCTGCCCAGTGGAGCGGGGCACGACGCGATGAAGCTGCACGCGGCGCTGCCCCAGGCCATGCTGTTCGTGCGCGGCGAGAACGCCGGCATCAGCCACAACCCCCTCGAATCCAGTACGGCGGACGACCTGCATCTCGCCTGCGCCGCCTTCAACCGTCTGCTCGGCGACCTCGCCGCATCCCCATGCTGACCACCGCGACCGACTTCGACGCCATCGACCGTTGGGTCGATGCGCACTTCGACGCCCAGGTACGCCTGCTGCAGGCTCTGGTTCGCGTGCCCACCGACACGCCGCCCGGCGACAACGCGCCCCATGCCGAGTACACGGCGGAACGCCTCGAGGCCCTGGGACTGCGCGTCGAGCGCCACCCCGTGCCGGCCGAGCGGGTACGCGCCTGCGGGCTGCAGAGCATCACCAATCTGATCGTACGGGAGCGCTTCGGCCCGGGCCGCACCATCGCCCTCAACGCGCATGGCGACGTGGTCCCGCCCGGACCCGGCTGGACCCACGATCCCTACGGCGGCGACATCGTGGACGGCAAGCTCTACGGCCGCGCTGCGGCCGTGAGCAAAAGCGACTTCGCCACCTACACCTATGCCCTCCTGGCGCTCAAGGCCCTGGGCGCGGAATTGGCTGGCAGCGTGGAACTGCATTTCACGTACGATGAGGAATTCGGCGGCGAACTCGGCCCCGGCTGGCTGCTGGAGCAGGGCCTCACCCGCCCCGACCTGCTGATCGCCGCCGGCTTCAGCCACGAAGTGGTCACCGCGCACAACGGCTGCCTGCAGATGGAAGTGACGGTCCATGGACGCATGGCGCATGCAGCCGTCCCGCAGACCGGGGTGGACGCGCTGCAGGCCGCCGTGCGCATCCTGCAGGCGCTGTATGAACTGAACATCCGGTACGCTCAGATGCAATCGGGCATCGCGGGCATCGACCACCCCTATCTGAACGTCGGCACGATCGCCGGCGGCACCAACACCAATGTCGTTCCTGGCGAGGTGGTGTTCCGGCTCGACCGGCGCATGATTCCCGAGGAAGATCCAGCGAGCGTGGAAGCCGAGATCCGCGCCACCATCGCCGCCGCTGCGGCGGGCATGGCCGGCGCGCGCGTGGACCTGCGCCGGCTCCTGCTGGCCGCGGCCCTCAGGCCACGTCCCGAGAGCGCCGAACTGGTGCGCGTCATCCAGCGTCATGCACAGACGTTGTTCGGCGCCACCCCACCCGAGCGCGGCACGCCGCTTTACACGGACGTCCGCCTGTATGGGGCGCGCGGGATTCCGGCGGTGATCTACGGCGCCGGCCCGCGCACGATCCTTGAATCCAACGCCAAGCGTGCCGATGAAAACCTGGACCTGGACGATCTGCGCCGCGCCACCAAGGTCGTGGCGCGCAGCCTGCTCGACTTGCTGCGCCCGCAGGCCTGAAGCGCGGCCTCTGGCGGCTGAGTTCCTTGCGAACGGTCCATGAAAAAGCCGCCCTGCGGGGCGGCTTTTTCATGTCCGGGGCCAAGACCTCGGCCTAATGGCGATTCAATGCACTTCGTCGCGGATGTACAGCGGGCCCTTGAGACTGGACACGTAGGCGGCGATGTCCTTCAGATCCTGGGTGCTGAACTGCGCCATGACACCGCCCATGATGGGGTTGTTGCGCCCGTACAGCGGTGTCTGGTGCTTGGTCTGGTATTGCTGCATGGCGTGGAACAGGTACGAAGCGTACTGTCCGGCGATGATGGGGTAGTTGGGTGCGATCGGCTTGTCGAGGCCGGCACCGTGGCAGGCGATGCAGCCGCCCTTGTTGACCAGAGCCTCACCCTTTTTGACGTCGGCGGCATGTGCCGGGCCGGCGAAAACCAGGGCGGCGGCCGCGGTCGTGGCCAAGAGGGACAGTTTTGCGAGCAGTCGGTTCATCTGGGCGGTCCTCACTTGGCGCTCTGGCCCTTGGGCAGGGCGTAATAGGCGGCGATGTCGGCCATTTCCTTGTCGGTCAGGGAACTGGCGATGGCTTTCATGGTCGGGTTACGGCGCGCACCACTGCGGTAGTCCTGCAGAGCCTGCACGATATAGCCGGCGCTTTGCCCGTTGAGCATGGGAACGTCGTACACCTCGGGGAAGGCGGTTTTATAGCCGCCGCCCATATTGTGGCAACCTTCACACATGAAGGTTTTGCTTTTGCCGGCAGCCGCATCACCCGAGACGGTTTGGGCTTGCGCACTGGCAGCAAGCAAGAGCGAGACCGCAAATATCAGCTTTTTCATCGCAGGCTTGACAAGGTCATTGAAAGGAAGGGAACGACTCGAAGCCTGCGATTATAGGGAGCCGGGGCGCCC
>JAJXUC010000065.1 GCA_021783435.1 Pseudomonadota bacterium | reverse complement strand
TGCAAGTTCAAACCCGCCAGGTGACGCGAAACCGCTGCACCCGCAGGTGCGCCGCTACCGCTCGAAGCGGCTCGTGCGCGGGTGTGCGCCACCCGATTGGCCACCTGAGCCGCCCCCCGAAACCGCGCCGGTGACGTAAGGCACCGGGCTCAACACCCCGGCCAACTCCAGCTGTGTGAGGATCAGATTCGACAGCATCGAGGCCGAGGGGCGGCCGGTGTCGATGATGAAATGGGCGGTTTCGCGGTACAGCGGATCGCGCTGGCGGAACAGCTCGCGCAGCTTGGCGCGCGGGTCGCCCGTTTGCAGCAGGGGACGGTGGCGGTCGTTGCGGGTGCGGTGCGCCAACTCGTCGACCGTGGCGCGAAGGTACACGACCACTCCGCGGTCATGCAGGACACGCCGGTTGGCTTCGCGCAGAACCACACCGCCGCCGGTGGCGAGGATCAGGCCGCTGCGCTGGGTCAAGGCGTCGATCGTCCGCGCCTCGATCTCCCTGAACCCCGCTTCGCCATCGCGCGCAAACAAGGCTGCGATGCTGCAGCCCTGCTCCCGCTCGATTTCGTGATCACTATCGGCAAACTCCAACCCGGTGCGTTGTGCCAGCGAGCGGCCTGCGGTGGTTTTGCCGGCGCCCATCAGACCGATGAGGTACACACTCGGCAGGGTCAATCTCTACATCCAGAGGTATAGGGTCGCATTCAAGGATTGAACGGGCAAACCACGCCGACAGACGACAACTTCATCGAGATAAGTCTGCGTGGCTCACGATTTTAGGCGTCAGGAAGACCATGAGCTCGCTTTTCTGAATGGCTTTGCTCTTGACTTTGAAGAGGTAGCCCAACACGGGAATGTCGCCGAGCAAGGGGACCTTGTTGGTCTGGTTTTGCTCGGACGAGGTGTAGATGCCACCAAGAACCACCGTGCCGCCGTTTTCCACCTGAACCTGGGTCGTCACGGTATTGGTGTTGATGGATGGCACGCCATTGGTGGCTGCACCTTGGCTGTCCTTGTGAATCTCGACGCTCATGATGACGTTGCCGTCTGGGGTGATCTGTGGGGTCACGTCCAGGCTGAGAACGGCCTTCTTGAAAGTCACTGAGGTGGCGCCGCTGGACGTCGCCTGTTGATAGGGTATTTCGGTACCTTGTTCGATCGTGGCTTTTTGCAAGTCTGACGTGATCACGCGGGGGGAGGAAACAATCTTGCCCTTGCCATCGGCTTCCATGGCGGAGAGCTCGAGGTTGATGAAACGGTTTGCCGCGGCATTGAACAGGCTTACCGCAACCGAACTCGGCACTGCGCCCGCCAGGATGCTTCCGGCAAGTCCGTATGCGGGAAGATTCACGAACTGGGTATCCGGAATGTATGAACCGCTGGTCACAGCTGCCTGGCCCGTCTGTTCCCCGACGCCAAGATAGTTGCCTCCGACTGCGATACCGGGATTGTTACCAGGCCCGGGGATGGTGGTCCGTAGAAATCCCAGCTTCGCCCCCAGGCTGCGCCCGAACTGGTCGGAAGCCTCGACGATGCGGGCCTCGATCAACACCTGACGCACCGGCTTGTCGATCTTGGCGATGAGACGACCGATCTCTTCCAGTTTCGAGGGAATGTCCGTGACAAAGATCTGGTTGGTCCGCGGATCGGCAATCACCGTGCCGCGCGGCGACAGGATGCGCGATGTTGGCGCGCCCGCCCCCGAGGAGAAGCCCGGGATCGGCGGCATGGCAGAGGCGCCACCAGCACCACCGCTGGACTGCGCGCCACCCGCCGCGCCCGTGAGCAACCCCACCACGGTGGCCGCCTTCTGGTAGTTCAATTGATACGTCTCGGACTTGAGCGGCTCCAGATCCTGGATGGACTTCTTGGCCTCGAGCTCGGACTTCTCGCGAGCGAGGATTTCGTCGCGTGGCGCAATCCACAACACATTGCCTTCTTTGCGATCGCCCAGGCCCTTGGCCTGGAGAATGATGTGCAGCGCCTGATCCCAGGGAACATCTTTCAAGCGCAGGGTGAGGTTGCCGGTGACCGAGTCGCTCACCACCACGTTCAGGCCGGTGAAGTCGGCGAAAACCTGCAGCAAGGAGCGCACATCAATGTTCTGGAAATTGAGCGACAGCTTCTGCCCGTGGTAGCCCGGGCCATTGCCGGGCGCGAGTTGGTTGGGGTTGGGCGTTTCAGGCCGCACTTCCAGCACGAACTTGTTGTCGGCCTGGTAAGCGCTTTGCTGGTAGGCGCCGCTGGGCTGAACGACCATGCGTACGTTGTCACCCATCTGAAACGTGGTGACGGATTTCACCGGCGTCGCGAAATCCCCGACGTCCAGCCGGCGCCGCAATTCAGGCGGCAAAGCAGTTTTCAGGAAGTCGACGACGATGTTCTGGCCTTGCTGCCGGATGTCGACACCGACCTGATTGTTGGGCAGGCTGACGACGACCTGTCCTGAGCCATCGGGGCCGCGGTGGAAATCCACGCCGCGCAACGGCAGTTGCTGGGTGTTGAGACTGTCGGCGAAATGCACCGGCTGGGTCAGAGATGCGCCGGAACTGGCGGAGGCATTCAGCGGCGCGGAGGCCACGGGGCTGATGAGCACCAGCAGGCGTTTGCCCAGAATTTCGGTTTTGTAGGTGGTCGAACTGCGCAGGTTGAGCACGACACGAGAGCGGCCTTGCGCCTCGACCACATTGGCGGAACGCAAATTGCCCTGATCGAAGCTGACAGCGCTGCGGCTGACTTCGGACTTGACGCCAGGGAAGTCGAGCACGATGCGAGCAGGCTGGTCAATGGTGAAACCGGCTGGCGGTGCCGCCAGCGGCTGCGCGAATTCAAGCTGGACAACGATTTCGCCACCCTGACTGCTGGCGCCCACGCTTTGCAGCACGTTGCTGGATTGGGCCGCTGCGGTGCTGGCAAGGCCCAGCAACAAGGCCAGGCTGGCGACCACACGCCCGAGCCATGGCGCCGCAAGCCGAGCCATGAAACGCCGGGCCGATCCCAAGTCTGCTTGACTCCCGCGGGGGTCATGGCGGCGCAGCGCGCCGTCCTTGGGGGCACAACAACGCTCGGACATCATTTGCTGCTCTCCTGCAATTGAAGGGTTGCGGTGCGTTGCACCCAGTCGCCAGTGGCATCCTGCACCAATTCCTGCAAAACAACCTGGTTTTCGTCGATTTTGGTGATGCGCCCGTAATGCTGGCCGGCATACTCGCCCACATGCGCGCGGTACAACAGATTGGCCGCCTTCAGCAAGGCATAGTCCTGGCCCTTGATCTTGAGGCTACCCACCATCTGGATCTGGTCGAGCGAATACTGCTCGAGCGGTTGCTTCGGCCGGTTCATCTGCGCCAGAATCTCAGGGCTGAGCTTGTTCATTTCCTGCCGAACGCCGGTTTCCAGCTTGGCCGGAGAGAACGGATCGGTCTGATCGGCAAGACTGTAGGTCGCGGGTGTGAACGGCTTGGGGGCCTCGATGGGTTGCACATGCGGATGCAATTTCGCACGCTCCTGGTTCATCCACAAGCGCAGATCTTCATGCGGCCGGCCTCCGCAACCGGCCAGCAAAAAAGCCGTAAACGACGCGAGCATGAGCCAAGCCGGTCGACGATTGGCGCGAGAAGAACAGCGGCGCCTGGACAGGGCTGCAGGTGGCGATTTTCGGAATATGCCGATCAGACGAAGCAGCAGGCTCATGGTTTGGCCCCCGGTTTCTTCGCCTTTTGCTGCGCGGCGACTTCGTCGGCGTCGAGGTAGCGGAAGGTTTTGGCGGTGGCGTCCATGGTCAGCTTGCCACCGGAGGTCGGGCCAGCCGGGCTGCTGATGGCGATGTTGTTGATGGTGACGATGCGCGACAACTTGGCCACGTCGGAGGTGAACGCCGCGAGATCGTTGTAGGTTCCTTGAACCTTGATGGCGATGGGCAGCTCGGCGTAGTAGTTCTTCACTTCAACTTGGCCAGGGCGGAACAGATCAAACTGCAGGCCACGGCCGATGCCGGCCTGATTGATGTCGGACAGCAACGCATCCATTTCAGCCTTGCTGGGCAGTTGCTTTTCCAGCAACAGGACATATTGCTGCACCTGGGCTTTCTGCGCCTTGAGCAGATCCAGACTCACCGCCTGGGCCAGCTTGCTTTTATATTGGTCGCGCAGTTGCACTTCTTGTTGCTGCGCCTGGTTGAGTTGGTCTTTCACGCCCGAAAGCCAGGCATACCAGCCGACCGCCAAGGCCAGCACCAGGGCAAAGGCATAGGCCGTGGCCCGCGGCAGCGGCGGCCAGGTGCCCGGATCGTTCTGGTTGAGCCCGCGAAACTGGCTGACGATGCGCTCCTGGAGCGCCGGGAAATCGATCTGCATCTTGAGGGATTTGGCCATGCTGTCCTCAGCCTGCAGGATGGGTGTTGGCCGGGGCCGCGCCAGAGGCCGAACCCGCCGGCGCCCCCGGGCGCTTGAGCGTGGCACGCAACTGGAAGGCCGACACGGTCTGGGTGTTGCCCTTGGAAATTTGGGTGGTGACGGAACGGATTTCGATCAACTCGGGCTTTTCCAGCCAGCCTTTGGTGTCGGCCAGATTGCGCAGCAGATCGGCCACGCGCTCTTGACTCAGGGCCGTGCCCTGCACCAGCACCGATTGCCCCTCCTGCTTGATCGAGGTGATCTGCACCCCAACTGGCGTGTCCTTGGTCAGGTCGTCGAACAAGTAGACCGGCAGATTGCGGTCCGACTGCAGGTTTTCCACCGCTTGCTGGCGTGCGCGCAGGCTTTCAATCTCCTGGCGCAACGTGGCGATGTCCTTGATTTGCACGTCGAGCTGGGCGATTTGCTCCTTGAGGAAATCATTGCGCGATTGCTGCTGGTCGATCATCGCGCTCAGCACCGTGTAAGCCAGCCCCAGCAGCAACAAGCCGACGATGAGCGACGCGGCCACCCCGACGAAGAAGGCCTCGCGCCGTTTCTTGCGCTTAGCCTCGCGGTGCGGCAGGAGGTTGATCAGAACGATGTTCATTGCAAAAACCTGCGCATGGCCAGACCGCAACATGTGAGATAGCTCGGCGCTTGCAGGCGCAGCTTTTTCTCACGCACCTGATCGCCGATGGCCATGCCCTCGAAGGGGTTGAGCACCAGACAGGCCGTGGACGTCAACTGGGTGATTTTCTCCACCAGGCCGGGCAGCGAGGCAGTACCGCCAGCCAGCAGCACATAATCGACCTTGCTGTTGGGGGTGGCGCGGAAGAAGAACTGCAACGCGCGGGCCAACTCCTGCGCCATGCCCTCGATAAAGGGCTCGAGAACCTGGGAGGTGTAGTCGTCGGGTAGATCGGCATTGCGTTTTTTCGCCTCGGCTTCTTCCTGCGAGAAACCGTAGTGGCGGGCAATGGCCTGGGTCAGTTGCTGGCCACCGAACGTCTGGTCGCGGTCATACTGGGTTTCGCCGTTGCGCAGCACCTGCATCGAGGTGCTGGAAGCACCGATTTCAAACAGGGCGACGAGCAGATCGTGGCCACCACGTGGCAGGCGCTCGATGAGTCTGCCGGCAGCCAGCCGCGACGCAAAGGAATCGATGTCCATGATCTGCGGCCTGAGCCCGGCAGCCTCGGCGATGGCCTGCCGATCTTGCACCTTGTCGCGCCGCGAGGCGGCAATCAGAACCTCTTGGTCGCCGGGGGAATTCAAGCTGGGACCGAGGACGCTGAAATCGAGTGCGACATCTTCAATGGCGAAAGGGATGTATTGGTTCGCTTCCGTCTCAACCTGAACCTCGACCTCTTCTTCGCGCAAATCACCAGGCAGGACGATTTTCTTGCTGATGACGGCGGACGATGGCAGCGCCAACGCCACGTTTTTGGTTTTGGCGCCGCTTTTTTTGACCAGCTTGCGCACAGCATCGACCACGTCATCGTGCTTTTCGATGTTGCCGTCGGTGATGGCGCCTTTCTCGAGTGGCTCGATGGCAGCGCGCACCAGGGTGTAGCGATTTTGCTCATCCAGCGCCAACTCGACCAGCTTGACACTTGAGCTGCTGATGTCCAGGCCGATCAGCGGCGCGTAACGCTTCCGAAGCAAGCTGCTGAAGATGGACAACACAACCCCCTGAATGAGTGGAACTTGAAAAAGCCCGCTTGGAACTGATGGCTATTGAGGCCCGGGTGGCATCAGTTCAATGTTTTTTTCAATCCTAACAACAAGTGTTTGATTGTTTGTCAGGTTTTCCCGCGGCCAACCGGGATTCGTTGCAAAAGGCCCACGGGGGCACAGATGAGGGTGACACGCTCACTGGAAAATCCCGGCGGCCCTCCGAGAATTTTTACAATCGGACATATCCTCGCGGTGAGTGCTTTCCCTGGGTATCGCGCCAGCAGTCCCGCTGTCTTCCACCGCGTCCCGAGCGGCCCTCTCCCGCACCGCCCACAACCCCCGGAGCTCTATGGCGACCTCCCCGCCCACCAAGACGACGCCTGCCCCTAACACAGCCCCTCGCCGCATGGGAGTGCGGCTCGTGAGCGTCCTCATCGCCACGCTGTTGGGCTCGTTGTTGGCCGCGTGTTTGCTCGTCGGCGTGGTTCTGGCTTTCGCCTGGCCGCGCTTGCCCGACGTTCAACAACTGCTCGACTACAAACCCAAGCTGCCGCTGCGGGTGTACTCGGCCGACCATGTCTTGCTCGGCGAGTTCGGCGAAGAGCGTCGGGACTTCGTGCCGATCGGGCAGATCCCCAAAGTCATGAAGCTGGCTGTACTGGCGACGGAGGACGACCGCTTCTATCAGCATGGCGGCATTGACTGGACGGGCGTTGCCCGCGCCGCGCTGGCAAACCTGCACAAGGCGAAGAGTCAGGGTGCGTCGACCATCACCATGCAGGTCGCGCGCAACTTTTATCTCAGCAGTGAAAAGACTTTCACGCGCAAGCTCTTCGAACTGCTGCTCGCGCTGAAGATCGAGCGCGAACTGAGCAAGGATCAGATTCTGGATCTCTACATGAACCAGATCTACCTTGGCCAGCATGCCTACGGTTTTTCAGCCGCGGCGCAAACTTATTTTGGCAAGCCTTTGGCGCAAATCAGCCTGGCGCAGGCAGCCATGCTGGCCGGCCTGCCCAAAGCGCCTTCGGCCTACAACCCCTTTGTCAACCTGCCACGCGCAAGGATTCGCCAGCAATATGTCCTTGGTCGCATGCGCGCCTTGGGCTGGATCAGTGCCGACGACTACGCGCAGGCCCGAGACGCCGCGCTTGGTTTGCGCTCCGGTCGCGCCGCCGAAACCTTGGTCCATGCAGGCTACGTGGCGGAGATGGTGCGGCAGGCCATGTTCGCGCGTTACGGCGAGCAGGCTTACACCCGAGGCCTCAACGTCACCACCACCATCGTCAGCCGCGATCAGGACGCAGCTTGGCGAGCCCTGCACACGGGGGTGATGCGCTACGAGTTGCGCCAGGTCTGGCGCGGCCCCGAGGCTTATATCGACCCCCCGAACGAAACCTCCTTGTGGCCGCAGACTGTCGACGACGCCTGCAACGATCACCCCGACACTGAAGGCCTGCGCTGCGCCGTGGTCACGGCGGCCAGCCCGAAGCAGGTGCAGGTGATGCGTCCCGGCGGCGAGTTGCTCGACGTCGCCGGCGATGGCCTGCAGCAAGTCGCTGCCCTCGGTCTGGGGCCCAAGGCACAACCCAACGTGGCCTTGCGCCCGGGGGCCGTGGTGCGCATCTGGAAGCAGCCACGAGGGCGCTGGGTCATCACCCAGATCCCCCGCGTGCAGGCTGCGTTCGTGGCGATGAACCCGAACAACGGCGCGATCCAGGCGCTGATCGGCGGCTTCGACTTCCAGCAGAACGAGTTCAACCACGTCACCCAGGCGCAGCGCCAGCCGGGGTCGAGTTTCAAGCCTTTCATCTACTCGGCCGCATTGCACAAGGGGTTCATGCCGCCCACCATGGTGAACGACGCTCCGCTGTTTTTCGACGCCGCCACCACCGGCGGCCAGGCCTGGGAACCGAAAAACTATGACGGCACATACGACGGGCCGATCACCCTCAAGCAAGGCGTGGCGCAGTCCAAGAACATGGTCGCGATCCGTGTGCTCGACAGCATCAGCCCCAAGTACGCGCAGCAATGGAGCCGCCGTTTCGGATTCGACGCCAGCAAGCAGCCGCCCTACCTCACCCTGGCGCTGGGCGCAGGTTCGGCCACGCCGTTGGACATGGTGCGCGCATATTCGGTTTTCGCCAATGGCGGCTATCTGTTGTCGCCGTATTTCATCAGCTCCATCAGCGACGCCTCAGGCCATGTGCTGGCCGCGCCCAAGCCCGAGCGCGCCGGTGACCCCAGCCTGCGCACCATCACGCCGCGCAACGCCTTCGTCATGAGCACCCTGTTGCAAGAGGTGACACGCACCGGGACGGCAGCGCGCGCCCAGGCCGAGCTCAAACGGCCCGACCTCTACGGCAAGACCGGCACCACCAACGATTCGGTCGATGCCTGGTTCTGCGGCTACAACCCGCAACTCGCGGCCGTGGCCTGGGTGGGTTACGACACGCCGCTGAAACTGGGAACGAAAGAAACCGGCGGACGCGTGGCTCTACCCATCTGGATCGACTTCATGCGCACGGCGCTGCAAGGCGTTGCCGTGACCTCATACGCCCCGCCTCCAGGCGTCGTGCAGCTTGGCTCCGACTATGTCTACGACGACTATGCCGCCGGTGGCGGCGTGCATGCGCTGGGCATTCCAGCCGCGTCGGCGCCGGCCACCTCGAGCTCGGAAGACGCCCTCTCCAAACTGTTCCCGATGCGCAACTGAAGCAACTGAATCAGACTAGGGCCAACAACGGGCCGCCTTGCTGGCGCACGGCCTGCTGGACCAAATCCTCGAAGCGCGAGCCGCTGCGCGTGTCCAGCCACTGGCCAGCGTCGTAGCGGAAGTGGAAGGCGCCGGACTTGCTCGCCAGCCACAATTCCTGCAGCGGCGCTTGCAGATTGATGATGATCTTCTCGTCGTTGTCGAGTTCCAGGGTCAGCACCGCGCCTTCGCGTTTGGAGTCGATATCGGCAGCATCCGCTGCCGCCTCCACGCGGCTCAACATGGCATCGGCAAGGCGGAGATAGTCGGTTTGCGGCAGGGCGTTCATGGGACGGTTTTCCGGGTGCGGCTGATACACTGAACTGATGCTTGAGCGAACCATTCTAGGAATTCGATTTGCCCGTACAGCGCGCATTGTCGGACTCGCCGTGCTGCTCGCCACATGCGGTCTGTTGAGCGCCTGCGGTCAGCGTGGACCGCTGGTTTTCCCCAAACCGCCGCCTGCCGCTCCGAGCCAGGGCTGATCGTCTCCACGGTTCCAGCCCGGGCTGTCTCGCCCGTGCGCCATGGACCCATACCCTTCCGCAACCACGACAACCAGCCCATGTCGCAAGCCCGCGCTGCAACCGCTGAACTTCCCGGCCACCCGCATCTGGCCTACCGCAATGGCGCCTTGATGATCGAGGCGGTCCCTGCGGCCGAACTGGCGCGGCGGTTCGGCACGCCGTTGTATGTGTACTCGCGGGCCGGCATCGAGCAGGCGGCGGGTGCGTACCAGGCCGCGGCACAGGGCAAGCCGGTTTCGCTGCGTTATGCGGTCAAGGCCAACTCCAGCCTGGCCGTGCTGCAACTGCTGGCGCACCTGGGCTGGGGGTTCGACATTGTTTCCGGCGGCGAGTTGGCGCGGGTGCTGGCCGCCGGCGGCGAAGCGTCCACCGTGGTGTTTTCAGGCGTGGGCAAGCTCGATGCCGAGATGCATGCGGCGCTGGAAGCCGGCGTGCAATGCTTCAACGTGGAGTCGCAAAGCGAGCTGCGACGCCTGAGCCGCATTGCTGGCGAGCGTGGTGTCGTCGCCCCGGTCAGCCTGCGCATCAACCCGGACGTCGACGCGAAAACCCACCCCTATATTTCCACCGGCCTGAAGAGCAACAAATTCGGCATTCCCCAGGGGTTGGCGCGCACGGCCTATACCGAAGCGGCGCTGCTGCCAAACCTGCGCATCGTCGGCATCGACTGCCATATCGGCTCGCAGATCACGCAACTCGGCCCCTATCTGGACGCGCTCGACCGCATCCTCGATCTGCTGGCCGACATCGAGCATCACGGCGTCAAGCTCGAGCACATCGACCTCGGCGGCGGCCTCGGCATCCGCTATGCCGACGAGACCCCGCCCAGCATCGCCGCCTGGATGGATGCCTTGCTCGAGCGCCTGGCACAGCGCGGCCATGGCCACCGGCAGGTGATGTTCGAGCCGGGGCGCTCCGTGGTGGGCAACGCGGGCTTGCTGGTCACCGAGGTGGTCACGCTCAAATCCAGCCTGGAGCGCCACTTCGCCGTGGTGGACGCTGCCATGAACGACCTGATGCGCCCGGCGCTGTACCAAGCGTGGCAGGCCATCGTGCCGCTGCAGCCGCGCGACGGCAAGCACAGCTTGCGCTATGACGTGGTCGGCCCGGTGTGCGAGTCGGGCGACTGGCTGGGTCGCGAGCGCGAACTCGACCTGCGCGAGGGCGACCTTCTGGCCGTGCTCTCGGCCGGCGCTTACGGCATGACCATGGCCTCGAACTACAACACCCGCCCACGCGCCGCCGAAGTGCTCGTGGACGGCGCGCAAGCGCACCTCATTCGCGAGCGCGAGAGCCTCGAACACCTGGTCGCGGGCGAGCAACTGCTGGTGTTTTGAGCACCCGGCTGCGGTCCGCCTGCACGCCGTCAGACCCGTGCCGGCACCTCGTTGCGACGCGTCTGCAGTCGTCGTTCCTGCCACGCCCGGGCCACACGCCAGCCGAGCAGCACGGCCAGCATCAGGGCGTAAAGCTTCGGATCGAGTGTGTTGTTCTTGGCGAGCTTGCCCCACCAGTCATGGAACACGGCGATGATGGCCACTGCATAAACCAGCTTGTGCAAGGCCTGCCAGCGCGCGGCGCCCAGGCGCTTGATCATGCCGTTGGTCGACGTGGCGGCCAACGGCAGCATCAGCGTGAGCGCTGTCATGCCCGCGAGCACGAAGGGATGTTTGACCACGTCCTTCAGCACGGCATCGAGGTTGAAATCGTTCACCAGCCAGAGATAGCAGGTGAAGTGCAAGCTTGCGTAGCTGAAGGCAAACAGCCCGAACATGCGCCGTAGCCGCGCCAATTCGGCCCAGCCGGTGATCTTGCGCAAGGGCGTGATGGTCAAGGTCACCAGCAGGAAGCGCAAGGCCCACAGCCCGGTGGTCCAGATCAAGGTCTGCTCGGGGTTGGGGCCGAGTTCCAGCGTGAAGGCTCGCCAGACCAGCAGGAACAGCGGCAACAGGCACAGCATGAAAACCACGGGTTTGAACCAGCGGGCCTGCAGGGTTGCGCGGCGCCAGCGTAGCGACAGCCGGGCCTGTTTCGGAACCAGAGTTGGCGAGGCGCTCATGATGCCGGGATCACTCAAAAATCTTGGGTCAGGTTCATGCCCTTGTACAGGCTGGCGACTTGTTCGCCATAGCCATTGAACATCTGGGTGGGAATGCGTGGCGCGAACAGGCCACCAAAACCACCCTGACCGATGCGGCGCTCGTTCGCCTGGCTCCAGTTCTGCGGACTGACGTTGGGGTTGACGTTGGAGTAGAAGCCGTACCACTGCGGCACCGCGCGCATCCATGAGGTGATGGGCTGCTTTTCCACCAGTCGAATTCTGACAATCGACTTGCCGCCCTTGAAGCCATATTTCCAGGGAATCACCATGCGCATGGGGGCGCCGTCTTGATTCGGCAGCACCTCGCCGTACAAACCGAACGTGAGCAGCGTGAGCGGGTGCATGGCCTCGTCCATGCGCAGGCCTTCGAGGTAGGGCCATTGCAGGATGGGGTCGTTCTGCCCCGGCATCTCGGCATGATTGAGCAGCGTGATGTACTCCACGTACCTGGCATTGCCCGTGGGCTGCACCGCCTTGATCAGGTTGGAGAGCGAATAGCCCAGCCAGGGAATGACCATCGACCAGCCTTCGACGCAGCGGTGGCGGTAGATGCGCTCCTGCATCGGCGCGAGCTTGCGCAGGTCGTCGATGTCGAAGGTACGCGGTTTGCCCACCTCGCCCTCGACGACCACGGTCCAGGGCTGGGTGCGCAAGCTGCCGGCATTGCGCGCCGGATCGCTCTTGCTGGTGCCGAATTCGTAGAAGTTGTTGTAGCTGGTCACGTCCTTGTAAGGCGTGAGCGCCTCCTTGGTGGAGAGCGCGACGTTCTTGACGGCGGGCAGCAAGGGCAGATTCCCGGGATGGGACGCATCGGCCGCCGGCACGGCGTGCGCGCGTTGCGCCGCGACCGCAGCGACTGTCGCTGCGGCACCGACCCCGACCGCGGCAAGGAAACGCCGCCGATCACGATAAGCCCCCCGTGGAGTGATGTCGGACGGAACGGGATGCTCGAAACCTTGCTCTTGGCGCTTGTTCATGACGACCTCTGGGTGATGTGCTGGGTGTACCGTGTTGGAGTTCAGCCTCATCGGCTGGTTTCAGGCGCTGCTTCTCTGAACAGACGAAAAACCGGCTCGTTTATTCCTGCTTTGTTTTCCGCGACCATTTCCGCCTGCAGCGCGGCTGAGGCTTGGTCGTGCCATGGACCGAAACCTTACACATCTGCGCCAACCTTGTTTTGCTGACGGCTACTTGTTTCTACGGTGCACATCGGCTCACAGATTCGCGCCGCAACAAAAAAGGCCCCGAAGGACCTTTTTTGGGTTCAAGTGCCGATCGGTCAGAGTTTGCCGTAGGAATGCAGCCCGGAGAGAAACATGTTGACGCCGAGGAAGGCGAAGGTCGTCACCAGCAGGCCGGTGAGCGCCCACCAGGCCGCCACTTGGCCGCGCAGACCCTTCATCAGACGCATGTGCAGCCAGGCCGCATAGTTCAACCAGACGATCAGCGCCCAGGTTTCCTTCGGGTCCCAGCTCCAGTAGCCACCCCAGGCCTGCGCCGCCCACATCGCGCCCAGAATGGTGGCGATGGTGAAGAAGGTGAAGCCGATGGCGATGGATTTGTACATCACGTCGTCCATGACCTCCATGGAGGGCAGGTGCATGGCGATGCGCTTGCGGCCGTAGAGAATACCGCCGACGATCAAGGCGGAGATGCCGGCGAACACACCCCAATATTCGGAGATGCCGCCCTGGCGGAACACCATGGGCTCGAAGAACATGGTGAAACCCAGCAACCACAGGGGCGCCAGCTTCCACAGCGACGTGGTGGTGGCATGGGCCTTGATGAGGTAAGCGAAACCGACCATGGCGGCAATCGCAAAGGTGCCGTAACCGATGAAGTTGGCCGGGACGTGAATCTTCATCCACCAGCTTTGCAGCGCGGGCACCAGCGGCTGGATGACAAAACCGCTTTGCGCGAAGCTGAACCACAGCAGGAACACCACCGCGGCGCTGACCACGAGCATGGCGAAGGCGCCCATGCTGCGGGTTTTGTACTTGTGCTCGAAATACAGGTAGAGGGCGGTCGTGAGCCAGGAGAACAGCACGAACACTTCATACAGATTCGACAGGGGGATGTGACCGACGTCGGGGCCGATCAGATAGCTCTCGAACCAACGCATCATGGTGCCGACCAGCGCCATGGTGATGCCGACCCAGGCCAGGCGCGAACCGAACAGTTGCGGGAAGTTGGATTGCCAGCCGCGCCCGTCGCGGATCATGGCGCCTTCGCTCACGGGGCCGCCCGCCGTCATCGTGCCGCCGGCCAGGGATTGCGCCGGCCCGGTGAACATGCCCACCCAGTACGACGCAGTGCTGAGGAAAAACAAGAATGCCATCCACATGATGGCGGTCTGGCTCGAGAGGAAGTACTTGAGGAAAAAGTTCTGCTCACCACGCGCCAGCACGGGCACCCCGGCGGGGCCGTTGTACAGCCAGATGCCGAAGAGCGACAGCACGGCGACGCTGATCGCCAGATTCTTGATCGCCGTCCAGCCCCAGCCGAGGAACAGCAGGGAGGTCGTCGCGCCCAGGAAAATGAGCTTGACGTAGTAGTTCATATTCTGGCCGTAGCGGCTCAGGACATAGGCATCCCCGCCGACGATCAGCGCGAGAAAAATCCAGTCGTAGGTCGATCGGCGACGCAGGTAGGCCAACGGGCCGGTCTGTTTCACATCCTGCGGACCCGAACCGAGGCCTAAGGTGTGGGATTTACTGGTGAGCTCCATGGCGAAAGTCCCTTCAGGGGTGATCCGAACCGGGTGCTGCGGATGCCGCAGCACCCGGTGCCTGTGATCCTACGCCCAGGGAGGCGGCGCGTAGGGTTTGAAATTCTTTTTCAAATTCAAGTGTGCGGCGATTGGTGCTCATGGCCATCAGGGTCTTGCTGCCCGATGGGCCGTTGTCACGCACCAGGAACCACACCCGGCGTTCACGGATGTAGAGCATGGAGAACACACCGAGGATCAGCAGGATGGCGCCGAAATAGACGATGTATTTACCCGGGGCGCGCGCCACCTGGAAGATGCTGGCCTGGACTTGTTTGAAGTCGGTGAGCTGCAGATACAGCGGGGCCGGGTAAAAGGTGGAATCGGACAGCGCGAGCACGGCGGCGTTGAAAAAGCGGTTGTTGTCGGGGGTGTCGACGGCCGGCGTCTGGCCGGCCTGTGCACGCGAGACCTGCCACAACTGCCACAGGGTGCCGTTGAGCACGCGGATGAACACATCGGACGCCTTGGTCAATTCAGCCTTGGGCACATTGAGTTCCAGAAACTCGGCCAGAGCCGGCAGTCCGCCGGGTGCTTTCACCAAGGGCTGCCCGGTCTTGGCATCGCGTGGAATATTGCCGGCAAAAATGTCGAGCGTGCGGCCGGCGGTGGCCCGCAACTGCTGCACCAGTGCCGGGGCGGCGCCAGGGGGCAGGGACTCTTTCACATAGGCATCGACGGCTTGTTGGCGTGCCGTGGGGTTGTCGAGCGCAGCGCGGAAATTCATCCAGCCGTCGACTGTATCCTTCGAGTCGGCAGGAATGCGCAGATAGTGGTAGTTGCCGCCGAGTTCACTGCGCTCGCCGGCGAGGAAGACCTTGGTGCCATCGAGATCGACCGGCAGCATGTAGTTGAAAAACTCGTGCGCCTGCCCCGCAGCGTCGCGCAATTTGTAGATCACCGCCGGTCCGACATTGGTCATCTGATGGGTTTGGTTGCGCTGGACGGCGGCACCCAGATGCTGCTCGAACAGCTGCGCGAGATCCTGGCCGGCGGGCTTCTTGCCGCTGTCCTCGGCACGGTTAAGGTTCTCCACATTCATCAGGCGAAACCCGGTGAGTTCGAGCCGCAGCGCCTGATTGCCGTTGGTCAGCTGGCGTGAACTGCCGACATCACCCTTGAGATCGAAGGTCTTGTCCCCCGGGCCTTGCATCGGCCAGGCCTTGAGCATCAGATGCGAGCCGCCATCATCGAAGCCCGACTGGAACACCGTGACGCCGTCGTACTCCAGCGGCTCGTTCACCTTGATCGTCGCCGGGAACGTCTTGCCGGTTTTGCGGTCGGTGATTTCCACATTGCTGGCGAACAGCCGCGGCATGCCAGTGGAGTAGAAGTCAACGACGAACTTCTTCAGCGTGATGATGAAGGGCAGCGGTTGGAGCACCGAGCCGTCACCAATGGTCAGCACCGCGGTGTTGGAACTGGCCCCCTCGGGAATGGACAGGTTGCCACGGTAGGTGGGGTTGTTCACGGACAGGATGTTCTGCGCCGGAACCTGGGAGATCTCCATGTTCGACTTCAGTGCCTGCTTACCCGTCAGCAGCATCTGCAGCTTGATCATCATGTCGCCGTCGAGCAGGCCGCCGAGGCAGATGAGTACGAAGGCGCTGTGCGCGAGGATGTAGCCGATGCGGTTGAGCCCACCCGTCTTGGCCGCCACCATGGTGGCTCCCTGGGGGTCGCTGTCCACCGGCTGCACTTTCACTCCATAGCCTTGGCCTTTGAGCTGGGCCACGAGGTGCGCCACCATGTTCGCGCGCGGCGCGGGCACTTCGACTTCGGCCTTGTCATGAAAGGAGCGCAGGCCCTGCTCGCGGATATTGGCCTTGTAGCTGCGCAGATCAGCGATGATTTTGGGTGTATTGCGTGTCAGGCAGAGTGTGGTGGACGCCGTCAGGAACCCCATGATGAGCAGGAACCACCAGGAACTGTAGACATTGAACAGATCGATGCGGTGGAATACCTGGGCCCAGAACGGGCCGAACTGGTCGATGTAATTGTTGAACGGCTCGCCTTGCTGCAGCACTGTGCCGATGATGCTGGCAATGGCCACGACCACCAGTAAAGAAATAGCAAAACGCATGGACGACAGCAGTTCAACGAAGCTGCGCCAGGTGCGGGAGCCGCGGCGCAACTGCAAACCGGAAGTGCTGACGTTGGATAGGGATGACATGGATGTGGGATTCAATGCCGGCAGCGGCTGCTCATGCTATGCCGCCGTTGCGGGCAGCGGTGCGTGTATTGCAGCGGACTGCTGCCGCTTGGGTGTCAGGGCGCGTCGTTGGCACGACGCAAATGAAACGGGGCGCTGCACTTGATCGCGCTCGACGCCGCATCGCGGGCCGCAAGAATACAGAACTGAGTATGCGCTGATGCCCTTCCAAGCCGCTGAGGGCAGGGATTTTTGGATGATGAACTATAGCAAAAACCACCTTTCTCGCCCTTGCCTTGTCCACAGATGCTTGATGGAAATCCATCATCTGTGGAGCTTTCGGCGCTCCAAACGTTCAACGCAAACCTGCAACAAAATCCGACACATCGCGGATCTGACGATCGCTCATGCGCGAGGCGATGTCGTGCATGGGCGTGTTGTCGCCGCGGGCGCCGGTACGAAACGCATGCAATTGGGCAGCCACATACTCCGACCACTGTCCGGCCAGACGCGGATACTGCCCCGGCAGACCAAGCCCACCGGGACCGTGGCAGGCAGCACAAGCCGGCACGCGACGATCGGCAATGCCGCCGCGCCAGATGCCCTCACCCAGCTTGGCCCACTGGGCATTGGCGGCGATGGCGGGCTTGATGGATTCGCGGCTGTAGTAGTCCGCCAGGTCGCGCATATCCTGCGGCGACAGGGTTGCCGCGACGCCATTCATGATGGGATTCACACGCTCCGGTTTCTTGCCCGGCGAGGCCGGCTTGAAGCGCCTCAGTTCCTGCGCGATGTAGTCCGAGCGCTGTGACGCCAACTTGGGAAACTGCGTGCTCGTGGCGTTGCCGTCCAGTCCGTGGCAGGCGGCGCAGCTCTGCGCCAGTTGCTTGCCATGCGCGATCTGTGCCGGCGTCGGCGCGGTGGCGGAGACTTCAAACGCTGGGGTGGCGCCTGCCGCGCCTTCGACAGCACCGGTGGCACCAGCGGCGGCCCCCGCGGTGAGCAACAGGATCGCGAGCACGACCCGAGCGCGCGAAATGGCGCTGCGGTCAGACAGGTGGGGCGGGCGCAGACCTTGCTCGGCTGGCAGCATGGCGGATCATGTGGGGGAATAAGATGCCGCATGCTAACGACATATAAGTCATGACGAATATAGGGAATTCCAGCACGCCCGCGGCCAAGCCGGTTGCCGACACCAGCCCGCTGCTGCAGTCAGCCCGGTTTTTCACCACGGCGGCACAGTTTCATCAGCTTCCCGCCGGCGATGTGCCGGAAGTCGCGTTCGTCGGCCGCTCCAACGCCGGGAAGTCCACCGCCATCAACGTGCTGTGCGGTCAGCGCCGTCTGGCGTTTTCGTCGAAGACGCCCGGGCGCACCCAGCACATCAACCTGTTCACGGTGGGCCTGGGCGGCGCCACGGCCGGGCTGCTGGCCGATCTGCCGGGCTATGGCTACGCGTCCGTGCCGTTGGCCACCAAACAGCGCTGGGAACGCTTCATCGCCCAGTATCTGGCGCAACGCGCGCAGCTCGTGGGGCTGGTGTTGATCGCTGACAGCCGCCACGGACTCACTCCGCTGGACTGGACGCTGCTGAGCTATTCCTCACCCGCGGCCCTGCCCGTGCATATCCTGCTGACCAAGGCCGACAAGCTCACCCGCAGCGAACAGCAGGCCCAGGCCCAGGGCGTGCGCGACGACCTGCAGCGCCACGCCGCGGGGGCGGGCCTGATGGCACCGACGTCGGTGCAGTTGTTCTCAGCCACCAGACGCCAAGGCCTGCTCGAAGCCAGCCAGGTGCTGGAAGCCTGGCTGCAAGGCGCTGCCGGCGCCGAGTCGGCGCGCTGAATCGAGGCCGGCGAACCCGCTTGCGTTGCGGCGCCTGCGCAGCAGCCGCCGTCAGGGACGCCCGAGCATCAGGTAGTAGTTCACCGTCTGCCCCGGCGCCTTGCCGATGCCGAAGTAAACCGGCCCGAGTGGCGTGTCGGCGCCGAGGTAGAGCGCCAGGCTGGATTGCAAATCGCTCAGGGACACTTGGTTGCGGTTCGCCCAGGCATTGCCGCGTTCCAGATTCATGCCAGCGTAGGTGGCACCGCCGAACAGTCCGGCGGTGGTGATTTCCGTACGCAGCCCCAAGCGGAAATACGCCAGATAGTTGCCGATGATCTGGCCTTCCTGAAAGCCCGAGAGCTGGTCGAAGCCGCCGAGCGCGAAGTAGTTGTAGCCCGTGCCCGAGATGTCACGGAAGCTGGCCAGCCGCGCCGCCGCCTCCACCGTCTGCCGGCCGAAGCTCTGGTCGATCTGGCCCGACAGGTCAAGACGCACATAGTTGGCGGCGCTGCCCAGCTTGCGGTCGGCGCTGAAGGTTTCCAGGCGCGCGCGCCAGCCCTCGCGCGGGAAATAGGCATGGTCCAGCCGGTCGAACGTGGCCAGGGCGCGGATGCCGGCCTCGCGCACACTGCCGCTCAGGTTGCTGCTGCCCAGAATGGTGTTGGCCGAGATCTGCGCCACGCTGTAGCCCAGGCGCAGCTCGCCGTAGTCGGCCACCGGCGTGCCGATGTCGAGCCCGACGCGCGACGTGCTGAGACGGTAGCGGTCGATGGCCTGGCTTCCGGCGTAGACATCGATCGGACGCGCATCCAGATCCAGATAGGGGGCCAGGAACAGATCGTCGGTGCTGTCCAGCGGCTGGTAGAGCTCGGACAGCCAGCGATTTTCCCAGCCCAGTTGCAGGAAGTTGCGCCACTCGCCGCCCAGGTTGTTGAGCCAGGGTCGGCGCTGGGTGAGTTGCAACTCGAAGCGGGTCTGGTTGCGCAGATTGGTGTAGAGCCCCAGGCCGAAGCGCAGGAAGTTGGGCCCCCAGGGCTTGTCGGCGACGCGGTAGACCAGCGCGTCGCTGCCGTCGGGTTCGTCATAGAGTCGGTAGTCGACACGTGAAAAATCGCCGAGACCGGAGAGCTGGTCGACGTCACTGCGCACATCGCTGAAATCGAGCGGTTTTCCCGATTTTTGACGCAAATGGGCTTCGAGTGCGGATGCCGGTGCCCATTTCGAGCCTTCCACCCGCACCGAGTCGATGGGCAAGTCGCCGAGGCTGGCCACGAGGCCTTGCGCCTGGCTATCGATCTTGATGCGCCAGGCCCGATAGGCCTCGGGCGACAAGGCATAGCGCGCGAGTTGCGGCGCCGCCGCCATGGTGGCGGCATAACCGTCGCGCAGGGCCTGCTCGCCCCTGTTGAAGTCAAGCGAGGAGATGTCGCCCAGCGCCGGGGTGACCAGCACGTCGGCCGGGGTCAGGGATTTGAGCTGGACTTCGACGTTCTGCTCCATCAGGATATTGATCATCTGCCCCGTGAGCCCGACGATGCTGCCCAGCGCCTCGCGCGAGGACAGCGGGGTGGAGATGTTCACCGCGATCACCACTTGCGCCCCCATGGCGCGCGCCACGTCGACAGGCATGTTGTCCACCAGCCCGCCGTCGCCCAGCAGCTCACCGTGGGTTTCGATCGGCGGGAAGACGCCTGGCACCGACATGCTGGCCCGCAAGGCCGTGGCCAGCGCCCCGCGCT
>JAJXUC010000064.1 GCA_021783435.1 Pseudomonadota bacterium | reverse complement strand
AGTACGCCTCGTTGACTGGTGCGCAAAGCATTGGCCGAAGCGTGATGCAGCAACAGACGGTCTTGGGCGCGTATAATGCAGGCGGCCAGGCTTTCGCAGGGGCGGGTACTGGATATCGTACGCTGAGTGCCAATCCAGTGTGCTGGAAAAATACGTCATCTTGCCCTTCGGGTAATAATCAATATGGTTTTTATCTTGATTTGCCGGGGGCGGGAGAAAGTATTATTTATAATCCAACACTTGCGTTTGGAACCTTTGTTGTCAACAGCACGATTCCCTCACCGAATTCTCAAGGGTTGAGTTGCTATGCGCCGTCGCCCCCGGGTGGCTGGACCATGGCCATCAATCCATTAAACGGCGGTGCCTTGCCCAATTCCTTCTTCGCCGACACTACAGGAAATTTTGTCACGATCGGTGGCCAGAACGTGAGCGGTGTGTACCTCAACGCGGTTGGATCCCCAAGTTTCGTCACCTTTGGAAGCAAACCCTACATGATCAACCAGGACAACAGCGGAAATCCCAACGTCCAACAGGTGAATCCAGCGCCAAATGGGGCAGGCCAACGCCTGACATGGACTGAGCTGCGCTGACTGGAAAACAAGATGAACAACCAAGATCGATTCAGGGGTTTCACGCTCATCGAGTTGATGATCGTGGTCGTCATCGCCGCGATTCTGGCCGCCATCGCGCTGCCGGCTTACAACGATTCGGTGCGCAAGTCGCGCCGCACCGTGGCCAAGACGGCGGTGCTGGACATGGCCAGCCGCGAAGAAAAGTTCTACACGACCAACAACGCGTACACGTCCACCGCTGCCAGCCTGGGCTACGCGGCCTTGCCGGCGGCGGTTCCCGACGCGTCGACCAATTACTACCAGCTCAGCGTGGTGATGGACAACACCACCAACCCGCCGACCTTCACGGCCACGGCCACCGCGCAGGGCGACCAGACCAAGGACGGTTGCGGCAATTTCGCGGTGAATTCTCTGGGTGTGAAATCCGTCAGCGGTGGCACGTTGACCGTGGCAGATTGTTGGTAACGAAGGGTGAGCCTGGTGCCACGTCGGCCGGGCTTCGATCTGCCGCGCGGGCATGGCCGGCGATTACACTGCCGGCCATGCAAACCCAAGGTTTTGAGAACAACATCGTCATCCTGATTTCGGGCCAGGGCTCGAATATGCAAGCCATCGTGCGGGCCTGCGAGCGCGAACATTGGCCGGCGCGGGTCGCTGCGGTGGTGAGCAATCGGCTGGATGCGGCGGGGCTCGCCTACGCTGCGGACCACGGCATCGTCACCGCCGTGGTCGACCATACCGTCTATTCCAGCCGCGAGGATTTCGACGCCGCACTGGCAGCTTGCATCGATCAATACAGCCCCAGCGCGGTCGTCCTCGCGGGTTTCATGCGCGTCCTCACTTCTGCCTTTGTGCAACGCTACGCCGGGCGCTTGATCAATATCCATCCCTCGCTGCTGCCCGCTTTTCCGGGGCTGCACACGCACCAGCGCGCGCTCGATGCCGGCGTGAAATGGCATGGCGCCACCGCGCATCTGGTGACGAACGACCTCGACCACGGCCCCATCGTCGCCCAGGCCGTGGTGCCGGTGCGTGATGACGATACCGAGGCCGTACTCGCCGAGCGCGTGCTGGAGCAGGAGCACCGCATCTATCCGGCTGCCGTGCGCGCCCTGGTCGAGGGGCGCCTGCAGGTGCGTGGCTTGCGTGTGCTCGTGCGGCCCATGCAGCAGGTGACGGCATGAAGCCGCGCACCCTGGTCACGACGGCACGCGAGTTGTTGCGCCAGGTCTTGCGCTTCGAGTTGCCGGCCGATGTCGTCGTCTCGCGCTATTTCCGCGCCCATCCGCAGCTTGGGTTGCGCGATCGGCACGTGCTGGCCGAGAGCATTTATCAGGTCGTGCGTTATCTGCGCCTGTATCGCCACCTGGCCGGAACCGCGGGAGGCGCGCTGGACCTGCACCTGCTGGCACTGGGTTGGCAGGCCGACGCGCAGCAGTTGCGCGAGGCATTCCCTGCGGAATTGCTGGACTGGCGCGAGAAGGTGTCGGCTTCGGACCTGTCGGACCTGCCCGCCGCGCTGCGCTACAGCCTGCCGGATTGGCTGGCGCAGGCGCTGCAATCCCGCGGCGACCTGGGCGGCGGTGAGTTCGATGCGTTGGCCACGAGTCTTCTGCAATCCGCACCGCTGGATTTGCGCGTGAATCTGCTCAAGACCACGCGCGACGCCGCGCGTGCCGAATTGCAGGGTTTGGGCATCGAGGCCCAGCCTATGCAATATTCGCCGTGGGGTTTGCGTGTCGAGGGCAAGCCGGCGCTGAACCGATCGGAAGCGTTCATCGACGGTGCCATCGAAGTGCAGGACGAGGGCAGCCAACTGCTCGCCCTGCTGCTCGAACCCAGACGTGGTGAGATGGTGGCCGACTTCTGCGCCGGCGCGGGCGGCAAGACCCTCGCGCTCGGCGCGATGATGCGCAACACCGGGCGCCTCTATGCCTTCGACGTGGCCGAGCACCGCTTGAGCAAGCTGCGCCCGCGGCTGGCGCGCAGCGGCCTATCCAACGTCTATCCAGTGGTCATCAGCCACGAGCGTGACGATCGTGTGCAGCGTCTGGCCGGCAAGCTCGACCGTGTTCTGGTGGATGCTCCCTGTACCGGCACCGGCACGCTGCGCCGCAATCCCGACCTGAAATGGCGACTGGGCGAGGCCGACGTACCCAAACTGGCCGCGCAGCAAGCCTCCATCCTGAAGGCAGCGGCTGGCCTGCTCAAGCCCGGTGGACGGCTGGTGTACGCCACCTGCAGCATGCTTCCTGCGGAGAACCGGCAGGTGGTCGAGCAATTCCTGCGCGAGCGGCCGGATTTTGCCTTGCAGAGCGCAGCCGAGATTCTGGCTCACCAGCAAGTCACGATCGGCCAGGCGCCGGACGACCACATGCTGGAGCTGTTTCCCCACCGGCACAACACGGATGGGTTCTTCGCCGCCGTGATGCAAAGGTCCGTCGAAGCGCGTGCGGCGCGTCCGGGTGCCCCAATGCCTTCGAAAAAGTCGGATATCGAGGCTCCTTAAAATGAGCTTGGTATTTTGGCAAGTCCTGCGACCCTGCAGACCACACAAGCGATGCTCGTGACCCCCTGGGTTGGCGTTTTAAGTTTGACGGATTGAAAAAAACATGTTGGATGGTTTCCTGAGTTGGGCTGGGCATGGTTTGCTGCATGCTGGCGTCTGGCAGATCGTGCTTTATACCCTGGTGACGACCCATATCACCATCGTTGCCGTCACGGTGTTCCTGCACCGCTCCCAAGCTCATCGAAGCCTGGACCTGCATCCGGCCGTGATGCATTTCTTCCGGCTCTGGCTGTGGCTCACCACGGGCATGGTGACCAAGGAATGGGTGGCCATCCACCGCAAGCACCATGCCAAGTGCGAAACCACGGACGACCCGCACAGCCCCGTGACCAAGGGCATCTCCACCGTGCTGTTGCGCGGTTCCGAGCTGTACCGGACCGAGTCGAAGAACCAGGAAACCCTGGCCAAGTTCGGCCACGGCACGCCGGATGACTGGCTGGAGCGCCATGTGTATTCGCGCCTGGCCTGGCAGGGCGTGGGGTTGGTGCTCATCGCCGACGTGCTGATGTTCGGCGCGATCGGCGCCACGGTGTGGGCGGTGCAGATGCTGTGGATCCCGGTCTGGGCGGCGGGCGTCATCAACGGCCTGGGCCACTGGTGGGGCTACCGCAACTACGCCAGCCGGGACACCAGCCACAACGTCTTTCCCTGGGGCCTGATCATCGGCGGCGAGGAATTGCACAACAACCATCACACCTATCCCACGTCGGCCAAGCTGTCGCTCAAGTGGTGGGAGTTCGACATCGGTTGGGCCTATATCCGCCTGCTGTCCTGGGTGGGCCTGGCGACGCCCCGCAAGCTTCCGCCCAAGGCCAAGATCGGCGCGGTGCGCCCGCACGTGGACTTGGCCCTGCTGCAGACCGTGATTGCCAACCGCTATGACCTCATGGCCCGCTACGCGCGTGAACTCAAGCGCGCCCTGCATGCCGAATTGCAGCGCACGGAGGCGAGCGCCAGGGCGCAAAGCGCCGCCCGCAGCGGTCAGCGGGCGGTGCTGCGCGCGGCGCGCCACCTGATCGCGCGTGAACGCGAAACCCTGGATGCGAGGTCGCGTGCCGTGGTGGATGCCGCGGCGCAGACCAGTCCCGCCATCGACAAGCTGCTGCACATGCGCGAAGACCTCAAGGCCGTTTGGGAGCAGTCGTCGGCTTCGGCCGAGCAGCTGCGCCAGCATCTGCAGGACTGGTGCCACCGCGCTGAACAGAGCGGCATCGCGGCCTTGCAAGGACTCTCGCTGCGTTTACGCAGCTACGCCTGAGCACCGCGGGGATTGAGTGTCGCGGATCAAGACCTGCTTGCGCAGGCCCGGCTCCCTTCGCAGGTTTGCAGGCGAGAGGGCCGCGTCGATCTTCCGCTCCATCGACAAAAAAGCCGCTTCGAAGCGGCTTTTTTGTCGAGCGCGAGCCCAAATCACTGCAGTTGCTGTTGCAGCACCTTGAGGATGTTCTGTGCCGATTGCGCGCTGTCGGCGCCGGCGTTGATGGCTTGCACGCTGACCTGCGATACGGTGCCGGCGGGTTGCACCAGGATGCGGAAGTCCTCGGGCTTGACTTCCGTCTTGCCACCACCGAACAGGCGGCTTAGGAAGCTGCCCTGGTTTTCCTCGGCCTTCATCGCGGCGACGGGGTTGACGTAGCGGATATCGTAAGTGCCGGCGGCGCGGTTGCGGTCGGTCACGGTGAAGCCCGCGGTGTTGATCGCCAGGCCGACCCTGCGCCAGGCTTCGTCGAAGCCGTCCTGCACCTGCAGAGCGCGACCACCGTCGATCAGGCTCACGCGCGGCACGTTCGGTGGCGTGGTCACGTCGGCCACCGCGGCCTTGGCCTGCGGCTCGCTCATGCCCAGATGCACCATGAGCTTGCGCAGGAACACGGTGTCCAGCGTGGGATCGGGGGTGCCGGGCTGCCAGGTGGTCTGGGTCTTGTCCTGGTTGGTATAGACCTCGACCATCGTCTGGTGGGTGATGAAGATCTCGGTGCCCTTGCCGTCCGGCGTGCGCTCGAACACGGTGCGGTAGCGGTCGCGTTCCCCGGTGTCGTAGAGGCTGTCGAACACCTTGCCCAGGTATTTGCGAATGAAGTCCTGCGGCAGCTTGGCACGGTTCTCGGCCCAGTCGGTTTCCATTTCGCCGGTGGCCGCATCCGCCTTGGTGAGGTAGAAGCCGTTTTGCTGCCAGAACGTCTTGACCTTGTCCCACAGTTGGGCAGGAGGCGTATCGATGACCAGCCAGCGCTGGCCGCCGGCCTGCTCGATATGCATGCCGGGATACTGGGGCAGCACGGCATTGCTGACGGGCTCGGCCGCCGGCGCGGTGGCTGCGTTCTGGTAGGCCAGGGCGCTCACCGGCCCGGTCTTGGCGTTGTCCGGCATGGTGTAGCGCTGCTCACGCGTGATTTGCGTGAGGTCGGGCGGAATGTCGAGCGGCGGAGCCGCCTTGGCGCTTTCATAGTCGACGCTCTTGCCATTGACCACGGTGCTCATCGAGGAGCAGCCGCCCAGCGCGGCCACGGCCAGTGCGAGGGCGGACAATCGCAGGACGTGTCGTCCAGGTAAGGCGGGGGTGCGACGCATGGCTGTGTGTCTTTTAATGGAGAACGGGGATGCCGAGGGCGGACAGCGCGGCACGCAAGGCCGCCTGATGCTCGAGGTTGGACAGTGGCGTGAGCGGCAGGCGTATGCCGCCGGCGATCTTGCCCATGGCCTGCAACGCCCACTTCACGGGGATGGGGTTGGGTTCGGTGAACAGCAGGCGGTTGATGTCCATGAGCTTGAAGTGCAGCTGCGCGGCCTCCTGGGCATGGCCGGCGATGGCTGCCATGCACAGCGCGTGCATCAGGCGCGGGGCGACGTTGGCGGTCACGCTGACGTTGCCGTGCCCGCCCAGCAGCATCAGCGCAACTGCGGTGGGGTCGTCGCCCGAGTACACGGCGAAGCCCTCGGGAGCGGAGCGGAGGATTTGCGCGGCACGGTCGATGTTGCCGGAGGCTTCCTTGATGCCGACGATGTTGGGAATTTCAGCCAGACGCAGCACGGTTTCCGCCTGCATATCGGCCACGGTGCGGCCGGGCACGTTGTACAGCACCATCGGAATGTCCGCCGCCTCGGCGATGGCACGGAAGTGGCGGTACATGCCTTCCTGGGTTGGTTTGTTGTAGTAGGGCACGACCTGGAGCGTGCAATCGGCACCGACCTCCTTGCAGAAGTGGGACAGCTCGATGGCCTCGGCCGTGGAGTTGGCGCCGGCGCCGGCCATGACGGGCACGCGGCCCCTGGCCTGCTCGACCGCGGCGCGGATGATGTCGCGGTGCTCCTGCACATTCACGGTCGGCGACTCGCCCGAGGTGCCGACCACGCCGATGCAGTCGGTTCCTTCGCGGATATGCCATTCGATGAGGCCGCGCAGGCTGTCGAAATCGACGCTGCCGTCCTCAAACATGGGCGTGACCAGGGCCACGATGCTGCCGGTAATGGGATTCATGCCGCGCATTTGTGAAAATCAAAGATTGTACTTGGCAGGGTGGGGTTCGGCCCCGGCCTCGGCGGAGCGCGCGGGCGGGTGCTCGCGCACGGCACATATGCGCTGCACGAAGGCGGGTTTCGGTGTGACCACGAAGCCATCCTCGTAGGCCACCACGCGCAGGTGCGGGCGCACGGCGTCGAGCAGTTCGCCGGGGCGCAGCAGGAAATCCGGATTGCTGGGCTTGCCGATGGAGCCGTTGCCCAGGGCGAAGGTCTCGTAGATCAGAACCCCGCCTTCGGCCACCGTCTGCACGATGCGCTGCAGCAGCGGGCGCCACAGGTAGTTGGTGACGATCACCGCGTCGAAGCGGCTCTCGCCCAGCGGCCAGGCGCCGGCCTCGAGGTCGGCCACGGTGACCTGCGCGATGGCGCGCAGCGGTTCCACCGCCTGCGCGTCGCGGTCCACTGCATGCATGGCGAAGCCCCGCGCCGCGAGCGCCCGCACATGGCGCCCGCCGCCGCAGGCCAGGTCCAGCACCCGCGCGCCAGGCTCGATCAGCGGCACGAAGCGCATGACCCAGGACGAGGGCGCGGCCAGGGTGTGCGGACCAGCCGTTCCGGCAGCGGGCTTGGATGTCATGGTCGGTGAGATCGGGTGCATCGGGAGTATTCAAGCAGAATCGGGTTGGTGCGGCGCAGTGCGGTCCGTCCGAGCCCTGCGGCGCAGGCCCGGCGGGCTTCTAGAATCCTCCGCGCTTGCCGCGCCTCAGCATGCCTGGCGTCGCGCTGTCAAGCCTTATTCGCGATGCCTGGCCGATCTGATTCTGCTGCCGCTTTTTTGAGCAGACCCAGACCGACCCGCATGGAATCTGGATTTCCAGGCTCGTGGCAGGGACTCTATCCCCATTCGGTGGGGATAAGTTTTTCGGCTGACGTTCGGCCATCGCGGTCTCGAGTTTGTCCACAATTCTGCTCATTTATCCACAAAACATCCATGGCAACCCGAACCACGACGGCCTACAGTGAATCGTCCATCCGCGTGCTCAAGGGACTGGAGCCGGTGCAGCAGCGTCCGGGCATGTACACGTCCACCTCGAGCCCGCTGCACATCATGCAGGAGGTCATCGACAACAGCGCCGACGAGGCCCTGGCCGGTCATGCGCGCCACATCGCGGTGACCCTGCATGCCGACGGTAGCTTGAGCGTGCAGGACGACGGCCGCGGCATCCCGGTCGGCCTGCATCCTGAGGAGGGCGTGCCGGTGGTCGAACTGGTGTTCACGCGCCTGCACGCCGGCGGCAAGTTCGACAAGCTTGATGCCGGCGCCGCCTACCGTTTCTCCGGCGGCCTCCATGGCGTGGGCGTGAGCGTGACCAACGCGCTGGCCTCGCGCTTGGACGTGGAGGTGCGCCGCGAAGGCCAGGCCGCGGCCCTGGTGTTCCAAGGGGGCGCCCCGGTGCAGGCGCTGGTGACGCGCCCGTTGACGCGTAGCGACTGGAAATGCGGAACCCGGGTGCGGGTGTGGCCCGACGCGAAGTACTTCGACACGGTGCAATTACCGCAGGCCGAACTGCTGCATCTGCTGCGCAGCAAGGCCGTGCTGCTGCCGGGACTGGAGGTGAGCCTGCTGGTGGAGAAGAGCGGCGAGGCGCGCACCTGGCGCTATGACCATGGCCTGCGCGGCTACCTGAATGAGGTGCTGGGCGAGGCGCCGGTGCTGTTCGCCTTCGAGGGCGAGGGGCAGGCCAATGGCCAGACCGAGGGCTTTGCGGTGGGCGAGGGCGCGAGCTGGTGCGTGGCGTTCAGCAGCGAGGGCAGCGTGCTGCGCGAGTCCTATGTCAACCTCATTCCCACCCCTGCCGGCGGCACGCACGAGGCGGGCCTGCGCGACGGCCTGTTCCAGGCGGTGAAGAGCTTCATTGAATTGCACAGCCTGCTGCCCAAGGGCGTCAAACTGCTGCCGGAGGATGTGTTCTCGCGTGCGTCCTTCGTTTTGTCGGCCAAGGTGCTCGACCCGCAGTTCCAAGGCCAGATGAAGGAGCGGCTCAACAGCCGCGACGCGGTGCGCCTGGTGTCTGGCTTCGTGCGACCGGCGCTGGAGCTGTGGATGAACCAGCATGTCGAGCAGGGCAAGCAGCTTGCCGAGTTGGTCATCGCCCAGGCGCAGAGCCGCCAGCGCGCGGCGCAGAAGGTGGAAAAGCGCAAAGGTTCGGGCATGGCCGTGCTCCCCGGCAAGCTGACCGATTGCGAAAGCCGCGACACCGCGCGCAACGAGCTGTTCCTGGTCGAGGGCGACTCCGCTGGCGGCTCGGCCAAGATGGGGCGCGACAAGGAATTCCAGGCCGTGCTTCCCCTGCGCGGCAAGGTGCTCAACGCCTGGGAGGTCGAGCGCGACAGGCTGTTCGCCAACCAGGAGATCCACGACATCGCCGTGGCCATCGGCCTCGATCCGCACAGCCGCGGCGACACCCTGGACTTCGCCGCGCTGCGCTACGGCAAGATCTGCATCCTCAGCGATGCCGATGTGGACGGCTCGCATATCCAGGTGCTGCTGCTCACGCTGTTCTTCCGCCATTTTCCGCAGCTCGTCGAGCGTGGCCATGTGTATGTGGCGCGTCCGCCGCTGTTTCGCGTCGACGCCCCCGCGCGCGGCAAGAAGCCGGCGGCCAAGCTTTACGCGCTGGACGAGGGCGAGCTGCAGGCCATCCTCGACCGCCTGCGCAAGGACGGCGTGAAGGAAGGCGCCTGGAGCGTGTCGCGTTTCAAGGGCCTGGGCGAGATGAGCGCCGAGCAGCTGTGGGAGACCACCCTCAACCCCGACACCCGGCGCCTGCTGCCGGTGCAGCTGGGCCAAGTCAGCGAGGCCGTCACGACCGAACTCTTCACCCACCTCATGGGCAAGGGCGAGGCGCAGGCCCGGCGCGACCTGATGGAAGCCTACGGCGACCGCGTGGAGGTGGACGTTTGATCGCCCGCTGGCACGTCACCCGCCGCGTCGCCTCCGACCCCAGGCGACGCATGCCCGACACCCATTCCGCACCGCATCCATGACCATCCACACACCCGGCCCCAACGACCCCACGCCCGATCTGTTCGCCACCCAGTCTGACGTTCCGCCCCCGCCTGCGAACACGGCCGACGACGACAGCCTGGCGCTGGCCGACTACGCGCGCCAGGCCTATCTCGATTACGCCATCTCCGTGGTGAAGGGCCGTGCCTTGCCCGATGTGAGCGACGGCCTCAAGCCGGTGCAGCGCCGCCTGCTGTACGCCATGGACCGCATGAACCTGGCGGCCGGGGCCAAGCCGGTGAAGTCCGCGCGCGTGGTTGGCGACGTGCTGGGCAAGTACCACCCGCACAGCGACCAGGCCGCCTACGACGCCCTCGTGCGCCTGGCGCAGGACTTCGCGCAGCGCTACCCGCTGATCGACGGCCAGGGCAACTTCGGCTCGCGCGACGGCGACGGCGCCGCGGCCATGCGCTACACCGAGGCGCGCCTGACGCCCATCGCCCGCCTGTTGCTGGACGAGGTGGACATGGGCACGGTGGACTTCGTGCCCAATTACGACGGCTCCACCATCGAGCCGCGCCTGCTGCCGGCGCGCCTGCCCTTCGTGCTGCTCAACGGCGCCAGCGGCATTGCCGTCGGCCTGGCCACCGAGATTCCGGCGCACAACCTGCGCGAGGTGGCGGCGGCCTGCGTGGCCGTGCTGCGCAAGCCCGGCGTCGCGCTGGACGAGATTCTCGACCTCATGCCGGGCCCGGATTTCGCCACCGCCGGCCAACTCATCAGCAGCGCGGCCGACATCCGCGAGGCCTACGCCAACGGGCGCGGCAGCCTCAAAGTGCGCGCGCGCTGGAGCGTGGAGGAACTGGCGCGCGGCCAGTGGCAACTGGTGATCACCGAGCTGCCGCCGGGAACCTCGACGCAGCGCGTGCTGCAGGAGATCGAGGAACTCACCGACCCCAAGCCCAAGGCGGGCAAGAAGGCCGTCAGCGCCGAGCAGCAGCAGCTCAAGCAGACCGTGCTCGCGGTGCTCGACGGCGTGCGCGACGAGTCCGGGCGCGACGCCGCGGTGCGCCTGGTGCTCGAGCCCAAGAGCTCGCGCGTGCCGGTGGAGGAGATGGTGTCGGTGTTGCTGTCCACCACCAGCCTGGAGCAGAGCGTGCCGCTCAACCTGGTGGTGGTCGGCGCCGACGGCAAGCCGCGCCAGAAGCCGCTGCTGGACATCCTGCGCGAATGGACCGCGTTCCGCCAGGCCACGGTGCGGCGCCGGAGCGCGCACCGCCTGCAGCAGGTGCAGGACCGCCTGCACATTCTCGAGGGGCGGCGCATCGTGCTGCTCAACATCGACGAAGTCATCCGCATCATCCGCGAAAGCGACGAACCCAAGCCGGCGCTGGTCGAACACTTCGCGCTCAGCGACCGCCAGGCCGAGGACATTCTCGAAATCCGCCTGCGCCAGCTCGCGCGCCTGGAGGCGATCAAGATCGAACAGGAGATCGACAAGCTCACCGCGGAGCAGAAGGAACTGCAGACCCTGCTCGGCGACGACAAGGCGCTCACGCGCCGGGTGATCAAGGAAATCGAGCAGGACGCCAAGCAGTTCGGCGATGACCGCCGCACCCTGATCCAGGCCGAAAGCCGCGCCACCCTGGAGGTGCGCGTGCCCGACGAGCCGGTGACGGTCATCGTCTCGCAGAAGGGCTGGCTGCGCACGCAGAAAGGCCACGGCCTGGCCGCCGCCAACCTGAGCTTCAAGCCCGGCGATGCGCTCTACGCCACCTTCGAGAGCCGCAGCACCGGAATGCTGTGGGTGCTGGGCAGCGATGGGCGGGCCTACAGCATTCCCATCGTCAGCCTGCCGGGCGGGCGTGGCGACGGCCAGCCGGTGACGAGTTTCATCGATCTGGCCTCCGGCACGCTGCCCGCCCATTACTGGGCCGGCCCGGCCGACACGCCGCTGCTGCTGGCGTCGTCGGGCGGCTATGGCTTCATCGCACCGGCCGAGAGCCTGGGCAGCCGGCAGAAGGGGGGCAAGACCTTCGTCGCTCTGGAGCCCGGCGAAACCCTGCTGGCGCCGCAGGTTCTGCGCGGCGCGGGGGTGGACGGAGGCGCGGCGCCGATGGCCGACCGCATCGCCGTGCTCGGCAGCAGCGGGCGTCTGCTGGTGTTCGGCGCCGACGATCTGCGCGAACTGCCACGCGGCGGGCGCGGCGTCATGCTCATGGCGCTCGACGCCAAGGAAAGCGTGCGTGCGGTGCAGGCGTTGATGCCGAAAACCGCTTTGGAACTGACCGGAACCGGACGCGGCGGCGCGGCGAAGACCATGGCGTTCGAGCACCGTGCGCTGCAGGCCTATGCCGGCAAGCGCGCGCGCAAGGGCAAGGACCTGGGCGCGCCGAGCTTCAAGCCCACGGGCTTGCGCGCCGTCTGACGGCTGGCGTTAAAGCCGGTTGCCGGCGCAGGGGCGTCGGCGCTTATTCGAGTTCGACGATGAGCTCGATTTCCACCGCGGCGCCCAGCGGAATCTGCGCCACGCCGAAGGCGCTGCGGGCGTGCTGGCCCTTGGCGCCGAACACTTTGCCGAACAGCTCGGAGGCGCCGTTGATCACCAGGTGTTGCTCGGTGAAGCTGGGCAGCGAGTTCACCAGCCCCATGAGCTTGACCACGCGGCGAATGCGGTCGAGGTTGCCGGTGGCGGCGTGCAGCGTGCCAAGCAGGTCGATGGCGATCAGGCGCGCGGCCTCCTGGCCTTGCGCGGTGGTCAGTTCACGCCCGAGCTGGCCGGCCCAGACCGCGCCGTCCTTCTTGCTGATGTGGCCGGAGAGAAAGACGAGGTTGCCGGTCTGCACGAAAGGCACGTAGGCGGCGGCGGGGGTGGCGACTTGCGGCAGCGTGATGCCGAGTTCCTGCAGGGTGGTGTAGACGGACATGATGGCGATGTGTTCCGGGGAAAGGCGCACAGCATAAAAGCGTTCTGCCGTGCGGGTGACGGGTCGCTATCCGGCGTGTTCCAGGGCGCGGATCTGGCGGTTCTGCCAGCGGCCGAACGCCAGCACGGCCACGGTGGCGCCGATGAGGGCGAAGAACATGTCGGATTGGGTGTCCCAGGGGTCGCCCTGGGTGCCGAGAAAGTCCTGCGCGCCCATGCCCAGCGCCAGCGCCACCCACCACTCGACGAGTTCGTAGAAGGCGCTCACCGCCATCGCGACGCAGACGCCGAGAAAGCCCGCCATGCGGGCGTGCGTCCTGGCCACATAGCCGCCGCGCAGCAGGATCTCGCGCGCCACCAGCGCCGGCACCAGGCCTTGCATGAAGTGGCCGATCTTGTCGTAGGGATTGCGCCCGAGATGCAGCAGATCCTGCAGCCAGAAGCCCGGCGGAACCCGCGCGTAGGTGTAGGTGCCGCCGAGGATGAGCACCAGCGCGTGCAGGGCGATGAGCCCATACAGCAGCGGCGTGAGCGGAAAGCGGCGCCAGGTGGCGGCCATGACGGGCAGGGCGATGAGCACCGGCGCCACTTCGAGCAGCCAGGTGGCGCGGTCGTGCGGCGCGACGCCGGAGGCGGCGAGCGCCGCCAGCACGAGGCCGCCGAGGGCGAGGGGCAGACGTGGCGAAGTCGGCATGGCGGGACGGGTTTGCATGTCGGCTGCGTGTTGTCGGCTGCGCCGGGATTCACGCCTTCTCAGCGTAGTGCCGCCGCGCCCAGGCGACGGTGGCCGCGGCGGCCGCTTCGGCTTGCGTGGGCTGCAGGCCGAAGCGGGCGCGGAAGCGGCTGTCGTCGATCACGAAAGGTGCATCCCACTGGTAGCGCATCTCGATGAGTTCCCGCATCAAGGGCATGAACAAGCCTGCGGTCTTGAGCGCCCAGGAGGGCAGAGGGGCGAGCCGGATGTCGCGCCCCAGTTGCCGGGAGAAGCGCTGCGTCAGCACGCGCAGCGTCGGCGCGGGCTCGCAGGGCAGCATCCAGGGGCGGCCGTAGGCGTCGTCGCCGGCGCAGCCCAGGGCGGCGAGTCCGGCGGCCACGTCCGGGGTGTAGTGGTAGGTGTGGACGGCGTCCGGATCGACGGTCAGGCGCACCGGCCTGCCCGCCAGCGCGGTGGGCCAGTACCAGTCGCCCATGAAGCTGGCGACCGCGCCAGGGCCGTAGAAGTCCGAGGCGCGCCCGCTCGTCGCCAGCACGTCGCCACGCTTGTGCGCGGCGAACAGGGTTTCGGCCACGCGGGCGCGGATCTCGCCCTTGCGGCTGCAGGGTTGCACGGGGCTGTCCTCGTTCAGGGCGCGTCCGCCGGGACGGCCCAGCATGTACACGTTGTCCAGCACCACCAGGCGCGCTTTTGTCCGCGCGGCGGCGGCGATCAGGTTGTCCATCAGGCGCGGCAGCGTCGCGGCCCACACCGCCGTGTCGTAAGGCGGGTTCATACAGTGATAGATCGTGCGCGCGCCCTCGGCGGCGCGCAGGCAGAAGGCGGAGTCGAGCGCGTCCCCGGTCAAGGTCTCGATGCCCGGCGCCATGCCCTTGGGCGCGCGCTTCGCCACCCGCACCCGCTCGCCTTCACGCACGAGTTGTTGCGCCAGGAGGGTCCCCACCTGGCCGGCGCCGAACAGGACGTGGAGGTCTTCTGCCATGGTCATCTTCCTGTGTGATCGGGCCGCGCATGTTTATGCGGACAAGGACGCCGATGCGGCGAAGGGCCATAGTATCGGGCTTATGCGACCCGCATCGACCCGGTCCGCGGGTGATGCACTGGACTGCCATCCATTCAATGCCTATGCCGACTTCATCCATGGCGAATGAAAGCGGCCTTCCGCAAGAGCCGCACGCGCTGAGCGCCGGCGATGTGGCGCGGCACCTGCGCGTGCGACCCGACGCGGGCCTCGCCGCCGACGAGATCGACGCGCGGCTGCAGCGCCACGGGCCGAACAGCCTGCCCGAGACGGCGCCGCGCAGCTGGTTGCAGCGGGTGCTCGACCCGTTCCGCGATTTCATGATCGCGGTGCTGCTGGCCGCCGCCGTGCTTTCGGGCTTCATTGGCGACATCGCGGACACGGTGGCCATCGCCGTCATCGTGCTGCTCAACGCTGTCATCGGCATCGTGCAGGAATGGCGTGCCGATCGCGCCATGCTGGCCCTGCGCCAGTTCGCCGTGCCGCATGCCCGGGTTTTGCGCGACGGGCGCGTGATCCTGATCGAGGCCCGGCAATTGGTGCCGGGCGACGTAGTTCTGCTCGAGGCCGGCGACATGATTCCAGCCGATCTGCGGCTGCACCGCGTGGCGCAGCTGCGGGTGGACGAATCCACCCTGACCGGCGAGTCGGTCACCGTGCAGAAGCACGTCTCGCCGCTGGCGACGCGCGCCCTGCCTCTGGGCGACCAGGCCAATATGGCGTTCAAGGGCACGCTGGTGACCCACGGCCGCGCCACCGGCATCGTCATCGCCACCGGCGCGGCCACGCAGCTCGGCAGGGTGGCCGCGCTGATGCAGGCCACCGGCTCGCGCAGCACGCCGCTGCAGCTGCGCCTGGCCGCGTTCGGCAAGCGGCTGTCGCTGGTGGTGCTGGCGATCTGCGCGCTGATTTTCGCCATCGGCGTGCTGCGCGGCGAACCCTGGCTGCTGATGGCGCTGACGGCCATCAGCCTCGCCGTGGCCGCGATTCCCGAGGCCCTGCCCGCAGTGGTCACCGTGCTGCTGGCGCTGGGGGCGCGCGCCATGGTGAGGGTGCATGCCCTGGTGCGGCGCCTTCCCGCCGTGGAAACCCTGGGCTCGGTCACCGTCATCTGCTCCGACAAGACCGGCACGCTGACCCTCAACCGCATGCGGGTGCAGGCGTGGCGAACCTGGGGCGATCTGCCGCCGCGGCCGTTGTGGCAGGCCGCCGCGCTGTGCAACGACGCCGTGCCGGACGATGCTGCGGGAACCTGGCTCGGCGACCCGACCGAAACCGCCCTGGTGGAGCGGGCCGGGGAGGAAGGGGTGGACGTGGCGGCGCTGCGCGCGCGGCAGCCGAGAGCGGGAGAAATCCCCTTCGACGCCGAACGCAAGCGCATGACCACGTGGCACGCCGCGACCGAAGACGGCGCGGACGCGCGATGGATCGCCATGACCAAGGGCGCGCCGGAAAGCGTGCTTCCGCGCTGTACCCACGTCCTCACCCGCCGCGGCGCCGAGACGCTGCACGCGCACGAGGCGCTGGATGCCGCCCGTGACCTGGCCGCGCAAGGCATGCGGGTGCTGGCGGTGGCGCAGCGCGAGTGGCGCGAACCGCCCCCGACCGAGGCCGGCGCGGCCGAGCGCGACATGACCTTGCTGGGCCTCGTCGGCCTGCTCGATCCGCCGCGCCCCGAGGCCAGGCAGGCCGTGGCCGAATGCCTGGCCGCCGGCATCACGCCGGTGATGATCACCGGCGACCACCCCGCCACGGCGCTGGCCATCGCGCGTGAACTCGGCATCGCCGTCGTGGGGGCCAAGGCCCTGAGCGGCGCCGAACTCGCGGCGATGGACGACGCGGCGCTGCGCGACGCGGTGGCGCAGGTGCGGGTCTATGCGCGCATGGACCCGGCGCAAAAGATCCGCATCGTGGCCGCGCTGCAGGCGAACGGCGAATTCGTCGCCATGACGGGCGACGGGGTGAACGACGCCCCCGCGCTGCGCGCCGCCGATATCGGCGTGGCCATGGGCGCGGGCGGCACCGACGTGGCGCGCGAGGCCGCCAGCCTGGTGCTGCTGGACGACAACTTCGCCACCATCGTCGCCGCGGTGCGCGAGGGGCGGCGCATTTTCGACAACATCCGCAAGTTCATCCGCTACGCCATGACGGGCAACTCGGGCGAGATCTGGACCCTGTTCCTCGCCCCGCTGCTGGGCTTGCCCGTACCGCTGCTGCCCATCCACATCCTGTGGGTCAATCTCGTCACCGACGGCCTGCCAGGGCTGGCGCTGGCCGCCGAACCCGCCGAGCGCGGCGTGATGCAGCGTCCGCCCCGGCCGCCCGGCGAGAGCGTGTTCGCGCATGGCCTGTGGCAGCACGCCCTGTGGGTCGGCCTGCTGATCGGCGGACTGTGCCTGGGCGTGCAGGCCTGGGCTGCCGCGTCCGGCAATGCGCATGGCCAGACCATGGTGTTCACCGTGCTCACGCTCACGCAGATGGCGCATGTGATGGCCATCCGTTCCGAGCGCGAATCCTTGTTCACCCTCGGCCTGCGCAGCAACCTGCCCCTGCTCGGCGCCGTCGGTCTGACCTTCGTGCTGCAGCTGGGCGTCGTTTACCTGCCGCTCCTGCAGCCGACGTTCCATACCTTGCCGCTCGCACCCGGCGAGCTCGCGGTCTGCCTGGGCTGCGCACTGCTGGTGTTCGCCGCCGTGGAGCTTGAGAAGGCCTGGCGGCGCCGCGCAGGCCAGACCATGCGCACGGCTATTGACACGGCATGAGCCCATCGCCCGGCCGTCGGAAGATGGGCGAACCCCACCGCGGCGGGGTCGCGCGCAGCGCGGGGATGCACTCCCCATGAGCGCAAAGCGGCATTCGCTGCTAGGATGCGCGCTGCTGCTCGAAAGTCCAGTCATCGGGCGGCGGTCTATCTGACATCATGGCCGGATCCTCCGGCCGCCTTTCTGTTGCGGACTGGCGTCGCGCCATGCGACGGCCGCAGAGCCAATGCCGCAGACTCGCGGCCATCTCCACATGCATTTTGATCAACTCGGGCTCGCTGAGCCCATTCTGCTTGCCGTTCGCGAGCAGGGCTACACCACGCCCACCCCCATCCAGGCCCAGGCCATTCCCGCCGTGCTGCAAGGCGGTGATCTGCTGGCCGCCGCGCAAACCGGCACCGGCAAGACTGCGGCTTTCACCCTGCCCATCCTGCACCGCCTGAGCCAGAGCGAACAGGCGCGCGACGCGCAAGGCCGTGTCATCCCCCGCGTGCTGGTGCTGGTGCCCACGCGTGAACTCGCCGCGCAAGTGGCCGAGAGCGTGCGCGACTACGGCAAGAATCTCAAGTTGCGCAGCATGGTCATGTACGGCGGCGTGGGCATGCAGCCCCAGATCGACGCGCTCAAACGCGGCGTCGACATCGTCGTCGCCACGCCGGGCCGCATGCTCGACCACCATGGCCAACGCACGCTGAATCTCTCCGGCATCAACACCCTGGTGTTGGATGAGGCCGACCGCATGCTCGACATGGGCTTCATCCACGACATCAAGCGCGTGCTCGCGCTGCTGCCCAAGCAGCGCCAGAACCTGCTGTTCTCGGCCACCTTCTCGGATGAGATCAAGACCCTGGCCAACGGCCTGCTGAACAAGCCGGCCGTGATCGAGGTGGCGCGCCGCAACACCACCGCCACCACCGTGCAGCAGACCGTGCACCCGGTGGGCCGCGAGCGCAAGCGCGAACTGCTCTCCCACCTCATCCGCGAAAGCAACTGGTACCAAGTGCTGGTGTTCATGCGCACCAAGCACGGCGCCAACCGCCTGGCCGAGCAGCTCAACACCGATGGCATCGGTGCCGACGCCATTCACGGCAACAAGAGCCAGGGCGCGCGCACCCGCGCGCTGGCCTCGTTCAAGAGCGGCAAGTTGCAGGTGCTGGTGGCCACCGACATCGCCGCGCGCGGCATCGACATCGACCAGCTGCCCATGGTGGTGAACTACGAGCTGCCCAACGTGCCCGAGGACTACGTGCACCGCATCGGCCGCACCGGCCGCGCGGGCGCCGAAGGCCAGGCCATCTCGCTGGTGTGCGTGGACGAGCTGCGTTTCCTGCGCGATATCGAGACCCTGATCGGCAGGCCCATCGACCGCAAGCTCATCGCCGGGTTCGAGCCCGATCCCAAGGAACGCGCACAACCCATCCGCGTCGGCCGCACCACGATCGGCGGCGGCAAGCCCGCCGGTGGCGGTGGTCAACGCCGCGGCGAAGGCCCAGTCCGCGGCAACGCCGGCCATGGCCACGGTCGCAGCGACGCCAGCGGCCATGCCCACGGCAGCGGACGTCGCGACGGCGGCCGCCCGGCCTCGGCGCGTACCGATTCCGGCCGCCGCGGCAGCTCCGGCGCGCCCCGGCGCGACGGCAACCGCGGCTAATTCCGCGAGCCCGCGGCCACGGCCTGCTGGCCATGGGTGCCGCGCAAGCGCATCAAAAAAAGGCGATTCGGACTAGGCTGCGTGTCATTGCAGCCCAGTCCGTTTCACACCTCATGCGACGCTTGGTCTCGCGCCATGGTTGCTTGATCTATTGCGTCAGCGAAATTAGCAACAGCGTCACCGTTGCGGCCTAAACACAAGTTGAGGGCACCCCCACTTTTGACGAGTCCCGCTCGAATGATGGGAGGCATCGCTTTACGACTCCTCGAAATAGTCTGAGTCGATTCTCTTGACTACATACGTGGCTGCCGGTGCGACACCGACATCAAAGTCGATCATCAGGCCGGCAAGCTGCTTCCCGTCGATCAAGACAACCTTCGTGTCGATGCGTGTAGCGTAGTCGGCCGCCTCCGCTGTATACGTTGAGGTGGTGATGAAGACACCCTTCTTCGCGCGCTGGCCCTGCAGGGCGCCCACGAATTTCTGAATCTCAGGCCTGCCGATCGACCCTTGCCATCTCTTCGCCTGAATAAAGATTGTGTCGAGGCCGAGTCTGTCTTCCTTAATGATGCCGTCGATACCGCCATCGCCAGTTTGGCCGATTCGTTCACCAGCGTCGCGGCGAGAGCCGCCATAGCCCATTTTGACCAGCAGCTCTACGACCAGCTGCTCGAAGAACGTAGGGGAGCAAGCCAGAATTCGAACCAGTAGTTCGGCGGCAAGCTGTTCGCGCAGACCTTGATGGGCGACCTCGATCGCCTCTTCTGGCGTGGTCTTCGACTGCGGAAGTTCTACAACCGCGACGGCACCACTCTCTGGTTTCGAGGTATCCCGAAACTCGATGAACTCGGGGAACTGCTCCAGATACTTGACGTCGATCCTATTCGGGCTTGACGCCAGCGTCTTCAAACCGCGCTCTGTGATCTTGAAGACGCCGCGCTTCGGCGATTCAAGGAGAGCCGCCTTCTTCAAGTAGGTTCGAGCCCAGCCGATCCGATTCTTGAAAATGCCCTGCTGACCTGAGGGCAGAAGCTCGGCTCGTTCAGCTGGCGTTAGTTTGAAGTGTTCGGCCAGACTCTCTTCCGCGTCGCGGAGGGTGTGTTCAGCTCCATCCGACAGATACCGGAGGAACGGGAGCATGCAGGTTTGGTAGTCGGGGATGGCCATTCTGCGCAGGATAGCCGAGCGGCGTGTTTGCGATGCCCAACGTCATGTAGATCGTCGGATAAACCGGGCATTCCAGGATATCTGACGGGATCAACACACCAGATCTGCGGAGCATACGAAAGCCCTGACGGCTTGCAACCCGCATGAGGACTGGTTTTCCAACACCGTGACCGGGAATCGCCCGCCGCCCGCGGGCCGAAGACGAAGCCTGGACCAATCAAGGAGGCGTCGGGCGTTCAGAGCCGGGAGACGAATTCCTCGGGCCGGGGGCGCGGCCGTATCGGCTTGCGGTGTTGCACGGTGCCGGCGGCCAGAAAGCAGACCGCGCGTTCCCCGTCCCGTAGACCGAACAGCCGGCGCATG
>JAJXUC010000063.1 GCA_021783435.1 Pseudomonadota bacterium | reverse complement strand
CGATGCCCTCGCCGCGGCCAGCAATGCCGGTCCCGGGCCAAAGATCACCCTGGATGAGGGCTGAAGGCCTGCGTTACCGCCCCCGAATGCACTGGGCAGTGCACGCCATATCGCCAGGCGGATCGCCACAATCACACCGGTTCATCGTTTATCCCGCACGACCCCACACCCGCTCTCCATCATGCCGCTTCCATCCAACTTTCGAACCCGCGCGATCCAGGGCCACAGCCCCCGTGGCGGCCTGCTGCGCCTGGCGCCGCTGCTGGCGGCCTTGTTGTTGGCCGGTTGCGCGTCCACCGGCCCCATGCAGCCTGGGGTTCAAGCGGTGCAGCCGTCGCAGCTGGGGCTGAGCACCCGCGCCGTCAACCCGGCGGAGTTTCCGCAAGAAGACTGGTGGACGCAGTTCAACGATCCCGAACTGAACCGGCTGATCGCACAGGCCCTGGCCGACAATCCCAGCCTGCAGCAGGCGCAGGCGCGCATGCGCCAGGCGCAGGCGGCAGTGGGTGTGGCGCAAAGTGCCCTGGAGCCGAGCCTGAATGCCGCGGTGAACTCCACCCGCCAGCGCTTCAGCGCCAACGACATCTATCCCCCGCCGTTGGGCGGTGGCGTCTACACCGAAAACCAGGCGCTGTTGCAAGGCAGCTATACCTTCGACTTTTTCGGCCGCCACAAGGATCAGCTCCAGGCCGCCATCGGCCAAGCCCGCGCGGCCCAGGCCGAGGCCCAGGCGGCACGTGTCGTGCTGGCGGCGAACGTGGCCGGCGGTTATGTCGGTCTCGCACGTCTGGACGCACAGCACGCGGTTTTGCAGCGCACCCTGGCCCAGCGCCGGCATATCGAGCGGCTGGTGGGAGACCGCGTGCGCGCCGGTCTGGAAACCACGCTGCAGCAGCGCCAGGCCCAGGCCGAGATTCCGCAGATCAAGCTGCAGCTCGAACAGAACGCGCAGGCCCAGGCCCAGGCGCGCCACGCGCTGGCAGCCCTGCTCGGGCAAGGGCCGCAGGCCACGGCCAAGCTCGAGCCCGACTTGCAGACGCTGCCCCTGCCGGCGCTGCCACAAAGCCTGCCGGCCGAGCTCATCGGCCGCCGCGCCGATGTGGTGGCCGCGCGCTGGCAGGCGCAGGCGGCGCTGGCCGGTGTGAAGGCGGCGCGTGCGGCCTTCTATCCCAACATCAGCCTGACCGCTTTCGCCGGCTTCACCGCGCTGGGCTTCAGTCAATTCCTGGCGGCCGGCAGCCGTGCCTACGGCGTGGGGCCGGCGCTGACCCTGCCCATTTTTGAAGGCGGCAAGCTGCGCGCCAATCTGCGCGGGCAAGCTGCGGCGGCCGATGCGGCCATCGCCCAATACAACGCCACGGTGGTGAACGCCGTGCGCGAAGTGGCCGACGCGGTGAGCGATCGGCGCTCCTTGCAGCAGCAAATCGCTCAGCAGCACGATGCGCTTGAACTCGCGCAGGACGCCCAGCGGCTGGCGCAACAGCGCTACAAGGCTGGCCTGAACAACTATCTCAGCGTGTTGACCACGGAAAACGCGGTGCTGCAACTGCAGCAGATCGGCACCAATCTCAAGGCGCAGGCGCTGGTGGATGACCTGGCCCTGATCCGCGCCCTGGGTGGCGGCTATGCGACCAGCGAGTTGCCGGCGCTGCCGGGAGCGCCGGCCGATGCGGCCCCGACGGCAGCAAGTCTGCAAACGCCAACCACCCCAGCGGAGCCGGCAACCCCGGGCGCCGCAGCCCGGCCCTGAGCCGCGGCGATCGAATGTCGTCACCCACACAACAAACACCATCACGGAGCTTTGCATGAGCGCCAACCCACCATCCAACAACCCGAACGGTTCCCCCGCAGCCAGTCAAGGCAACAGTAACGGCAACGGCAAAGCGGCCAGGCGCCGCAGACTGATGATCGCAGCCATCGTCTTTTTCATCATCGCCGGCGCCCTGTACAGCGGCTACAACTACTGGCAATCGCTGCGCTACGCCTACACCGACGACGCCTATGTGCAAGGCAACCTGGTGCAAGTCACGCCGCAGGTGGGCGGCACGGTGGTGGCGATCGACGGGGACGACACGCAATTGGTGAAGGTCGGACAGCCGCTGGTGCAACTGGATGGTGCCGACACCCATGTCGCCCTGCAGCAGGCCGAGGCCATGCTGGCGCAGGCAGTGCGCCAGGTGCGCGTGAGCTTTGCCAACAATGGCACGCTGGCGGCGCAAGTGGCGGTGCGGCAGACCGATGTCGCCACCGCGCAAGCCAACCTGGCCAAGGCAGAGGACGCGCAACGACGCCGCCAGGAACTCGCCGGCACCGGCGCGGTGGGTGCGGAGGAATTGCGCCAGGCGCAGATCGCGGTGCAAGCGGCAAAAGCCGCGCTGACCACGGCGCAGGCCGGGGTCCGGGCCGCGCAGGAGCAGCTCGCCGGCGGCGAGGCCCTCACGGCCGGCACGGTGATTGCCGACAACCCTTCGGTCCGGCTTGCCGCCGCCAAGGTGCGCGAGGCCTATCTGGCGTATGAGCGCACGATGATCCCCGCCCCGGTCAGTGGCGTGGTGGCGCAGCGCACGGTGCAACTCGGCCAGCGCGTCGCTCCGGGCATGCCGTTGATGTGGGTGGTGCCGCTGAACGATGTGTGGATCAACGCCAACCTGAAGGAAACCCAGTTGCGCGACGTGCGCATCGGCCAGCCGGCCAAAGTGGTGGCCGACACCTATGGCAGCAGCTTCACCTACACCGGGCGCGTGGTGGGCCTGTCGGCAGGCACGGGCGCGGCGTTTTCGCTGCTCCCGGCGCAGAACGCCACGGGCAACTGGATCAAGGTGGTGCAGCGCCTGCCCGTGCGCATCGCTCTCGACCCCAAGCAGCTCGCCAGCCATCCGCTGCGCGTGGGGATGTCGACGGAAGTGACCATCACCATCAGCGGCCACAAAGGCCCGCTGGTGACCGACATGCCGCCGACCGGCCCGGCCGCCAGCACGGATGTCTATGCCGCCGACTGGAAAAAGGCCGATGCCTTGGTGAACTCCATCGTCGCGGCCAACGCCGGCGGCAAGCGCTGAGGCGGCGCCGGCGCGCCACCAAGGACCACGCACATGGCCAGTTCACTCGACATCCAAGAGGCTGCAGCCGGGGCCACCCCCAGCGTGCCGGCCACCCCTTCGCATATGGTGCCGCTCAAGGGCAGCATGCTGGTGCTCGGCACCATCGCGCTGTCGCTGGCGACCTTCATGAATGTGCTCGACACCTCCATCGCCAACGTCTCCATCCCGGCGATTGCCGGTGACCTGGGCGTGAGCTCGTCGCAGGGCACCTGGGTCATCACTTCATTCGGCGTGGCCAATGCCATCGCCGTGCCGCTCACCGGCTTCGTCACCCAGCGCTTCGGCGCCGTGAAGGTGTTCCTCGCCAGCATCCTGCTGTTCACCCTGTTCTCATTTCTGTGCGGGCAGGCTCACAGCATTGAAATTCTCATCCTGTTCCGCGTGCTGCAAGGCGCCAGCGCCGGGCCGATGATCCCGTTGTCGCAAACCCTGCTGCTCTCCAGCTACCCGCAAAAGCGCGCCGGCATGGCGCTGGCGATGTGGTCGATGACCACGCTCATCGCCCCCATCCTCGGCCCGCTGCTCGGTGGCTGGATCACCGACAACATTTCCTGGCCGTGGATTTTCTACATCAACGTCCCTGTCGGCCTCATCGCTGCCGCCGTGACCGCCAGCATCTACACCCGCCGCGAGACACCGATCCGCAAGCTGCCGATCGACTGGACCGGGCTCGGGCTGCTGGTGATCTGGGTCGGCTCGCTGCAGATCATGCTCGACAAGGGGCAGGAGCTCGACTGGTTTTCCTCACCCGTCATCATCGCCCTGGCGGTGGCGGCCGTGGTCGGCTTCACGCTGTTCCTCATTTGGGAAATCTACGACGAGCATCCGGTGGTCGACCTCACCTTGTTCAAGATTCCGAGCTTCACCCTCGGCACCATCATGCTGGCGCTGGCCTACGGCATGTTCTTCGGCAGCCTGGTGCTGCTGCCGCTGTGGCTGCAGGAGTTCATCGGCTACACCGCCACCCAGGCCGGCGAGGTGCTGGCGTGGGTCGGCCTCTTCGCCCTCATCCTCTCGCCCGTCATCGGCCGCTATCTGCCCGTGATGGATTCGCGCTGGGTCACCACCTTCTCCTTCGTCGTCTTCGCCCTGGTGTTCTACATGCGCTCGAACTTCACCACCGGCGACAGCTACTGGGAGTACAGCATTCCGACGGTGATCCAGGGCATCGCCACGGCCACCTTCTTCATTCCGCTGCTGGGCATCATCCTCGGGGGGCTGCCGGGGCATCGCATCGCCGCGGCTTCCGGTCTGTCGAACTTTGCCCGCATCACCGCGGGCTCGTTCGGCACCTCGATCTACACCACCTGGTGGACCGACCGCGCCGACCTGCACCACGAGCAGCTTGTCAGCCACATCTACGCCGGCAGTCCGGTGGCCAGTCCCGTGATCCAGGGCCTGCAGGCCCACGGCTTCAGCCACGCGCAGGCGCTGGGCGTGGTCAATCGACTCATCGACCAGCAGGCCTACACCATCGCCGTCGACGACATGTTTCGCCTGAGCGCCTGGCTTTTCCTCGCCATGATCGTCCTGGTCTGGATGATCAAGCCGGCCAAGGGCGGCGCTGCCAGCGCCGAGGCGGCCGGCGCCCATTGAGTCGGCGCGGTTCATGCGCCGCTCACCACCATCCACGCGAAACACCATCGTCATGCGCCCATCACCCGCTTCCCGTGCCTACGACTTTTCGCGCCACGCGCTGCTGGCCTGGCTGCTGGCGGCCACCTGTCTGGCGCAGGCCCGGGCTTCCGAACTGTCCGCGCTCTGGGGCGCCTACCGGGGCTATCACAACGCCACCCTGGCCTACCAGGCCGATCCGTTCTGGATGCACGACTTTGCCCATAGCCGGCTCGACCTCAGCCTGGAGGGATCGGTGGGCCAGGCCACCGGGCCTTCGGGCTCGGGCCACCCGTCGCTGTGGCATCTCGGGCTGACGCCCATCGCGCGCTGGTGGCTCACGCCGCAATCGGGCATCGAGTTCGGCATTGGTGCGAATGTGTTTTCCGGCACCTATATCGGCGACAAACGCATCTCCACCGCCTACCAGTTCGGCGACTCCATCGGTGTGTTCCACCGCTTCGCCAGCACTCCCTGGACGCTGGGCCTGCGCCTCACCCACTACTCCAACGCCGATATCAAATTCCCCAACCCGGGGCAGGACTACCTGCAATTGCGCGTGGCCTATCACGTCGACTGAGCGCATCAAGGCGGCCGCCTGATCGGGCGGTTGCCAGCCTCGGTTCCGCTTCCGCGCGGTCGCAACCGCAGCAGCCTGTCGGCGCCTTGATGCGCCGCCCTTCGTGCGCTGCCTCTACCATGCGCGCATGTTCCAGGACCAAGCCACCCTGCTGCTGCTCATTCGCCACGGCGAAACCGAGTGGAATCGCGACGCCCGCATCCAAGGGCACACGAACATCACCCTGAGTGCACAAGGCCACGGCCAAGCCCGGGCGGTGGCCGCCGCCCTGGCCGATACGGACATCCAGGCCATCTATGCCAGCGACTTGTTGCGCGCCCTTGAAACCGCCCAGTCCATCGCCCAAGCCCATGGCCTGCCTGTGCACACCGACGCGGGTCTGCGCGAGCGTGCCTTCGGTGCCTTCGAAGGGTCCAGCTTCGCGCAATTGCAAGCCATCCACCCCGAGGCCTGCGAGCGTTGGCGCAAGCGCGACCCGAGCTTCGCCGCACCCGGAGGCGAGCGGCTGGATGACTTCTACGCCCGCGTCACCACCACCGTGCTGCGCATCGCGGCGAACCATGCGGGGCAAACGGTGGTCATCGTCAGCCACGGCGGGGTGCTCGACTGCCTGCACCGCTGCGCCACCAGCCAGGACCTGCATGCGCCGCGCACCTGGGAGTTGCGCAATGCCGCCATCAACCGCGTGCTGGTCGCCGAGGGCCGCATGACCCTGGTGGGCTGGAACGACGGCGGGCATCTGGACAGTGGTCTGGACGAAGCCCTGGGTTGATGTCCCCGGGTGCCGGCGCCGGGCCAAGGCACCGGCCAGGCTTCCTCGACAAGCAGGCGATGGGCACCGTCGACCGCTGTTCATGTGCAATCGGCGCCACGGCGATGCGGTGAGCAGTCCATCCCCGCCGCGCGGCCGTGCCCCATGACGAGCCGGAATGGCTGCTAGGCTGCATTGTGATGCAATGACCTCTTTGAGTTGCCAAGCGAACTCGGTACGGAACTCGGTCCTGTTCCTGCGGTATGGCGCAGGGTTTCTGACGCAGAGCCTGGCATCGAACCCACCACCAAGCGATTTTTCAGCATGAGCATGCGTCTTGTTGTTCCCCTGGGCATGGCCGTCGGCCTCGTCCTTATCCTTGGCAGCACACCTGCCGATGCCGGTCTTGGCCGGCCGTTGTCGGCCGCGGTACAGGACGGAACCCCCATCGCCGCGGTGCCCGGCACGCGTCTGGCAGCGAAGGCCGCTTCGGCCAGCGCCCCCGCAGCGGCCTTGTCGGTGCAAGCCCAATCGATTCAGACCCCGCAGGGTGCCAGCGTCACGGAGTACGCCGCCGCCCCCGGCCCCGTGTTCGCCATCACCTGGCGCGGGCCGTTCAAGCCCGACCTGCAGCAATTGCTCGGTCAGTATTTCGCCCCCTTCGTCCAAGGCCGGCCACGTGCCGGCCTGGGCTTGACCGCATCGGTCATGCATGGCAATGACATCGTCGTGCACAGCTTCGGCCGCATGCGCAATTTCTACGGCGTCGCCTGGGTGCCGTCGCTCGTGCCCGCGGGCTTCGACATCGCAGGGTTGCAGCCATGAGGGCGTTGACTCGGACATGGCACGCGTCGCGGGAGGGTCATCGTGGCGCATGGTGCGAGGTTGCGCCGATCGGTGGGGCTGTGGTCTTGCGCCGCCTGGCTTTGGGTGCCGCGCTGACTATTGCGGTTTTGTTGGCGGGCTGCGGAGGAGGTGGCGGCGGCAGTGCCCCAAGCGACCCGCCCGCGACCAGAAATCCACCCGTCGGCCTGGCGAATCCGCCGAGCGGGCCCAACGTCGTGCCGGTCAGCGTCCTGCAGCTCGCAAGTACCGGTTCGAATACCGCCAACACACCCTATGTCACGGTGACGGTCTGCAACGGCACGAACAGTTGCGTCAACATTCCCGACGTGCTGGTCGACACCGGCTCCGCCGGACTGCGCCTGTTCGCCAGCCCTACGCTCAATAGTCTGAACCTGCCGGCCGTGACCACCGGCACAGGAGGCGAGCTCGCGGCCTGCGCCCAGTTCGCCTCGGGCTACACCTGGGGCAGCATGCGCTCGGCCCTGGTGCAGATCGGGGGCTTGAGCACCGGCGGGGCGATTCCGATCGAGATCATCGGGGACGCCAGCATCCCTCCAACGGCGCCACAAGCCTGCCAGAACCAGGGACCTGATTTTTCTGCCCAGTTGAGCAGCGTGGTCAACGGTATTGTCGGCATCAGTAATTTTCAGTACGACTGCGGCTACGCATGCACCCTTTCTCCATCGCTGTATACCGCGCGTGGCACGCCCAGCCCCGGCGTCTACTACGATTGCAATGGCGGCACCTGCACGGAAACCAGCGCCAGCTATGCCCAGCAAGCCATCAATCCGATTGCGGCTTTTCCGGCCGGCTACAACAACGGCAGCATCCTGACCTTGCCAGCCGCCTCGCTGCCCTGGGGCTCGCAATCGGCCACCGGCGTGCTGATCTTCGGCATCAACACGGCGAACAACAACCAATTGCCCGCAGGCTCGCAGATATTTGCGCTCGACCGCTACGGCAACTTGCCGATTGCGGTCAACGGTAGCAACGGCACCGGCTTCATCGACAGCGGCTCCAACGGTTATTACACCGCGCTGAGCCTGCCGGCCTGCACACGCTCCAGCGGTTTCTATTGCCCGAGCCCTGCGGCGAACGTGGCGTTGCAGTTGAGTTCGGGGTCGGCATCGTCGAGCACCAGCATCACCATCGCCAACGCTGACGCCATGTTCCAGACGGGCAATGCCGCGCTCCCGGCGCTTGGGGGCACGGCGGCCATCACAGGCCAGGTGGATCTGGGGTTGCCGTTCTTCTACGGGCGCACGATCGGTACCGGCATCCAGCAGGTGCAGATCCCGAGCGATTACGGTTTCGTTGCGTTCTAGGCCAGGGTTCGACCTTGCCTGCGCCCTGCGCCTCGCGGCCACCCCGGCTGGGGGCAACGCGTGCGGCAAGGACGTGAACAGGCCTTGGCGCGCGGCCAATGTGCTCGCTGTGCTTTCGGCCAGGCGGCGCGGGTGCGGCAGCGGAGGGTGCCGCATCCGCTGCCGAACATCAGCCGCCGAACAAGTCGCCCGGGGCGCGCGGTGCCGCCAGGCCCAGGTGGGCATAAGTGGCCGGGCTGGCGATGCGGCCGCGCGGGGTGCGCTGGATGTAGCCATGCTGGATGAGGAAGGGCTCGATCACGTCTTCGATGGTGTCGCGCTCCTCCCCGATGGCGGCGGCCAGATTGTCCAGCCCCACCGGCCCGCCACCGAAGCGGTGGACGATGGCCTCCAGCAGTTTGCGGTCCATCAGGTCGAAACCGAGAGGGTCCACGTCCAGCATCTTCAGCGCCGCATCGGCCACATGGCGGGCGATGCGGCCATCGGCCCGCACCTCGGCGTAATCGCGCACGCGGCGCAGCAGACGGTTGGCGATGCGCGGTGTGCCGCGTGAGCGGCGGGCGATCTCGAGGGCCCCGTCCTGCTCGATCTGTGCCTGCAGCAAGGCCGCCGAGCGCTGCACGATGGTGGTGAGCTCTTCGGTGGTGTAGAACTCCAGCCTCGAAACGATGCCGAAGCGGTCGCGCAGCGGGTTGGTGAGCATGCCGGCCCGCGTCGTGGCGCCCACCAGGGTGAAGGGCTGCAGGTCGATTTTCACGCTGCGCGCCCCCGGGCCCTCGCCGATCATGATGTCGATCTGGTAGTCCTCCAGCGCGGGGTAGAGAATCTCCTCGACCACGGGCGAGAGACGGTGGATCTCGTCGATGAACAGCACGTCGTTGCGTTCGAGATTGGTCAGCAGCGCCGCCAGGTCGCCCGCGCGCTCCAGCACCGGTCCCGAAGTGGAGCGCAGGTTCACACCCATTTCGCGGGCGATGATGTGCGCCAGCGTGGTCTTGCCCAGTCCCGGCGGGCCGAACAGCAGGACATGGTCCAGCGCCTCGCCGCGCTTTTTCGCCGCGCTCATGAAGATGTCGAGCTGCTCGCGGACCTTGACCTGGCCGATGTAGTCGGCCAGCACCTGCGGACGCAGCGCGCGTTCCACCGCTTCCTCCTGCGGCGAGGCGGGCGCCGGGCTGATGACGCGCGCGGTGTCGAAGTTGTCGGCCTGAATGCTCATGGTGGATGTGCCCGCGCCCGCTCAGCCCTTGGCCAGTGCTTTGAGCGCTTGGCGAATGCCGTCGTCAACGCCGCTGTCGACCGGCAGCTTGGCGACCGTGGCGCTGGCTTCACGCTCGGAATATCCGAGTGCCAGCAGTGCCTGCAGCACGTCGGCATGGCCTGGGGCGGCGATGGTGCCCACCGGACGTCCGAGGTCGGGGCCGAGCTTGCCGCGCAACTCCAGCAACAGCCGCTCAGCGGTTTTCTTGCCGATGCCGGGTACGCGCGTGAGCCGCGCCGGGTCTTGCGCGGCGATCGCCTGCGCCAACTCGTTCACGCTCAAACCCGACAGCACCGCCAGGGCGATGCGCGCGCCCACGCCGGAAATCCTGATGAGCGCGCGAAACGCTTCCCGCTCCTGTGCGGTGGCGAAACCGTAGAGCTGGTGCGCGTCCTCGCGCACGGCCAGATACGTCAACAGGGTCACGGGCTGGCCCACCGCGGGCAGCCCGTAGAGCGTGCTCATGGGAACGTCAATCTCATAGCCGACTCCGGCGCAGTCCACCAGGAGTTGCGGCGGCGTCTTGTCCAGCAGGGTGCCGTGAATGCGTCCGATCATGCCGGGGACTTTAGCAGCCCGGCCGGATCCGGCCCACCGAAGCGGCCGGCAGCAGCCCGGGCCCACTAAACTGCAAGGTTTCGTTGCACCTGCACCCATGAAACCCCAGTCCTCCTACACCCGCGACGAACTCGTGGCCTGCGGCCACGGCAAGTTGTTCGGCCCCGGCAACGCCCAACTGCCGCTCGACCACATGCTGATGATGGACCGCGTCGTTCACATCGCCGACCACGGTGGGAGCTATGGCAAGGGCGAGATCCTCGCCGAACTCGACATCCGGCCCGAGCTGTGGTTTTTTAGCTGCCATTTCGAGGGCGACCCGGTCATGCCCGGGTGCCTCGGCCTGGACGCGATGTGGCAACTGGTGGGTTTCTATCTGGGTTGGATGGGCGCGCCCGGGCGGGGCCGGGCGCTGGGCGTGGGCGAGGTGAAGTTCACCGGCCAGGTGCTGCCGACGGCCAGGAAGGTGACCTACCACATCAACCTCAAGCGCGTGATCAATCACCGTCTGGTGATGGGCATCGGCGACGGCGTGATGGCGGTCGACGGCCGCGAGATCTATACCGCCAAGGACCTGCGCGTCGGCTTGTTCACGTCCACCGAAGGGTTCTGACCATCCGGGGGTGCCGCGCCGCAGCGCCCCCGGAGCCTGTTCAGGCCACAGCCTTGAGCTTGGCCTGCAGCCCCTTGAGCAAGGCCTCACGCTCAGCCAGGTCGGCACGTTGCAGCAGCCGGTTGGCGCCGGAGACGATGGCCCGGATGGAGGCCGTGACGATGTTCGGATCGATGCCGACGCCGAAGGTCGAGGCCGTCATGCTCTCCATCGCCACTTCCACCATGGCCACGGCGCGGGCGCCTGAACCCAGGCCCAGCGCGCGCTCCTCATAGCTTTGCACCACCAGCGGCAGGTGCAGCGCCCGCACGGCGGCGTCGATCGGGCCGTTGCCCTCGCCGCGCAGCGAGATGCGCCGGCCGTCCACCTCCAGCTCCACCCGAATGCCCTGCTGCTGGCCGTGCTCGGTGAGGTGGTGGGTCACATAGCGCAGCGGCTCCTCGGCCTTCACATAGGTCCGCTCGAACATGGCCCACAGCTCCTGTGCCGTGACCTCCAGGCCCGTGGCGTCGGTGTGCTGTTGCACCACGCCGCTGAATTCCACCTGCAGGCGGCGCGGCATGACCAGACCGTATGCCGACTCCAGCAGGTAGGCGATGCCACCCTTGCCCGACTGGCTGTTGACACGAATGACCGAGTCGTAGGCGCGGCCGAGGTCGGCCGGATCCACCGGCAGGTAGGGGACCTCCCACATCGTCGTGGCCTTCTGCGCCGCAAAGCCCTTTTTGATGGCGTCCTGGTGCGAACCGGAGAAGGCGGTGAACACCAGATCGCCCACATAGGGATGACGCGGGTGGATGGGGAGCTGGTTGCAGTCTTCCACGGCGCGGGCGACGGCATTGATGTTGGAGAAGTCCAGCCCGGGATGGATGCCTTGGGAATACAGGTTCAGCGCCAGGGTGACGAGGTCGACATTGCCGGTGCGCTCGCCGTTGCCGAACAGGCAACCTTCGACACGGTCGGCTCCGGCCATCACCGCCAGTTCAGCCGCCGCCACGGCGCAGCCGCGGTCGTTGTGCGGATGTACGGACAGGACGATGCTGTCGCGCCGGTGCAGGTGGCGGTGCATCCACTCGATCTGGTCGGCGTAGACATTGGGCGTGCTCATCTCCACCGTGGCCGGCAGATTGAAAATGATCTTGTGCTCGGGCGTGGGCTGCCAGACCTCGGTCACGGCATTGCACACCGACACCGCGAACGGCAGTTCGGTGCCGCTGAACACCTCCGGGCTGTACTGGAAGGTCCACTGCGTCTCGGGCTGCTCGGCGGCGAGTTGCTTGATGAGCGTGGCGGCGTTGACCGCGATCTGGGTGCAGCCGGCCTCGTCGACGTTGAACACGATGCGGCGGAAGTTCGGCGCCGTGGCGTTGTACACATGCACGATGGCCTGCTTGGCGCCACGCAGCGACTCGAAGCTGCGGCGAATGAGGTCTTCGCGCGCCTGCGTCAGCACCTCGATGGTGACGTCGTCGGGGATGTGGTTGTCCTCGATGAGTGCGCGCACGAAGTCGAAGTCCGTCTGCGAGGCCGAGGGGAAGGCCACCTCGATCTGCTTGACGCCGATGCCGCACAGCAGCTTGAACATGCGCATCTTGCGCTGCGCGTCCATCGGTTCGAACAGCGCCTGGTTACCGTCGCGCAGATCGGTGCTCATCCAGATGGGCGGTTTGCTGATGACCTGATCCGGCCAGGTGCGGTCCTTCAGGCCCACTGGCGGCATCGGGCGGTATTTGGTTTCGGGGTGCTTCAACATGGCGGCAATCTCCGGCAAGGCAATCGAAATCGGAAGGCATTCGGCGCCGACCGCTGAACTTCAAGGAGCGACTTGATGGCAGCCTGGCTGTCGCGCACGCAGGGCCTGGCTGCCGCTGCGTAGTCGTCGCGGGAGACGGCTGGCTGTGATGCGTGCGACGAGCGTGGCAAGTGGCGACATGGACGGGGCTACTGGGTCGGGCGGATTCTGCGGCTGACGCTGCGATGCGGTGATTCGATCCCTGGCGGGACAGCGGCAGAGCCGTGGGGGGCGGATCAGGGGCGCGCCGGACGCAGTCGCCGCGCGCCATCCACACGCCGCAGGCGCAGCATCTGGGCACGCTGCATGGCCACCAGGGCGGCGGCCGCGGTGCACGGGGCGACGATGCGCATGGCGGATGAACAGGGTTTCATAGCTCTGCAACAGTAGCAAAAACACGGCCTTGCGTCAAACGCAAGCGGAATGAACGTCCGGCCTGCAAAGCCCAGCGGCGCGGCGTCGCAAAGGCAACCGGTACGCCGGTGGCCTCTTCCGGCGATCCCGACCGTCCTCAGGCCACGGGAACGGCGCCACCTGGTTCAGCGCTGGCCTCGCTCAGCTGAACCGCGGGGTCACGGGCGTCACGCAGCCCGCCCCGATTCTGGAAATACGCCGCCGGGGTGGTCCCCAGGGCCTGGCGAAACACCTTGATGAAGGCGCTGACACTGTCATACCCCAGTGACAGCGCCACATGCTTGACGGCCAACCCCGTGGCCAGCCATTCCAGCGCTTGCGTCAGGCGGGCCCATTGCCGCCATTGCGCGAAGGTCATGCCGGTTTCCTGCACGAATTTGCGGCTCAGGCTGCGCGGGCTGATGTCCGCCCAGCGCGCCCACTGTTCGAGACGCCGGGGGTTGGCGACATCGGCCAGCAGGGCGCGGGCGATGGCGAGCAGGCGCGCATCCGTGGGCCAGGGCAATTGCAGCGGCTCGGTCGGGGTCTGGCGGATTTCGTCCAGCAGCACCAGCAGCAGGCGCATTTGCGCCGGGCCCAAGGGCTTGTCGGGTGCCCAGGCCACGGCCCGCTGCATCACCATCACGGCCAGCGGGCTGGCCTGGAAATTGGTGGGCTCGGCCGGCAGGTCGCCGCAGAACTCGGCGGCCAGGAACGCGCCGAAACCCGCTGTGGGGCCGTAGGACTGCACCGCGTGCGGCACGCCGGGCGGCATCCAGCCGATGCCACGCGGCGGCGCGAGGAAACGCCCGCGCGCAGTCTCGACCGCGACCAGACCCTCGGTCAGCAGGAACAGGGTGCCGCGCGCGTGCACATGCGGGGTCGGGTCGAAAGCCACCTCATTGCGCACGCTGACGGCAATGAGTTCGGCGCCGCCACCGCTGTCGATGATTTGCTGGATGTCACACGGAAGTCCCATGATCCTGGTTTGGCTGGTTTGCGATATAAGTTGGCATAGTAAAGCGACTTCGCCAGGATTTGTCCCTCTAAGATGCATTGACTGCTGGGTTTGGGCCGCGGCAGGAATTGGGGTCTATCCCTAGAATCAGTTTTCGTCGCTCGTGCGACCAGCGCAAATTGGCGCGATGGTTCGTCCTGTGTCGATTCTCCTCCGGCTCGCTCGTCGTCACCAAACCGCACCGCAAACAGGATTCGATGGCTATGCACCGCTTGACCGCGCCCCGGCGCGCCTTATGGATGGCCCTGGGTACCGCGCTGCTGGCGGGTTGCACCACGGTCGGGCCGAACTTCAAGGCGCCGCCCGCACCCCTGGTGGGTGGCTACACGCGCGCAGCACTGCCGGCGGCCATCGCATCGGCGCCGGGAGCCTTGGGCGGAGCGCAGAACTTGGTCGCGGCCTCGGCGGTTGCAGCCAACTGGTGGGCCGGTTTCGGTTCGGCGCGGCTCGATGCGCTGGTGGCCCAGGCGCTGGAAAACAGCCCATCCCTGGCCGCGGCTGAAGCCACCTTGCGCCAGGCGCAGCAAACCTACGCGGCGCAAGCCGGCTCCACGCTGTATCCCACGGTCAACGCCAAGCTCGGCGCCAGCCGCAATGCCTCCAACGCAGCGAGCTTCGGCCAGAAGGGTGGTGGCCAGACCATCTACAACCTCTACAGCGCCGGCATCGCCGTGGGCTACAACCTCGACCTGTTCGGCGGTAACCGCCGCGCGCTCGAAGCCCTGGCTGCGCAGGCCGACTATCAGGCCTACCAACTGGCGGGTGCGCGCTTGTCCCTGGCGGGCAATGTGGTCACCACCGCCTTCGGCCAGGCCCAGGTGGCCGCGCAGATCGAGGCCACCGAAGCCATCCTCAAGGCGCAGCAAAGCCAGCTCGATATCGCCCACAAACGCTTTGAGCTCGGCGCCGCCGCCAAGGCCGCTGTGCTCACCCTGCAAACCCAGGTGGAACAAACCCGCGCCACCTTGCCGCCGCTGCGCAACAAGCTGGAGCAGGCCGACCATCTGTTGGCCGTGCTCATCGGCCAGGCGCCGGGCGCCGCCCCCATGCCGCGCTTCACCCTGGCCGATTTCCAGTTGCCCGCGACCCTGCCCCTGGTCGTGCCCTCCGAACTCGTGCGGCAGCGCCCGGACATCCAGGCCTCCACCGCCTTGCTGCATGCGGCCACGGCGCAATATGGCGTGGCGGTGTCCAACCTCTACCCACAGCTCAACCTCAGCGCCAGCCTGGGCACGCAGGCGCTCACCACCGGCGCGTTGTTCGGGCCGGGCTCGATGATCTGGAGCTTGGCCGGCTCGCTGGCACAGCCGCTGTTCAACGCCGGGCTGAAGGCAGGGGCGAATGCCGCCGAAGCCAGCCTGCAAGCCGCCGGAGCGAATTACCAGCAGACCGTGCTGCAGGCGCTGCGCAATGTGGCCGATGCCCTGCGCCAGCTCGACAACGACGCCCAGACCTTGCAGGCGCAAGCCGCGGCGGATGCTTCGGCGCAGGAATCGCTCAAGCTCGTCGAGCAGCAGTACAAGCTCGGCGCGGCCAGTTACTTGCAATTGCTCACCGCACAGCAGCAGGCGCAGCAGACCCGCATCGGCCTGATCGCCGCGCAGGCCGCGCGCCTGGCCGACAGCGCGGCCCTCTACCAGGCCATGGGTGGCGGCGTGGTCACCACGGCCGATCCGGCCGCGGGGCGCTGAAGTCGGGCCTTCAAACCCTTGCACAAGACAGCAAAAAACGGAGTCATCGATGACCAAAGGCACCACCAAACGCATGATCATCATGCTCATCATCGCCACCGTGGTGGTGGGCGGCCTGGTGTGGTTTCAGCAGTTCAAGACCACCATGATCGGCAAGGCGATCAAGGGCATGTCGAATCCGCCCCAGACCGTGTCCACCATGGTGGCGCAGGAGTCGAGCTGGCAGCCCACGGTGGAGGCGCTCGGCAATCTGAGCGCCAGTCAACAGGCCAGCCTGAGCGCCGAAGTCGGCGGCCTGGTCACGGCGATTCATTTCGATTCGGGCGAGAAGGTTTCTGCCGGCAAAACGCTGGTGGAGCTCAACCCGGCGCCGCTGAAAGCCCAACTCGCTCAGCTGCAGGCCCAGGCGGCCCTGGCCGAGCTCAACCTCAAGCGCGACACCGCGCAGCTCAAGGTGCAGGCCATCAGCCAGGCCGTGGTCGATACCGACGCCGCCACGCTGAAAAGTGCGCAAGCCCAGGTTGCGGCGCAGCAGGCGCTGATCGCGCAGAAGACCATCACCGCCCCGTTCAGCGGCCAGCTCGGCATTCGCCAAGTCAATCTGGGCCAGTATCTGGCGCCCGGCACGGCCGTGGTCACGCTGCAGAAACTCGATCCGATGGAAGTCGATTTCACCGTGCCGCAGAATCAGATCGATCTGGTGCATGTGGGCATGCAGGCCGTGGTCCAGACCAGTGCCGTGCCCGGCAAGACCTTCGACGCCAAGGTCACGGCGGTCGAGCCCCAGGTCAACACCGCCACCCGCAACCTCACGGTGCGTGCCCGGGTGCCCAACCCCAAGGGCGAGTTGCTGCCCGGAGTCTTCGCCACGGTGCATATCACCCAGGGCGCGCCGCGACAGTACGTCACGCTGCCCAATGCCGCAGTGGCCTACAACCCCTACGGCGCCACGGTGTTCATCGTGAAGGATGACGGCAAAGGCCCGGACGGCAAACCCAAACTGATTGCCGAGCAGCGCTTCATCACCACCGGCCCGACGCGCGGCGACCAGGTGGCGGTTCTCAAGGGTGTGAAGGCCGGCGAGACCGTGGTGACGGCAGGCCAGCTCAAGCTGCGCAACGGCACGCCCATTCTCGTGAACAACAGTGTGCAACCGGCCAACAGCGCGAACCCGCAAGTGCCGAACTCCTGAACCCGCCTGAACCTCCGACTGTCGAAGCTGGGCATCGCGCCTGAACGTCCTACCCGAACACCACGCGGCATCGCACATGAACAAGAAATTCACCGACATTTTCATCGCGCGCCCGGTGCTGGCCACCGTGGTCAGCCTGGTGATTCTGGTGCTGGGCCTGCGCTCGGTCGGCTTGCTCCCGGTGCTGCAGTATCCCTACACGCAGAACGCCGTCGTCACCATCACCACCGCCTACCCCGGCGCCGACGCCAATCTGGTCGCCAGCTTCATCACCACGCCGCTGGAAAACGCCGTTGCCCAGGCCAACGGCATCGACTACATGACGTCGAGCAGCGTCCAGAGTGTGAGCACCATCACCGCGAACCTGCGCCTGAACTACGACCCGGACAAAGCCCTCACCGAGATCAACACCAAGGTCAATTCGGTGCTCAACCAGTTGCCGCCGGCGGCGCAAAAACCCGTGCTCACTGTGAGCATCGGCCAGACCATCGACGCCATGTACATCGGCTTTTACAGCAAGGTGCTCAAGCCGAACCAGATCACCGATTACCTCGTGCGCACGGTGCAGCCGAAGTTGCAGGCCATCGAGGGGGTGCAGACTGCCGAGTTGCTCGGGGCGAAGAATTTCGCCCTGCGCGCCTGGCTCAATCCGCAGAAGCTGGCGGCCTATGGCCTGACTGCGGCCGACGTCTACACGGCGCTGTCGGCCAACAATTATCTGGCCGCAACGGGCAACGCCAAGGGCCAGATGGTGCAGATCAACCTGTCGGCCAACACCGACCTGAAGTCGCTCGCCGGCTTTCGCAACATGGTGGTCAAAAGCGTGAACGGCCAGGTGGTGCGGCTGGACGACGTGGCCAATGTCACCCTGGGGTCGGATGACTACGACACGTCGGTGGCGTTCGATGGCAAGTCGTCGGTGTTCATCGGCATCCAGGTCGCCCCGGGCGCCAACCTGCTCAGCGTGGTGGCGCGCGTGCGCAAGGCCTTCCCTGACATCCAGTCGCAACTGCCCGCCGGCTTGCAGGGCCAGATCGTCTACGACTCCACCAAGTTCGTCACCTCGTCGATCGACGAGGTGGTGAAAACGTTGTTCGAGGCCATCCTCATCGTCACCGCGGTGGTCTTCGTCTTCCTCGGCTCGCTGCGCTCGGTCATCATTCCGCTGATTGCCATTCCGCTGTCCATCATCGGCACCTTCACGGTGATGCTGGCGCTGGGCTATTCCATCAACCTGCTCACATTGCTGGCCATCGTGCTGGCGATCGGACTGGTGGTGGACGACGCCATCATCGTGGTGGAGAACGTCAGCCGTCACCTCGAGGAGGGCATGACGCGCTTCGACGCCGCCGTGCGAGCGGCGCGCGAGCTGGCCAACCCCATCATCGCCATGACCATCGTGCTGGTGGCGGTCTACGTGCCCATCGGTTTCATGGGGGGCTTGACCGGCGCGCTGTTCACCGAGTTCGCCTTCACGCTGGTGGGCACGGTGGTCATGTCGGCCATCATCGCCCTGACCCTGTCGCCGATGATGTGCTCGCGGCTGCTGAAAGCGCCCGACCCGCAAAGCCGCAGCTGGCAGGACCGCCTGGTGCTGTTTCTCGACCACAGCTTCGACCGCCTGCACAAACGCTACGAGCGCACCCTGCACGGCTCGCTCAATTTCCTGCCGGTGACGGCGGTGATGGCCATCATCATCCTCGGTTCCATTTACTTCCTCTACAGCACCTCCAAGTCGGAACTGGCGCCGCAGGAAGACCAGGGCGTGCTCATCTCCATCGCCTTCAACAATCCCACCGCCACCCTGGCGCAGCGCGAGTTGTATTCCAAGCAGGTCTACGACGTCTTCAAGACCTTCCCGGAAAACGACCATGTGTTCCAACTCAACACCCCCAGCCAGGTGATTGCCGGCATGGTGCTCAAGCCCTGGGATGAACGCACCAAGACTTCCAACCAATTGCAGCCGGTGCTGCAGCAAAAGCTCAATCACATCGCCGGCTCGCAGATCGCGGTGTTCCAGCCGCCCTCGCTGCCGGGTGCGCGCGGCCTGCCCATCCAGTTCGTCATCACCACCACCGAGCCGTTCAACAAGCTCTACGCCGTGTCCCAGCAGTTTTTGCAGGAAGCGCTCAAGAGCGGCAAGTTCATCTTCCTGCAGTCCGACCTGCGCATCGACCTGCCGCAGACGCGTATCGAGATCGACCGCAACATGGCGGCCCAGCTCGGCTTGAACATGCAGGAGATTGGCTCGGCGCTCTCGGCCATGCTGGGCGGCGGCTATGTCAACTTTTTCGAACTGGACGGGCGCTCCTACAAGGTCATTCCCCAGGTCGAGCAGAAATTCCGCCTCAACCCCGACCAGCTCAAGCACTACTACGTGCGCGCCAGCAGCGGCGCCATGGTGCCGCTGTCCACCGTGGTGCACCTGACAACCACGGTGCAGCCCGAGACCATCAACCATTTCCAGCAGCTCAATTCGGCCACCATCCAGGGCGTGTCCATGCCCTTCGTGGCGCAGGGCCAGGCGCTGTCGGACCTGAAGCAACTGGCGCAGCGCACCCTGCCGGCGGGCTACAGCTTCGACTACGCCGGCCCCTCGCGCCAGTTCGAGCAGGAGTCCGGCGGCCTGGTGCTGACCTTCGCCTTCGCCCTGGTCATCATCTTCCTGGCGCTGGCGGCGCAGTTCGAGAGCTTCCGCGACCCCATCATCATCCTGGTGTCGGTGCCCATGGCCATCTCCGGCGCCATGCTGTTCATCAACCTCGGCATCGGCGGCGCGTCGCTCAACATCTACACCGAGGTCGGCCTGGTCACGCTCATCGGCTTGATTTCCAAGCACGGCATCCTGATCGTGGAATTCGCCAACAACCTGCAGCGCGAGGGTCGGACCAAGCGTGAGGCCATCGAGCATGCCGCCGGCATGCGCCTGCGCCCCATCCTGATGACCACCGCGGCCATGGTGCTCGGCGTCGTCCCGCTCATCACCGCCACGGGTGCCGGTGCCGTCAGCCGCTTCAACATGGGCCTGGTGATTGCCACCGGCTTGTCCATCGGCACGCTGTTCACCTTGTTCGTGGTGCCGGCGATGTACATGATGCTGGGTGCCGATCACAGCCATGAAGCCCGCGCCAAGGCCTTGCGCGACGCCGAGGCCGGCCTGGCAACGACCCCCCCGGGGACCGCCGCCACATCGCAAGGCAGCTGAGCGCAGGAACTGGGAAAACCGGCTGGCAACAGCCGGGAGGCGACCGGTTTCTCCAAGCCGTTGTTCCCGCTGCGCCGGTGTGGCGCCTGTCGACCCATCGCTGCCGGCGCGGCGAGGCTCGCAGCGCCCTGTAGACAGCCGGGGCGCGACGTCAGACCAGCCGGTCGGCCGCCCTTTGCACCGCCTGCAGCTTGCGTCCGCTGCGGCGCTCCCAGTCGGCAGCCTGATCCTCGTCGACCGGACCGACATGGAAGTAGCGCGCCTCAGGGTGGGCGAGGTAGAACCCGCTGACGCTGGCGGCCG
>JAJXUC010000062.1 GCA_021783435.1 Pseudomonadota bacterium | reverse complement strand
CGGCATCAACCGCGCCACCATCGTGAAAATGGTGGAGGACATCGCCCAGGTTGCGCGCAGCGGAGTTCAGGTGGCCATCGTCATCGGTGGCGGCAATATCTTCCGCGGCGTGGCTGGCGGGGCGGTTGGCATGGACCGCGCCACCGCCGACTACATGGGCATGCTGGCCACGGTGATGAACTCCCTCGCCCTGGCCGACGCCATGCGCCATGCCGGTTTGCTGGCGCGTGTCATGTCGGCGATCAGCATCGACCAGGTGGTCGAGTCCTATGTGCGTCCCAAGGCTCTGCAGTATCTGGAAGAGGGGAAATTGGTGATTTTTGCCGGTGGCACGGGCAACCCGTTCTTCACCACCGACACCGCGGCAGCCCTGCGCGCGGCGGAAATCGGCGCCGAGGTCATGCTCAAAGCCACCAAGGTGGACGGCATTTACACTGCGGATCCGGCCACCGATCCTGCGGCCACACGCTACACCAGCATCAGTTTCGACGAAGCCATTGTCAAGCGGCTGCAGGTGATGGACGCCACGGCTTTCGCCCTATGCCGCGATCAAGGTCTACCCATCCGGGTCTTCAGCATTTTCAAGCCCGGTGCGCTTTTGCGCGTGGTGCAGGGCGAGTCCGAGGGCACACTGGTGCACCTTTGAATCACAGATCCCAGGACTGAATCATCATGACAATCGCCGAGATCAAGAAAACCAGCGAGCAGAAGATGCTCAAATCCATCGATGCGCTCAAGTCCGATCTGGCCAAGGTGCGGACGGGGCGCGCGCACACCGGGCTGCTCGACCACGTCATGGTGGACTATTACGGCACCATGATGCCCATCAACCAGGTGGCCAATGTTAATTTGCTCGACGCGCGCACCATCAGCGTGCAGCCTTGGGAAAAGAAGATGGCCCAGGCCGTGGAGAAAGCCATCCGCGAATCGGACCTGGGGCTGAACCCCCAGAGCCAGGGCGATCAAATCCGCGTGCCCATGCCGGCCTTGACCGAAGAGCGCCGGCGAGAACTCGTCAAGGTCATCAAACACGAGGCGGAAAGTGCCAAGGTTGCGGTGCGCAATTTGCGCCGCGATGCGAACCAGCAGCTCAAGGATCTGGTCAAAGCCAAGGAGGCGTCGGAAGATGATGAGCGCCGCGCGCAGGACGATATCCAGAAAATGACGGACCGCTTCATCGTGGAAGTCGACAAACTGGTGAGTCAGAAAGAAGCGGAAATCATGGCGGTCTGACGGCCCGCAGCGCGAGCAAGGAGCGAATGTGGTGTCGAAGCAAACCCCGAAACGATCCGAGCCGGCACCAGCCGGCCTGCGCCATGTCGCCGTGGTGATGGATGGCAATGGGCGCTGGGCGCAGCGCCGGCTGCTGCCACGCACCGCCGGCCACAAATACGGTGTGGATGCGCTGAAAAGCGCTGTGCGCGGATGCATCGCGCAGGGCGTGTCCTACCTGACCGTCTTCGCCTTCTCTTCCGAGAATTGGAATCGTCCCGCTGACGAGGTCAAGGCCCTGATGGACCTGTTCGTGCAGGCCCTTCGGCGCGAAACCCGCGAACTCGCCGAACAGGGGGTGCGTCTGCGCTTCGTCGGTGACCGCAGCGCATTCGAGGCGCCGATGCGCGATCTGATGCAGCAGGCCGAAGATCTCTCGGCAGCCAACACGCGCCTCGTGCTCAACGTCGCCATCAACTATGGCGGTCGGTGGGACCTCGTGCAGGCCATGCAGGCCTTGCAGGCCAGCGGCGAGGCCGTGACCGAGCAGAACCTCGAGCGGCACCTATGCCTGGCCGACATCCCTGCGCCAGACTTGCTCATTCGCACCGGAGGGGAGCGCCGCCTCAGCAACTTCCTGCTCTGGCAGGTCGCCTATACCGAGTTCTATTTCACCGACACCCTTTGGCCCGATTTCGACGAGAAATCGTTGGCCAGTGCCATCGCCGACTACGCGCAACGCGAGCGGCGCTTCGGCACCGTTCCCGTGCGGGTCCAGGGTCTGCGTGTGGCCTGAAGGCCGCGCAACATTCATGCTTCGTACGCGCATCATCACGGCGGCGGTACTGCTCGCAGTGCTCCTGCCGTCCCTGTTCTTCGCTCCAGCCTTTGTGTTCGCCAGTGTTGCCGGGATCTTTGGCTGCGCCGGCATGTGGGAATGGGCGCGTCTTGCCGGGCAAAAGCCAGCCGCTGCGTTGACCTGGGCCGCCTTGTGGCTGATCGCGGCAGCGGGGGTCTTGTCTCGCATGACGTTGGGTTCCAAGCTGAATCTCGGACTGGATTGGGCCTTTATCGCCGCAGCGCTGACCTGGGCGGTGCTCCTGGCCTCCAGCTTGCCCGGAGCGGCGTTGCCAAGACTTCTTGCCGTACCCCACATCCTCGCGTTTTTGGGCTTTGTCGTGATGTTCGCGGCTTGGTTGGCCTTGCTGCAGGCACGCCAGGCTGGTGCGGGTTTCCTGCTGTCGGTGCTTTTGGTCGCCTGGGTTGCCGATGTCGCCGCGTATTTCGGCGGCCGTGCCTTCGGACGGCGTAAGCTGGCCCCCCGTATCAGTCCAGGCAAGACCTGGGCCGGCGTCTACGCCGCGCTCCTGGCCGTTCTGGCGTATGGCCTGCTGTGCAGCCAAGTCCCAGCGCTGTCCAACACATTGCTGGCCCGCATCGACCGGATGTTCGGCCTGGCCGCCATGCTGGGCTGTGCAGCGCTGTTTCTTGCGCTGAGCATCATGGGCGATCTGTTCGAATCGCTGCTCAAGCGGCATGCCGGTGTCAAGGACAGCAGCGCCCTGCTTCCCGGTCATGGCGGCGTGCTCGATCGCATCGACGCCTTGTTGCCCCTGTTGCCCGTTGCCATCTTGTTTCTCGCATGAAGCGCGTCGCGATTCTCGGTTCCACCGGCTCCATTGGACAAAACACCTTGGAGGTCCTCGCGCTGCATCCTGATCGCTTCGAGGTCTTTGCGCTCGGTGCGAAACAGCGCGACGACTTGCTGCTGGAGCAATGCCTGCGCTTTCAGCCGCGCTATGCCATGCTCAGCGACGCGGCGGCCGCCGCACGCCTGCGTGCCGCTTTGCAGGCGTGCGGCGGCTCGACCGAGGTGTTGCAAGGCGACGCGGCGCACGTGCAGCTTGCCGCGGCGGCCGAAACCGATATCGTCATGGCCGCGATCGTCGGCGCCGCAGGACTTGCATCCAGCCTGGCCGCCGCGCATGCCGGCAAGCGGGTTCTTTTGGCCAACAAGGAGTCGCTGGTGGTCGCCGGTGATTTGTTCATGCAGGCCATGCGGCAGGGGGGCGGGGAACTCATTCCCATTGACAGCGAGCACAGTGCGATCTTGCAAAGCCTGCCTGACGACCGCGCCCACTGGGCCGACACCGTGCGCGACATGACGCTCACGGCATCGGGCGGTCCGTTTCGGCAGCTTGACCCGGCGGCGTTGCACGACATCACCCCGGATCAGGCCTGCGCGCACCCGAACTGGAGCATGGGCCGCAAGATCTCGGTGGACTCGGCCACGATGATGAACAAGGCGCTGGAAGTCATCGAGGCGCATCATCTGTTCGGCATGCCAGCGGAGAAGATCCGGGTTCTGATCCACCCGCAGAGCATCGTGCACTCCATGGTCGGTTACCACGATGGCTCGGTCGTGGCTCAGCTCGGTGCGCCCGACATGCGCACGCCCATCGCCTACGGCCTTTCATACCCGCAGCGCATGGCCTCCGGTGCGTCATGGCTCGACCTGGCGCGCATTGGCAGGCTTGATTTCGAACAGCCGGACCCGCAGCGTTTTCCAGGCCTGGGGCTCGCTTACGCGGCTCTTTCCATGCCGTTGGGGGCATGTGCCGTGCTCAATGCCGCCAATGAGCAGGCCGTGAGCGCGTTTCTGCAAGGCCGTATTCGCTTTACCGAGATTTACCGCGTCAATGCTGAAACCTTGCAGGATGTGGACGTGGGCGGCGCGCGTAGTCTCGACGATCTGTTCGATCTCGATGCCAGGGCGCGCGCGCGCGCGCAGTTCCATATCGATGCGCTGGTTCATTGAACCGGGGCACAATGCGTCTCGATGCTGCCGGATGCGCGGCATCCCAAGGGGTTTCTGATGGTCACAGTGCTTGCATTTCTGTTTGCGCTCGGTTTGCTCATCACCATCCATGAATATGGGCATTACCGGGTGGCCGTCGCGGCCGGCGTCAAGGTGTTGCGGTTCTCAATCGGCTTCGGCAAACCGCTGCTGAAATGGACGCGTGGGGCAGATCGCACCGAATTCGTCATCGCCGCAATTCCGCTGGGCGGCTTCGTGCGCATGCTCGATGAGCGAGAGGGCAACGTCGCCGAAGTGGATCTTCCACGCGCCTTCAATCGGCAATCCCCGCTCAGGCGAGCGGCCATCGTCGCGGCAGGTCCTGCGGCCAATCTCTTACTGGCCGTGGCCTTGTTCGCCTTGGTGGCCTTCGTCGGGGTGCGCCAGCCGGTTGCTTTGCTCGGGGCGCCCCCTGCGGGTAGCCCCGCTGCGCTGGCCGGGGTGCGGTCAGGGGATCTCGTTCAGTCGGTGACCACGGGCAGTAGCACGCAGGTCGTGCAATCCTGGGCGGATCTGCAATTCCAACTGCTGACCGCCGCCCTCGATGGGCAAACCGTCACGATGCAGACCAGGGCCGCGGATGGCAGACCATCAAGCGTCGTGCTGCACTTCACCGATGCACAAAACAAGGCCAATCAACCCGACTTCCTGGCTTCCTGGGGTTTGCATCTGAAAAGCCCCCCGGCACGGATCAGCAAGATCATTCCCGACAGTCCGGCAGCCAAAGCCGGCATGCTCCCGGGAGATCTCGTCACGCAGGCCGACGGCAAGCCGATCGGGAGCGCAGGCGCGCTGCTGCGGGCCATCCAGGCCAGCGGTGGCCGGCCGTTGCGCTTGGTTGCCAGGCGCGATCAGCAAAGCGTTGCGCTGACCGTGCAACCACAGCGCCAGAACACCGCCGCGAATGGACAGCAGGTTTGGCGGATTGGGGCGATGCTGGGTGGCGAAATCCCGACCGTGGTGGTCAAGAGCGGGCCCTTTGCCGCCATAGGCCAGGGTTTTTCGCGGACTTGGGAACTCAGCGTGCTGACGCTCAAGACGCTGGGCAAGATGGTGATCGGCCAAGCCTCGCTCAGCAATCTGAGCGGGCCTGTGACGATTGCCGATTACGCGGGCCGCAGCGCCGAGCTGGGATGGCTTCCGTACGTCAGCTTTTTGGCCATCATCAGCGTGAGCCTTGGCGTGCTGAATCTGCTGCCTCTGCCGGTCTTGGACGGAGGGCATCTCTTGTATTATGCGATCGAAGGTTTCACGCGTCGCAGTATTCCCCAGCGTTTGCAGGAAAGGCTGCAGCAAGGCGGCCTCGCCGTCATCGCGCTCATGATGGCCATTGCTCTGTACAACGACTTCGCCCGACTGATCGGGCCATTCCATTGATTCCACTCCGAGGTTAATTTGAGGTTCCGTCACGCATTGCAGGGTACTGCCGTGGCCGTGTTGGCTGTGGCCTGTGCACAGGCCTACGCCGCCGACACTTTCATCATCAGGGACATTCGCGTCGATGGCCTGCAACGGACCGAACCCGGTACCGTTTTCAGCTATTTGCCCTTCCGTGTGGGCGACACCTACACACCGGAAAATGGCGCGGCTGCCATTCGCGCGCTGTTCGCCACCGGCCTGTTCAAAGACGTGCGTATCCGCACCGATCACGATGTGGTCACCATCATCGTCGAAGAGCGCCCGGTGATCGCCAATGTGGACTTCACGGGGACCAAGGAATTTCCGAAGAAAACCCTGGTCGAGGCGCTCAGCCAGGTCGGACTTGGCGAGGCGCATCCCTACGACCAGGCGCTGGTGGACCGCGCCGTGCAGGAACTCAAGCAGCAGTACCTGGCCAAGGGCTATTACGGCGTCGAGGTCAGCACCACGGTCACCCCACTCGAGCGCAACCGGGTCAATGTGCTCTTCAATGTGACCGAGGGTGCGATCGCGAAGATTCGCGCCATCCGGATCGTCGGCAACAAGGTCTATAGCGAGGGCGATCTGCGCGACCTGTTCTCCTTGTCCACTCCCGGCTGGCTGAGCTGGTACACCAAGTCGGATCAGTATTCGCGTGCCAAGCTCAACGCCGATCTGGAGACCCTGCGTTCTTACTATCTCGACCGCGGCTATCTCGACTTCCGCATCGAGTCGACCCAGGTGGAACTGTCGCCGGACAAGGACAGCATCTATATCACGGTCAATATTCACGAGGGGCCCAAATACACGGTTTCGGGCTACAAGCTCGAGGGCAACTATCTGGGCCTGGATGACGAGTTCAGGCCGCTGGTCAAGCTCAAGCCGGGGGACGTCTACAGCGCCAAGCTGCTCAATGAGAGCGTCAAGGCCATCGTCGACAAGTTCGGCGTCTATGGCTATGCCTTCGCCCGTGTCGAACCCAAACCCCGGATCGATCACGACACGCACGAGGTCTTTTTCACCATCGACTCCGATCCAGGCAAGCGCATTTACGTGCGCAAGATCGACATCTCCGGCAACACCCGCACGCGGGACGAAGTGATCCGTCGCGAGTTCCGCCAATTCGAGGACGCTTGGTATGACGTCGACCGCATCAAGTTGTCGCGCGACCGCGTCGACAGGCTGGGCTACTTCAAGGATGTGACCCTTGGCACCCGCGAGGTGCCCGGCACCAGTGACCAGGTCGATCTCGATATGCATGTCACCGAGAAACCCACCGGGATGCTCGGCCTGGGCGTGGGCTTTTCAAGCGCCAACAGACTCTCGTTCAACGCGTCCGTCAGCCAGGACAATATTTTCGGCAGCGGCAACAACCTCAGTGTCGATTTCAACACCTCGAGCTACTACCGTACCCTGGCCGTCTCGAGCACGAATCCCTACTTCACCCAGGACGGCATCAGCCGCACGGTGAATGTCTACTACCGCACCATCCAGCCGTATTCCAGCCAGGGCAGCAACTACACGATTAAGACCCCAGGGTTCAACGTGCAGTTCGGTGTGCCCTTCACGGAACTCGACCGCGTGTTCTTCGGTGTGGGTTTCGAACGCTATACGTTGGACCTATCGCCAGGCGCCCCGGCCTCCTATATCAGCTACGTCAACCAGTTCGGCCAGACCTCATCGGGCGTGCCATTGACCCTTGGCTGGCAGCGCGACAGCCGCAACAGTGCCCTGGTTCCCACGGATGGCCGCTATCAGCGCCTGAGCGTGGAGTACAGTCCGTTCAGCACCTTGCGTTATTTCCGCTCGACCTATGAGTATCAGCAATTCTTGCCGGTGACGCGGCAGACCAATTTGGCATTCAATGGCTTGCTTGGCTACGCACATGGCCTCAATGGGCAGCCGTTGCCGATTTTCAAGAACCTCTATGCCGGCGGTATCGGCACGGTTCGAGGTTTTCAGCAAAGCTCGCTCGGCCCGCAGGATGCCCAAGGCAATGCGCTGGGCGGAGCCAAGCTGCTGGTGGCGGATCTCGAATACCAGTTCCCATTCCCGGGGACCGGCGCCGAAAAGAGCTTGCGCATGTCGACCTTTATCGACAGCGGCTATGTCTGGGGTGAGAACCAGAAGATCAGCTTGACGGACATGCGTGCTTCAGTCGGCATCGCGGTATCGTGGATCTCGCCTATCGGCCCCTTGAAATTCAGCATTGCCAAACCCATACGCTCGCAGCCCGGCGACAGGCTGCAGGCGTTCCAGTTCACCGTCGGTACCGCCTTCTGAACCCGCTCCCTGACACTATGAAGTTGATGATGACACGCCTGAACCGCTACACCCTGAGCGCAAGTTTCTGCAGCGCCATTTTGCTGGCCTGCGTTCCTGCGCTGGCCCAGACCGCGCCAGCGAAGCCTTCCGCGAATGCAGTCGCGACAGGCAAGATCGGCTTCATCAACACCGAACGCATCCTCAAGGACTCGGCCCTGGCAAAGGCGGCCCAGCAAAAACTGGAGGCCGAGTTTTCCAAGCGCGACAAGGAACTGCAGGACATGGCCGCCAAGATCAAGGCGCTGAATCAGAAGCTGGAAAAGGACGGGCCGGTGATGTCCGATTCAGACCGTATCAACACCCAGCAGCAATTGGTGGAGATGAACCGCGAGTTCCAGCGCAAACAGCGCGAATTCGGGGAGGACCTGAACGCCAAGCGCAACGCGGCCCTGGCCATCGTGCTCGACAAGGCCAACAAGGTGGTCAAGGAGATCGCCGAGAAGGACAACTACGACATCATCTTTCAGGACGCCGTCTACGTGAACCCGCGTATCGACATCACCGACAAGGTCCTGAAGGCGCTGGATGCGTCCGGCAAGTAAAGATGAGCGAGCGGCCCTTGGGTGCGGGGGAAGGCCTGCGGGTTGGCGACATTGTTGAGAAATTGGGCGGCACACTGCTAGGGGATGGCCAGCGCCGGGTCCGCGCCATCGCTCCCCTGGATCGCGCCGGCCCTACGGACATCACCTTCCTCAGCCAGCCCGGCAAGCGCGCATGGCTCGAAACATGCCAGGCCGGCTGCGTGATTCTGCCTCAGGATTGCGAGACCGAGGCCGGCCGCTTTGCGGCATCAATCCTCACACCCGACCCTTACCTCTATTACGCGCGCCTGGCGCAATGGTTTTCTGACCTGCAGAGCGAGCAAGCCAGCCCCGGCATCCACGCTGCGGCGGTCGTGGATTCCACCGCACGGGTGGCGCCCACCGCAAGCGTCGGCGCATGCGCCGTGATCGAGCGTGGCGCGGTGGTGGCAGATGGTGCCGTCATCGGCGCAGGTTGCTACATCGGCTGCAATGCCGTGATCGGCGCCGCCACGCGTTTGCATCCGCGCGCCATGGTGCTGCATGGCTGCACGCTCGGTGCGCGCTGCATCGTGCACGCAGGCGCGGTGATCGGCTCCGATGGGTTCGGCTATGCGCGTGATGAACAGGGCGCAGGCGTGAAAATCCCGCAGACCGGCGCCGTCGTGATCGGGGATGACGTCGAAATCGGTGCCAACACCACGATCGATCGCGGTGCATTGGACGATACCCGCATTGGCGACGGCGTGAAAATCGACAATCAAGTGCAAATCGGGCACAACGCCCAAATCGGACCGCACACGGCTCTGGCCGGCTGTGTCGGTGTTGCGGGCAGTGCTCGCATTGGCGCCTATTGTTTCATCGGCGGAAGCGCCGGAATTCTCGGTCATCTCGAGATTGCCGACCATGTGACGATTTCAGCCATGTCCTTGGTGACACGCTCCATACGCCAGCCTGGACATTACGCCGGGGTGTTTCCGCTCGATACCCAGGCCAATTGGGCCGAAAATGCTGCCGCCGTCAGGCAATTGGGCGCCTTGAGAAGCCGCGTGCGGCAACTCGAGAAACGCCAAAACAAAGAAAACGACAAGACCCAAGCACCTTCTGCCCAAGCCAAGCCATGACTGTTTTCGACATCAACCAGATCCAAAAACTTTTGCCTCACCGCTACCCCTTCCTGCTGATCGACAGAGTGGTGGAATTCGAGAAGGGCAAGCGCATCCTGGGCTACAAGAACGTTTCGTTCAACGAACCGTATTTCACCGGCCATTTCCCGCAAAAACCCATCATGCCGGGGGTGCTGATTCTGGAGGCTCTGGCGCAGGCCGCCGGCATCCTGGCATTCGGAACGCTGGAGACGACGGCCGACGATGATTCGGTCTATTACCTCGTCGGCATCGACGGCGCGCGCTTCAAGCGCCCCGTCGAGCCGGGCGACCAACTCATGCTCGAAGTCGAACTGGTGCGCAGAATGCGCAGCATCTACAAGTTCAATGCCGTGGCCCGCGTCGGGGAAGAAGCCGTTGCGGAAGCCGAGTTGATGTGCACCGAGCGCATGATCGATTGACGGAGTTATCTTGAGCTTGATCCACGCAACGGCGCTCGTCGATCCAAAGGCGCAAATCGCTCCGAATGTCAGCATCGGACCTTACAGCGTCATCGGTGCCGAGGTCTGCATCGATGCGGGCACCGAAATCGGTCCGCATGTCTGTATCCAGGGCCGCACCCGCATTGGGCGCGACAACCGCATCCACGCCTTCTGCTCCCTGGGTGGGGTACCGCAGGATAAGAAGTACGCGGGCGAACCCACGGAATTGCATATCGGGGATCGCAACACGATTCGCGAATACTGCACCTTGAATCTGGGCACGGCGCAGGATGTCGGCGTCACCCGATTGGGCAGCGACAACTGGATCATGGCTTATGTGCATCTGGCGCATGACTGCCAGGTCGGCAACCACACCGTCTTCGCCAACAGCGCCCAGCTGGCCGGCCATGTGCATGTCGGCGACTGGGTCATCCTGGGCGGCTACACCGGCGTGCATCAGTTCGTGCGCATCGGCGAGCATGTGATGACCGGCATCAGCTCCGTGGTGACGCAAGATGTACCTCCCTTCGTGCTTCTGGGCGGCAGCCCCGCGGTGCCGCACGGCATTAACGCGGAAGGCTTGCGCCGCCGCGGTTTTGACGCTGCTCGTATCGCCGTGCTGCGCGAGGCGTATCGCAAGCTGTATCGTCAGGGGCTGGCCCTGCAGGAAGCCCTCAGTGCCTTAACGGCGCTGCAGCGCGAGCATGCGGGCAGTCATGACGATCTGGCGCGTTTGCTGTCCTTTCTCGCCGGCAGCAAGCGCGGCATCGTGCGGCCCTGATTCAGGCACGGTTTGCGAGCATGCCTGCCGGCTCGATAGCCATGGTCGCCGGGGAGCCGTCCGGTGATTTGCTCGCCTCCCATGTCCTGAGCGCCTTGCATGCCGCAGAACCCGGCCTGGTGTGCGCAGGCATCGGCGGTGCGCGCATGCAGGAACAGGGTTTCACCGCCTGGTGGTCCACCGAGCGCCTCGCCGTGAACGGCTATGCACAGGTCCTGCCTCGCCTGCCCGAACTCCTCTGGATGCGCAGGCGTCTGCGTCTGCGCGTGTTGCGCCAGGCCACCGCAGCGTTCGTCGGTGTGGATGCGCCCGATTTCAATCTCGGGCTGGAGCGCCATCTGCGTTCGGCGGGCATTCCCACGGTTCATCTGGTGAGCCCATCCATCTGGGCCTGGCGGCGCGAACGTCTGCAGGGCATCACCCAGGCCGTGGACCATATGCTGTGCATTTTTCCCTTCGAGCCTGAGCTTTACAAGGGCACGCGGGTACGGGCGACCTATATCGGCCACCCGCTGGCCGAGGTCATTCCGGATCAACCCGACCGGCTGGCCGCGCGCGCCTTGCTCGGCCTTGAGGGGACGGCCAGGGTCGTCGCCGTCCTGCCCGGTAGCAGGGCTGGAGAGGTGGCGCAAATCGGGCCGAGCTTTCTCGGTGCGGCGGCCCTGCTGCAGCAACGCCACGGTGTGCGGGTTCTGCTGCCGGTTGCACAAGAGGGACTGATGCCGGCGCTGCGCCGGCAGCTGCGGGATGTCCCCGCACTCGACATCCAGCTGCTTGCCGGCCAGTCCCACCTGGCCATGGCAGCTTGCGACGTCGCTCTGGTGGCCAGTGGGACGGCCACGCTGGAATGTGCGCTGTTCAAGCGCCCCATGGTCATCGGCTACCGCCTGCCGGCCTTGTCGTGGCGCATGATGGCCGGCAAAGGTTACCAACCCTGGATCGGTTTGCCGAACATCCTGGCCCGTGAGTTCCTGGTTCCCGAACTGCTGCAGGACGCCTGTACGCCCCGCGCGCTCGCCGCCGAAGCCGAGGCATTGCTCCATGATGCGCAGCGACAGAGCCGTCTGCGCGCATGTTTCAGCGAGATGCATACGCAATTGCGTCGTCCGACGGCAAGCCTCGCGGCGCAAGCCATTCTGGAAAGTGCGCGCCTGCGCTAAAGGACGATGCAGGCCGAACTCCCCTTCTCAAGTGCTGAACAGCTGCCCGGCCTGATCGCCGGCTGCGATGAAGTCGGCCGTGGTCCATGGGCCGGCCCCGTCGTGGCGGCCGCCGTCATTCTCAATCCAGCCCGGGCCATCAGCGGCTTGGCCGATTCCAAGGCGCTGTCCGCCAGGCGCAGAGCGCAACTCGATGGGATGATTCGAGAGGGATGCCTCGCGATGTGTATCGGTCAGGCGAGCGTCGAGGAAATCGATCGGCTGAACATCCTGCAGGCGACCTTTCTGGCCATGCAGCGCGCGGTGGCCGGACTGGCGCTGCAGCCCGGGCTCGTCCTGGTGGACGGCAATCGCGCCCCCGACCTTCCCGTGGCATGTCAGACCATCGTTGGGGGGGACGCCACACAGCCTGCCATCAGCGCGGCGTCCATCGTGGCCAAAGTGTTTCGCGACAGGTTGATGCAAAACCTGGCCGACCACTACCCTGTTTACGGGTTTGAGCGCCATTTTGGCTACGGCACAATGCAGCATCGGCAGGCTTTGCAACAGCATGGGCCTTGTGCCGAGCACCGACGCAGTTTTTCCCCGATACGACGACTGACCCAACCCTGAGCGAAAACCGCCGTGAAACGCATCATTTCCGCTGAAAACCCCTTGGTCAAAACCCTGCGTGCGCTCAGCAGCGAACCTGGCGCGGTCAAGCGCCTTGGTCAGGTCTGGCTGGAAGGCATCCATCTCGTCCAGGCCGCGCTTGACAGCGGGCACCATGCCGATCCCCTGGTGACGACCGACGACGGCTTGCTGCAGCCCGAGATCGCCGCATTGGTCGAGCGCGCCGGAAGCACCAATACGGTCATCCTGCACCGCGCCCTGTTCAGCTGGATTTCAACCGTGGAAAACGGCCCGCAGGTGGGCATGCTGATCGACAAACCGCGTGGCGCGAAACCCAAGCCGGGTACCGCAGTCGTGCTGGACCGCATCCAGGATGCGGGCAATGTCGGCACCATTCTGCGCACGGCGGCAGCGGCCGGCTGCGGTGCGGTTTATCTACTGCGCGGCACCGCAGGCGCATGGACGCCCAAGGTTTTGCGCGCAGCCATGGGGGCGCATTTCTACCTGCCCATTTTCGAGGATGCGCCTTGGGACCAGGTGGCCAATATCGTGCCGCGCCCCATTTATGCCACGGCAGCGGTGGCCGACATGGGGCTGTATGACTTGTCCCTGGATCGACCTGTGACCTGGGTGTTCGGAAACGAGGGGCAGGGCATTTCAGAGCACCTGATGGCGAAATGCTCGGCCATGGTTTGCATCCCGCAGGCCGGGGCCGTGGAGTCGCTCAACGTGGCCTCCGCCGCGGCCGTCTGTCTGTTCGAGGGGGTCCGGCAGCGCAAGCTGGTCAAGGCCTAGGGCCTACGCGTGGCGCCGGCTTCCGGGCGCCTGGATCAGGGCCAGACTGAGCGAGCCGCTCGACGCCCAGATTCGCCCAGCCAGGCTCATATGCGTGACATGAAGGCGCACTTGCATGCGGTCTGCCTGAACGCGCAAGCGGGCGAACTCAGGCCAGGCCTGCAACTCGCGGATACTTCCGTCGAAGCTGATCTGTAGATGGGTTCCCTGCGTGCCGCCATCCTGTAGCGCTTTTTCGGCGATGGCGAACACCTCGGATACCGCACTGCGCCAGCGTTTGGCGCGGGCGTCGCAGTGCAAGCCCTGCGCATCGCAGGAAAGAATCGGATAGGGGTTCCAGAGGCGGCTGATCCCCGCCGAACAGGCCTGCACCCAGGGCGCCAATGCCGGATTGGCGAGCCGGGACAGGGTTGCCGCCAGATCCGCCGTATAGCGTGGGACCAGCCACTGCCGCGTCATGCCAGCAAGTTGCGTTGCGGTCTGCGCGACTTGGGCCGCGGGTTCGCCGGCGTCGAGCTTTTTCAACAGGACGCGCGCCTGCAGGGCTGGGCCGGAGAGCATCGAACCTCCGTCCAGGCAAAGCACCTGGAGTTCCGGTGCGAGCCCACGACTGCGACGCATCTCATGAATTTCCTCCAGATGCTGCAGCAGCAGGGTTTGCAGCGCGGCCGCGGGATCGCTGAGCGCGCGCATGGAACCGATATAGATCAGCCAGTCGGCATTCACGGCGATGTTCGGATAGAGACGGTATTCCAGTCCCTCGACGCTGGGCGCGGCTATCTGCGCCGTGCGCAAGCGTTCGCGGCTGAGGTGGCGCAACTCGCTGCGCTTCTCGCGCAGCCCCTTGTCCATGAACGTCCGGCCAGGCCACTGAATCGCCAGCGGCAGGACGCGCATGCGCGGATTTTGTGTCATCGCTCCCGAGGTGTCGGCGGCCGCGTCCACCATGACCACACCATAAGGATTTTGCTGTCGCTGCGGATTCACCGGCAGGGCCAACTCGCGCTCCGGCCTTTGCTGCTGGGTCGATGCAAACCCCAACAGGTACTCGTTCTTGTTGCTTTCATACGAAGTCGTGGCCATGATTGCTTGGGGTCGGGGTTGGAGTGACAGCGGGATTCAACGCGTGCGCGGCGGATGCCAGGTTTCAGTATTCCAAGCGGTCGGGGCGGATGAGTTGAAGGATGGTGGTGGCGATCTCCTCGATCGATTTGTGTGTGGAGGACAGCCAGCGTATGCCTTCGCGCCGCATGAGTCGTTCCGCTTCCGCGACTTCCTCGACGCAATTCGGCAGCGACGCATAGTTGCTGCCGGGCTTGCGTTCGGTACGAATCGCGCTCAGTCGTTCGGGAGCGATGCTCAGGCCAAACAGCTTCGTGCGATGCGGCGCCAGGGCTGACGGGAGGCACATGCGGGAAAAATCTTCCGGAATGAGTGGATAGTTTGCCGCGCGCACCCCATGCTGCATTGCGAGATAGAGCGAGGTCGGTGTTTTGCCGCTGCGTGAAACCCCAACCAGAATCACGTCGGCCATCGCCAGATTGCGGGAGGATTGGCCATCATCGTGCATCAGCGCGAAATTGATGGCGTCCATGCGGTCGGCATACCGCGAGCTGTTCGTGACTTCGGAGAACTGCCCGATGCGATGGTTCGACTTGATGCCGAATGCCGTCTCCAACGGCTCGACAAACGTCGTGAACATGTCCAGGACCAAGCCATTGCATTCCCGAATGACTTGCAAGACATCCGCATTTACGAGAGTGATGAACACGATGGGTGGGCGGCCTTCGTTGCGCGCGGCGTGGTTGATGCGCTCGACCGCCTGATGGGCTTTGTCGACCGTGTCGACGAAAGGTAAGCGCACGCGGTGCGGATGGGCATCGAACTGCGCCAGGATCGCGTTGCCGAAGGTTTCGGCAGTGATCCCGGTGCCGTCGGAGACGAAGAACACGGAAGGATTGGGCATGTCGCGTTGCATCAAAAAGAGAACCTGGGCCTAGAATCCCAGGCATAGACCCGCCCGCACGGCTTAGCACCAGCGCGCATCTGCGAACACTTGATGACTGCATCAGAACAGGACGAACAACACATGCAGCCCCCGTGTTTGCCTAGTCGTGGCAGGACTTGCCCAGTTTTCTTTCATTCTATTGAGGGTTGTTCATGTCAAATCAAAGCCAGGTGCGCTTTCGCGACACCGATTGGGTGGTGCCATTCGAGCGGTTGAGGATGCAGGATGTCGATGTGGTCGGCGGTAAGAATGCATCCCTCGGCGAAATGATCAGCCAGCTCACGGCAAGCGGCGTGCGCGTTCCGGGGGGATTTGCCACCACGGCCTACGCTTTCCGCCAGTTTTTGCAGCAGGGCGGGCTTGATGTGCGGATCAGGCGGGCTCTCGATCAGCTCAATGCTGACGACGTGCGCGCCCTGGCCAGTACAGGTGCGAGTATCCGCCAGTGGGTGCTGGAAACGCCGCTGCCGGCCGGACTTGAGAACTCCGTTCGCGAGCATTTCGGCAAACTCGCGGCCGACCAACCCGATGCCAGCTTTGCCGTCAGGTCTTCCGCGACGGCCGAGGATCTACCCGATGCCTCTTTCGCCGGGCAACAGGAAACGTATCTGAACGTCACGGGCATGGATGCCGTGCTCGACAAGGTGAGGCATGTGTTCGCCTCCATGTTCAATGATCGCGCCATTTCCTACCGCGTTCACCAGGGCTTCGAGCATCACCAGGTGGCCTTGTCGGCGGGTATCCAGCGCATGGTGCGCAGCGATCTGGGCGCGGCCGGCGTGATGTTCACGCTGGACACTGAGTCCGGCTTCGAGGACGTCGTCTTCATCACGTCCTCCTACGGTCTTGGTGAAACCGTGGTGCAAGGTGCGGTGAACCCGGATGAGTTTTATGTCTTCAAGCCCACACTGCGCGCAGGCAAATCCGCCGTCATTCGTCGAAATCTGGGGTCCAAGCTGCTTCGCATGGAATTCGCGCCCCCTGGCTCCGCGCATCTCGTGCAGACCGTGGATACGCCTTCGGAACTGCGCAACCGCTACAGCCTGGGCGATGCCGAGGTCACGGAACTGGCGAAATTCGCGCTGACCATCGAACAGCATTACGGCAGGCCCATGGATATCGAATGGGGCAAGGATGGCAAGGATGGGCATCTCTACATCCTGCAGGCCCGCCCGGAAACCGTCAAGTCGCGTGCCCAGGGACGCATCGAGCAGCGTTATACCTTGATGCAAAAGAGCGCGGCTCTTGTGACCGGACGCGCCATCGGCCAGAAGATCGGCGCCGGTCCGGTCCGCGTGGTGAACTCCGTCGCCGAAATGGACCAGGTCCGGGCGGGCGACATCCTGGTGACCGACATGACCGACCCGAACTGGGAGCCGGTCATGAAAAGAGCTTCGGCCATCGTCACGAATCGAGGAGGCCGCACATGTCACGCCGCGATCATCGCGCGTGAGATGGGCATTCCTGCCGTCGTGGGCTGTGGTGATGCCACCGAGTTGCTCAAAGATGGCATGCTGGTCACGGTGTCTTGCGCCGAAGGTGATACGGGAATTGTTTACGAGGGTTTGCTGGAAACCGCCGTGAGCGAAGTCAAGCGCGGCGAGATGCCCGACATCCCGCTGAAGGTCATGATGAATGTCGGCAACCCGCAGCTGGCATTCGATTTCTCGCAGATCCCGAATGCCGGCGTTGGACTCGCGCGACTGGAGTTCATCATCAACAACAATATTGCCGTGCATCCGCGCGCAGTGCTTGAATATCCCAATGTCGACGCCGATCTGAAGAAGGCCGTGGAGAGCGTGGCGCGCGGTCATGCGAGTCCGCGTGCGTTTTACATCGACAAGTTGACCGAGGGCATCGCCACCATCGGCGCGGCCTTCTATCCCAAGTCGGTCATTGTTCGCCTGTCGGACTTCAAATCCAACGAGTACAAGAAGCTGATTGGCGGGTCGCGCTACGAGCCCGATGAAGAGAATCCCATGCTGGGCTTTCGTGGAGCGTCGCGCTATGTCTCGCCTGATTTTGCGCAGAGCTTCGAGATGGAGTGCATTGCGCTCAAGCGCGTGCGCGACGAGATGGGTTTGACCAATGTGGAAGTCATGGTGCCGTTCGTGCGCACCTTGTCCGAAGCGCAGGGCGTTGTCGAATTGTTGGCCCGCAATGGCCTCAAGCGCGGCGAGAACGGCCTGCGCCTAATCATGATGTGCGAGGTGCCATCGAATGCCGTGCTGGCATCTGATTTCCTGAAGTTCTTTGATGGGTTCTCGATCGGCTCCAACGACCTGACCCAGCTCACGCTCGGTCTGGACCGCGATTCCGGACTCGTGGCCGAGGCCTTCGATGAACGCGATCCGGCCGTGCTGGCGCTCATCAAGCAGGCGATCGACGCGTGTCGGGTCGACGGTAAATACATCGGCATCTGCGGCCAGGGGCCGTCGGATCACCCGGATCTGGCACAGTGGCTGATGGAGCAGGGCATCGGGTCGATCTCGCTCAATCCGGATACCGTGGTTGCGACCTGGCAAGCACTGGCCGGCAAGCCGTTGCAGTGATCTATAATCAAACGTTTCTTTGCCACACCGGGCCTGACGCCCCGGGTGGCTTTATCCGTAAAGAAGCCCCAAGCGGGTTATAAGGAGTCCCTATGCGTCATTATGAAATCGTTCTCATCATCCATCCTGACCAGAGCGAGCAGGTTCCCGCCATGGTCGAGCGCTACAAGGGTGTTGTCACCAGCAAGGGAGGCGTGGTTCACCGCTTCGAGGATTGGGGACGCCGCCAGATGGCCTATCAGATCCAGAAGCTGGCCAAGGCTCACTACCTGTGTTTGAACATCGAGGCCAACCAGGACGTGCTGCAGGAGCTCGAGCACAGTTTCAAGTTCAGCGACGCGGTGCTGCGCCACCTGATCGTCAAGATGGACAAGGCTGAAACCCAGCCCTCCATCATGATGCGCTCGGTCGAGCGCGAAGAGGCACGCAAAGCGCAGCCGGAGCAAGTTGCCTGAGCATCAACCGACTCGAGATACTCGCGGCAGTTGTCGAGCGCAGTGGTCTGCGCTATACGCCTGCCGGCGTCGAAGTCCTGGATCTGCGTTTGACCCATGCATCGACTCAGCATGTCGGCGCACATGCGCAGCACATCGAACTGGACTTGCAAGGCGTGGCCTTCGCCGACATGGCCCGCAAGCTCCAAGATGTGCAGGCAGGCCAGACTTTGCGACTCGCTGGATTCCTGATGCCCAATCGTCGCGGATCTCGAACACTCAAACTGAACATCACCGAATGGATTGAGGAGCCTGAACATGGCCTTTTTCAAGAAAACCGATCGTAAGAACAAACCCAAGCGCAACCAGCAGTCATCGCTGTTCAAGCGCAAGCGTTTTTGCCGCTTCACCGTCGCGGGCGTCGAGCACATCGACTACAAGGACCTGGACACCTTGCGCGAATTCCTGGCCGAGAACGCCAAGATCATTCCAGCACGCCTGACTGGTACGCGCGCGATTTACCAGCGCCAGCTCAATACCGCCATCAAGCGCGCCCGTTTCCTGGCTCTGATGCCGTTCTCCGACCAGCACAAGAGCTGAATAGCAAAGGACATCCCATGCAAGTCATCCTGCTTGAAAAAGTGACCAATCTCGGCAACCTCGGCGATGTGGTCAAGGTCAAGGACGGTTACGGCCGTAATTTCCTGATTCCCCAACGCAAGGCACGTACCGCGACGGCACAAGCCCTGCGCGAATTCGAAGCCAAGCGCGCCGAATTGGAAAAGTTGGCCGCCGAGAAACTCGCCGCTGCCCAGGAACTGGCCAAGAAAATGGAAGGCATGACGGTTCAACTCGTCCAGAAAGCCGGCGTCGACGGCCGCCTGTTCGGTTCGGTGACCAATCACGATATCGCCGAGGCTCTCGGTAAGCAGGGCTTCACCGTGCTGAAGGCCGCGATGCGTATGCCGAACGGCCCTCTCAAGGCCGTGGGTGATCATGCGGTTGAGGTGTCTTTGGCCACCGACGTGACCGTGAGCATCACCGTCTCGGTGCTAGGCGAGCACGTTTGAGGCGCCACGCTTCGACGATCAAGCCGCGCTGATGCGCGGCTTTTTTGTCCCTGAATCTTGTTTGCCTTGCCGTTCCCGCCTCACTGGTAAAGTCATCGTCATGTCTGCCCTGATGGATTCCGCAATCGAAGGTTTGCGTACACCGCCGCATTCAGCGGAGGCTGAGCAATCGGTGCTCGGAGGCCTGCTGCTCGACAATCAGGCTTTCGATCGCGTCGCAGATATCCTGCACGTCAATTTTTTCTATCGCCATGAACACAGGCTGATCTACCAAGCCATCAGTGGATTAATCCAGGCGACCAAACCTGCCGATGTCATTACGGTCCTCGAAGCCTTGCAGTTGCATGGGCAGGCCGAATCTTGCGGTGGACTGGTTTACCTCAATAGCCTGGCCCAGGGGGTACCGAGTGCGGCCAACATCCGCCGCTATGCGGAGATCGTGCGCGAGCGCGCCATCTTGCGCAATCTCGTCACGATCAGTGACGAGATTGCGCAAAGTGCGCTCAACCCGCAGGGCAGGGCAGTGCAGCAGATCCTCGACGAGGCCGAGTCGAGGATCTTTGCTATTTCGGAAGATGGGGCACGCGGCAAGGCGGGTTTCCAGCCAATGAAACAGCTATTGGGTGAATTGCTGGACCGCGTGCAGCAGCTCTCCGAGCACGGCGGTTCCGACATCACCGGCGTGGCCACGGGGTTTGCCGATCTTGATCGCATGACGGCGGGGATGCAAGCGGGCGACCTTGTGATCATCGCCGGTCGTCCGTCGATGGGGAAGACCTCCTTTGCCCTCAATATCGCCGAGCATGTGGCGGTCAATGAACAGTTGCCGGTTGCCGTGTTCAGCATGGAAATGGGGGCCTCACAGCTCGTTCTGCGCATTGTGGGCTCGATGGGGCGCATCGACCAATCGCATCTGCGAACCGGGCAACTCACCGAAGACGAGTGGTCGCGTTTGCCCGAGACCATTGAACGCTTGGACGACGTGCAACTCCACA